>JBKJIL010000122.1:0-24154 GCA_046598435.1 Acidimicrobiales bacterium
TCACTCCACGTCCAGGTCGGTTGCGCTGGTCCTCGGAATGGTCGTCGCATCAGTGCCCGAGCCGCCGCCGCAGTTGCCGCCATGATCACGCGAGCCGTGAAGGCCATGCGCCTCACGGCGTCATCTCAAACAGCACAGCGACGCCCACGGCCTGAGAATACATCGGCCAATGCGCCGTCAGTTGGGTGATCATGGCCGATCCCGACGGCAACGAATTCTGCGTGTTGAGCCCCGATAGCTGCAACGTTCGGCGCCCACTCCTGCCAGTAGCGACACACCGCCCTGGCGTCGGACGGATCGGGTGCCTCTAGGTGAGGTGGGCTGCAGGGTGGCGATCTACCGTGAGGTCGTGGGCCGGGTTCTGGACGCGTGGGGTCGACTGGTGAGCTGTTGGGTCGGGCGGTTCTCGCTGGCGCTTCTCGCGTTCATCGCCTTGGGCTTCGTAGGTCTCTTGACGGACTCCACGGCCACGATGGCGGCTCCCCTGTTCGTGCTTGGGTTTGGCGTCGTGTGCCTTCTCGCCGGCTGGTCCATGTCGCCGAAGCGCCGGCTCGACTCGTCGCAGAACGCCTCCGTTCTCTACCGCAGCGATGGCGGAATGCTGATGCGAGCTGACCTCGGCTTCGCCTATGGAACGGCGCTGGTCGTGCTCGGGGCCATCGGCATGGTGAGCCGTCTGCTGGGCTGAGCGAGGACGACGCCAGCAGAGCGGTGGGGGTCAGGCGCAGCCGAGCGCCCGGCTGCCCTTACCTGCCAAACTGGTACGCAGAACGCTCCACAGATCCTGCAGACTCGGGTGGTGGTCGATCAGAAGCCGCCGCGGGCGGTGGGTGAGCGGGAGATCCTTCGAGCGGCGTGGCGGTTCCAGCGCGAGTCGATAGTGCGGAAGGCCACCGGTGTGTCGGATGCCGACGCGCGTCGGGAGCTGGTCGGCACCGGCACCACGTTGCTGTGGCTGGTACAGCACGCCTGCTTCGCCGAACGGTTGTGGGTGCGCAACCGCTTTGCCGGGGAGAAAGCCCCGGTCGTCGCTGACATCGTGCCGTCGGACACCGTCGCCGAGGCGATCGCAACCTACGAGGCCGAGTGGCCGGTCGTCGACGCCATCGTCGACGCCCGTGAGCTCGACGAAGCCATCGACGACCCGAACGACGGGGACGTCCCGGTCACCTTGCGCTGGATCGTCGTGCACCTGATCGAGGAGCTAGCGCGGCACGCCGGCCATTCCGACATCCTCCGCGAGCAGCTCGACGGAGACACCGGCCGCTGACCCCCGAGATCTCTGGTCACTCTTGCGCAGATGCTGCGCAGAACGCGCCACAGATCTGCCAGAGTGACGCGGCCGCCCGTTACGGGCAGGGTGACGTGTCGGGCGAGCCTTGGCGGGATGGGGCATCCTCGGTCATGAACGTTCGCCGTCTGGAACCGAGGGACGTCGCTCTGGTCGCCTTCATTGACCGGTCGGAGCACGTCGAGGTCCAGTACCGGATCGAGGACGGTCGCCTGGTCGAGGCACCGGTGTTCATGGCCGACATCCCGCCGTGGGATCCCGATGGCTCCGGCGGGCACACCGTCGCCAGCCACACAGCGTTCTGCGCGTCGGTCCTCGCCGATGGCGCCGCCCTGCTCGGCGCGTTCGACGACAACGGTGGGCTCATGGGCCTGGCGACGGTGCATCCGACGTTCGAACCGGGACTCGCGTGGCTGGCGACGCTCCACGTCAGTCGGGCCCATCGACGGCGTGGGGCCGCGTCGGCGCTGTGGGACACCGGCGTCGCCCTCGCCCGCGAGGCCGAGGCTCGGTCCCTCTACGTCTCGGCCACTCCCACCGGGAGCGCGGTCGGCTTCTACCTCCGGCGCGGGTGCCGGCTGGCAGATCCCGTGCACCCGGGGCTGTTCGCCCAGGAGCCTGAGGACATCCACCTCGTCCGCAAGCTGGGCGGTTGACCAGGCGCGTCTTCATGGAGATCCGTCGCCGATAGCGCGTGGCCACGGAGTTAGGCGTGGTGCTCATCTCCTGCCCCACGTGCCAACGGGGATACGCGCCTTCCCTGCCGATCTGACGCGGAAGCGGAGCGCGACGGGCAGAATGCACCAGTGGACCAGGCGATTCCGGTCGTTCGACAACGCCCTGGCCGAAAGCTTCAACGGGCTCTTGACTGGTGGGACGCTCGGCGGAGAACGGGCGCATGGCCATTGGCTGCTGGTCGCGGATGGGTGGCCCTGGGTGCCCTGATCGCGGTCCTCTGGGGTGGTGTCGCCTGCGGTGACTCGGGCGAACAGGAGAACGAGCGGCGGCTCGCGCTCCTGCTGGCGGACCCGGTGGTGACCGCCGACGCCGTGGGAACCGACAGCCTCGGCCAGCGCGAGAGCGCCAGCGCGCCCTTCTTCGGTGGCACAGGCCCGACAGTCGACCGGCCGTTCTCGTTTGCCGGCCCGCCTGACGAGCTGGCGAGGTTCTACGCCCTCGTCGCCGCCGACGCCGGATGGCACCTCAGGGTCGTGTGCCGAGGTGACGGGTTCTCGATCTACGGCACCAAGGACTTCGAGGGGTTCACGGGTGATCTCACCGTGGGTGTCGAGGACGGCGGAGCCGGTTCGCTTGTGCTCCGTGCTCCCCCCAGCGACGACGCGGGCGGTACCGAGGCCACCAGGCGGGACGACGTCGACATCGCCACGACCTGCCTCGGGGCGAGCTGGCAGATCGTTCGGCCGAACGCAGCGGAACCCGACAACGCCAGGTCGGTGAGGCAGAGGTCGGGCGCAGCGGGCAGAGTGACCGCGTGCCCGGAGCGATCGCAACCGGGTCCTGCGACCCCCGCCCGCAACGCTGTTACGGCTCGATGCGGATCGAGTCGAAGATGGCTTGCATCTCGTCGATGTCCTGCGGCGACGGATCCACCCCCTGGGTGGTCTCGAGCACGAGGCGGGTGCCGTCGACGTCGAGGATCCAGAAGTCCTCGGTGCGGCCCGGCTCGGCGTTGTAGCCGTAGAAGGAGCCGTCGTTGTTCTTGGTGATCCAGCTGTGGATCTCGCCGTCCGCGCAGGTCGTGAAGTTCTCGCCGACCGCAGGGATGTCGGGCACGGTCAGCTGGAGGTGCTTCCCCGGGTAGCCGAGGATCGTCACGTCGCTCGGTGGTGAGGTCACCGCGAAGGGGGCGAGCCGGCCGAGCGCAGTCGCGAGGTCGTCGACGGACGGACCGACGGCCGGATCGGCCGGGCTGTGGTCGAGGCAGCCGTCCTTGACCAGGTTGTCGATGGTCGTGATGCTCACCGCGACGTGGCTGCCGCGGGCGAACTTCACCGCGCCGATCCATGAGTCCCAGCCCGTGGAAGCGACATCGAAGGTGACCCGCAGCGGCGTGGAGTCGTCGCCATCGGGGTCGATGACGTACACCCCGGGCTCCAGCTCCACGAACTCGGGGCCAAGGCTCATGACGTCGGTCGGCTCGGCGGCCGGCCGCGCCGACGTGGGCGTGGGCCCTGGTGTCACCGTGTCGATCTTGCTCTCGCCGTCGTCGCTGTTGGCGACCAAGACGGCGCCGACGACGGCGACCAGCGCCACCGCGGCCGCCACAAGGAGCCATTGGCCAGGTGAGCGGCGGAGGGGGGACGGCGGCTGGCTGCCGGTCGGGTGGTCGTCGGTCTCCAACATGATGATGTCTCCCTCGTGATCGTCAGGATCGGTGTCCACGGGCGGGGCCGGCGCGGCGTCGGCCTGCCACTCCTTCACGGCCAGCGCCCGCACGCGCGCCGCGAACTCGGGGTCGATCCGAGCGGGATCGACGGGCTCCCGGAACCGGGTCTCGAACCAGTCAGCCATCGCTCTGCTCCAGGTAGCTCATGCGGAAGGCGCGGCGAGCCCGCGCCAGCAAGCTCTCCGTTGCGTGCACGCTGCGTCCGAGCACGTCGGCCACGTCGGGCACCGTCAGGTCGTCCAGGTACCGGAGCGACAGCACCGCCTGGTAGCCGGGCGGAAGCGTTCGCATCACCTGGTTGACCACCGCGGGTTCCAGGGGCGATCCGTCATCAGCCCACTCGTCAGCGTCTGGGTTCGACCAGGCCACCCGCAGCCTGCGGTCTTCGCGTGCCTTGGATCGCCAGTGATCGACGAGGCGGTTGCGGGCCACGGTCATGAGCCAGGCCGGCGTCACCACGGACCCCGACCGCTTGGTCTCCCGGACTGCCCGAAGGACCACGTCCGAGGTCAGGTCCTCGGCCAAGGCCCGATCGCCGCAACGGCGCGTGATGAAGGCGAAGACGTTGCCGAGCTCTGCGTCCAGGACGGCGAGCAGGTCGTGCAGGCCGGGTTGGTCGCCGATCGACCGCTGCAGACGCTCGGTGCTCACCATCACCCCCTCAACGTCGCCGCCGGTGCACCTCCGTCGCGCCGGTCACGGCGATCGCAGGGCCCGCGGCTCGTGGCCGGGCATGCGGTCAACGTAGCGTCGAGGCGTCCCCAGGGACGGCTCGAGTGTGCTCCATGATCTGACACACCAACCCCGCGCAGCAGAGAGGTGACGGTGACACAGCAGGTCGGTGCGACCGATGACGGAGACCACGCCGGCGCCCGACCGTCGACCACCGCGCCAGCGCGGCGGCGGCACCTCCCGGTCGTCCTCGAGCTCCCCCTCCTCCTGCTCGCCGCCGTCGTCGTCACCCTCGTGGTGAAGGCCGTGCTGGCCCAGGCCTTCTACATCCCCAGCGCCTCGATGGAGCCGCAGCTGCGGGAGCGGGATCGCGTCATCGTGTCCCGCACGAGCTACCGACTGCACGAGCCCCGGCGCGGCGACATCATCGTCTTCCCGTCCCCCGCGGTGCCGGCAGAGGAGGAGAGCCTGGTGGCCGGGATCGTCCACGACGTCCTGGAGAGCGTGGCGCTGCGCGATCCGGGTGACCGCGAGCTGATCAAGCGGGTCATCGGTCTGCCCGGCGAGACGATCGACGGGCGCGACGGCCGCGTACGAATAGACGGGCAGCCGCTGGTCGAGCCGTACCTCCAGCGGGAGGTGGTGACCAACGACTTCGGTCCCTTCGAGATCCCGGCCGGGCACGTCTTCGTCATGGGGGACAACCGCACCAACTCCCACGACAGCCGCTTCGGCGACATCGGGTTCATCGACGTCGACACCATCGTGGGGCGGGCCATCGCCCGCGTGTGGCCACCCGGTCGCAACGCCTTCCTCTGAGCGGCGACGGGGCCGGGGCGCGGCGGTAGCCTCCGCACATGTCGACCGAGGACCTCGAGCGCTACGAAGCCGAGATCGAGCTGCAGCTGTACAAGGAGTACAAGGACGTTGCGCCGATGTTCACCTACGTGGTCGAGACGGAGCGCCGCTTCTACCTCGCCAACGAGGTGCACAAGACCGTGCGCAACGAGGACGGTCGCACCTACGTCGAGCTCCAGATGCGCGACGCCTGGGTGTGGGACATGTACCGCACGACCCGCTTCGTGGCGTCGGTGTCGATCGTGACGTTCAAAGACGTGAACATCGAGGAGCTCCCGGGGAAGGAGCTCTAGCCGGTGCCCGATCGTCGGCGGACCCTCGGGGCCGACGGCGAACGGCGGGCCGCATCGTGGTACGAGGACCACGGGTACACCGTCGTGGCCCGCAACTGGCGCTGTCGTGACGGCGAGCTCGACCTCGTGGTGCGGCGCGGCGATGAGCTCGTGTTCGTGGAGGTCAAGACCCGCACCACCGACCGCTTCGGCACCCCCGCCGAGGCCGTGACGCCCACGAAGCAGCGTCGCCTGCGCGGCCTGGCCGCTCGCTTCCTGGCCGAGACGGGGGCCGGGGCCGCTCGCCTGCGCTTCGACGTGGTCGCCATCCTGGCCGGACAGATCGAGGTGATCGAAGCAGCGTTCTGAGCCGCCCGGATCGCCGCAGTGCGGTGTCAGCCGAAGAGGGCCCAGAGCACCAGCACGAGGCAGGCCACCACGGCGGCGGCCACCATCAGGTAGTCGGCGGGGGAGCGGCGTTGCTGGCGGTACGGGTTGAGTCCCATGCGTTCAGTATCGTGCCGCGGATGGAGACGCTGCAGGTCGACCGAGCCGAAGGGGTCGTGACGGTCACCTTCGACCGTCCCGCGAAGAAGAACGCCATCGACCGCCAGATGTGGGATGAGCTGGCCGAGGTGGCGGCGTCTCTGGTCGGCTCCACCGACGACCGTTGCGTGGTGCTCACCGGGGCCGGTGGCGCCTTCTGCTCCGGCGCCGACCTCTCGGACCACACCGGTGAGACCCCCACCCACCAGCTCGCCGCCATGCGGCGGATCAACGGCGTGGTCCAGGCCTTCCACGAGCTCCCCCAGCCCACGATCGCCAAGGTCACCGGCGTGGCGGCGGGGGTCGGCATGAGCCTCGCGCTGGGCTGCGACCTCGTGGTCGCCTCTGACGACGCCCGCTTCTCGGAGATCTTCACGAAGCGCGGGCTCTCGCTCGACGGCGGTTCCTCATGGCTGCTGCCCCGGCTCGTCGGGATGCACAAGGCGAAGGAGCTGGCCCTCTTCGCGGAGGTCATCTCCGCGTCGGACGCCTACCAGCTCGGCCTGGTGAACCGCATCGTCCCCGCCGGTGAGATCGACGACTTCGTCGCCGGCTGGGCCGCCCGGCTGGCGGCCGGACCGCCGATCGCCATGGCCATGACCAAGCGGATGCTCAACCGGGCCTTCGAGCAGAGCTTCGAGCAGGCGCTGGACGACGAGGCCCGCTGCCAGACGGTGAACTTCGGCACCCGCGACACGATCGAGGCCATCACGGCGTTCCTGCAGAAGCGCGACCCGCGCTTCGAAGGTCGCTGAGCGGGTCCACGCCGCACTGAATCGGCTCTTCCGCGCCGCGTGGCGGCCTGCCTATGGTGGGCCCTGCGCCTCGACGGCCGGCGCCTCTCGCACCTGACGGCCCTCCGCTCTCGTCCGCCACCCCGCCCCCGGGGTGCCTGCCCGAGGAGTGGCCCGTGCTCGGCCTCGTCCCCTCCGCCTCCCTGCTCGGGATCGACGGTCACGCCGTCACCGTCGAGGTGCACATCACCTCCGGGTTGCCGTCGTTCACCGTCGTGGGGCTTCCGGACGCCTCCTGCCGCGAAGCCCGCGACCGGGTGCGGGCGGCCATCCAGTCGAGTGGTCGCGTCTGGCCCATGCAGCGGGTCACCGTGAACCTGGCGCCACCCACGGTCCGCAAGGTGGGCTCCGGGCTCGATCTCGCCATCGCGGTAGCGCTGCTCGTCGCCTCCGGCCAGCTGGAGCAGGCGCAGGTGGCCGGGCGGGCCTTCCTCGGTGAGCTGGGGCTCGACGGCACGGTGCGGCCGGTCACGGGCACCGTGTGCCTCACCGAGGCGCTCGGCGTGGGCGCCCTCGTGCTGCCGGCCGACAGCGTCGACGAAGCTCGCCTGGTGGGCAACCGCCCGCTGCACCCCGTGCGCTCGCTGGCCGAGGTGATCGCCTGCGCCGAAGGGCTCGACCCGTGGCCCACGCCAGGTCCTGCGGCCGCCATGCCCGCGCCGCCCCGCCTGCCCGACCTCGCCGACGTGCGCGGCCAGCCGGTGGCCCGCTTCGCCCTCGAGGTGGCAGCCGCCGGACGACATCACCTGCTGATGCTGGGGCCGCCGGGGGCCGGCAAGACGATGCTGGCCACCCGGCTGCCTGGGCTCCTCCCGCCGCTGGGTGACCGTGAGGCCCTCGAGACCACCCGCGTCCACTCGGCCGCCGGCCTGGGGCTGCCCTGCGGGGGCCTGGTGCGCCACCCGCCGTTCCGTGCCCCGCACCACGGCGCCTCGTCGGTGGCGCTGGTGGGCGGCGGCACCAGCTTGATGCGGCCGGGGGAGATCAGCGCCGCTACCAACGGGGTGCTGTTCCTCGACGAGCTGGCCGAGTTCTCGCCCCACGTGCTCGACGCGCTGCGTCAGCCCCTGGAAGAGGGCGTGGTCCGGGTCGCTCGGGCAGTCGCCACGGTCGCCTTCCCGGCCCGGTTCCTCCTCGTGGCGGCCATGAACCCCTGCCCGTGCGGGTACGGCAGCAGACCGGGCGGCTGCCGCTGCACCGACGGCGCCCGCCTTCGCTACCAGCGCCGCCTCTCCGGCCCGCTCCTCGACCGGTTCGACCTCCGAGTCGAGGTGACGCGGCCCAGCGTCGACGACCTCCTCGGCCACGTGCCCGGGGAGCCGTCGGCTGCGGTGGCGGCCCGGGTGGTGGCGGTGCGCGATCTCGCCGTGCTCCGGGGCGTGGGCAGCAACGCCGAGCTGCCGGCCGACCGGCTCGATGAGGTGGCGCCCCTCACCGAGGCGGCCACCGCGCTGCTCGAGGCCGCGCTGAGGTCGGGTCGGCTGTCCGCACGAGGCCTGCACCGCGTGCGACGGGTGGCTCGCACCATCGCCGACCTCCAAGGCGCCCCGCTGGAGATCGATGCCGCCCATGTGGCCATGGCGCTCAGCCTGCGGGTCGACGGACCAGCCGTGAGCCCGAGCACCGAGGCGTTGGCCGGATGACCGCGGCCGACCCCATCGGGTGCGCCGCCCTCCTGGCCGGGCTGCCGGGCATGGGGCCTCGGCGGTTGACGGCCCTGCTCGACCGGTGGGAGCCAGCCGAGGCGTGGGAGCGGGCCACGTCGGGCTCTGTGCCGCGCCTCCACGACCCCGACGGTCGACCGCTTCTCGCCGGATCCAACGCCACGTCGGTGGCGTCGTTGCTCCAGGCGTGGCGGGCGGCCGGGGCCGGGGCCGACACGACCGCGGTGGCGGCAGCCCACCGCGCAGCCGGCGTGGCCGTGCTGCTGCGCACCGACGAGGGCTACCCCGAGGCGCTCCGCGCAGACACCGAGCCGCCGGCCGTCCTGTTCGCGCTGGGCGACCTCGCCGTGCTCCACGCGCCCCGGGTGGCGGTGGTCGGCACCCGCCGGTGCACCGGCGCGGGCGCCGGCATGGCCCGCCAGCTGGGTCGTGAGCTGGCCTCGGAGGGTGTCGTCATCGTGTCGGGCCTCGCCCTCGGGATCGACGGCGCCGCCCATCGCGGGGTGCTCGAC
Source organism: Acidimicrobiales bacterium (assembly GCA_046598435.1). Lineage (GTDB taxonomy): Bacteria > Actinomycetota > Acidimicrobiia > Acidimicrobiales > VFJN01 > VFJN01. The sequence goes on from JBKJIL010000122.1 coordinate 9,017, forward strand.
GTTCGGGGCGAGCCCACGGCAGCGCCGCCCGTGGGCGTCGTCGGCTGCGGGCTCGACGTGGTCTACCCAGCCCGCCACCGCGACCTCTGGGCGGCGGTGGCCGAGGCAGGAGTGCTGCTGAGCGAGGCGCCCCTGGGTGCCCGGCCGGCAGCATGGCGCTTCCCGGCCCGCAACCGGGTGATCGCCGCGCTGGCCGACGTCGTCGTCGTGGTGGAGTCGCACGCGGCGGGGGGATCGCTGCACACGGTCGCTGAGGCCGAGCAACGCGACCGACCGGTGCTGGCCGTGCCCGGGTCGGTGCGCAGCCCGGCCGCCGTCGGCACCAACCAGCTCCTGGCCGACGGCTGCCACCCTGCCCGCGACTCCGCCGACGTGCTCATGGCGCTGGGGCTCACGCCGGCCGTTCGTCGTCGCACGGTCGATGCCCGCTCGTCGCCCGACCCCGCCGGCGCGGCGCTGCTCGACGCCTTCGGATGGGAACCGGCCACCTTCGAGCAGCTGGCCGTGCGCACCGGTGGCCCGCTGGCCGAGCTGGCCATGACCCTGGAGACGCTCGTGGGGCAGGGCTGGGTCGCTGTGGACGGGGGCTGGTACGAGCGCGTGGCGCAGTCGTGAGCGTGCACCCGCACACCAGCGGCGATGGCGGTCGCAGCCGGGGATCCGGCGGTACCGTGCACGGATGGCCTGGTCAGCGCATGAGTTCCTGGCCTCCCTCACGGCGGTGGCGCCCCGAACCGTGGAGGCCTACGGGCGCGACCTCACCGGCTTCGCCCGGTGGGCCGAGGCCCAGGGGCTCCACGGGCCCGACGGCGTCGATCGCCTCGTGCTGCGGCGCTACGTCGCCCACCTGGCGGCCACGGGCTACGCCAGGCGGTCGATCGCCCGCAAGGCATCGAGCCTGCGCCGCTACTTCGGATGGTGCGCCCGCACCGGCCGAGTGGCCGCCAACCCTGCGGCCACCCTGTCGGCGCCGAGCGGCGACGGTCGGCTGCCCCGCGTGCTGCGCCAGGACGAGCTCAACGTGCTGCTCGATGAACCGGCCGCTGCCCATGCCGCCGAGCACCCCGCCGTGCGGGCCCGTGACGACGCCGTCCTGGAGGTGCTCTACGGCAGCGGCGTGCGGGTCGGAGAGCTCTGTGGCCTCGACATCGCCGACCTCGATCTCGACCGGGGACGGGCCACGGTGTGGGGCAAGGGGGCCAAGCAGCGCACCGTGCCCCTCGGCGAACCGTCGATCCAGGCGCTGCGAACTTGGCTCGACGGGCCCCGCGCCGAGCTGGTCAGCGCGGTGTCGCCCGCAGGGGCGCTGTTCCTCAACAGTCGCGGCAAGCGGCTCACCCCCCGTGACGTTCGGAGGGTCGTGGACCGTCGGGCAGCCGCCCCCACCCACCCCCATGCCCTGCGCCACACCTTCGCCACCCACCTCCTCGATGGAGGCGCCGACCTGCGGGCCGTGCAGGAGCTGCTCGGACACGCTGATCTCGCCACGACCCAGCGGTACACTCACGTCAGCCGTGAGCGGCTCCGGTCCGTGTACGACGCCAGCCACCCTCGGGCCTAGGGCGAGAGGCCAACTTGTGACGAGCAACGACCTCGAAGGGGACATCGACCGGCTCTGGGCCGCGTACAAGCGAGACGCTCGCCAAGACCAGCGCGACCAGCTGATCGTGCACTACTCGCCCCTCGTCAAGTACGTCGCCGGTCGCGTGGCCACGGGCCTGCCGCAGAGCGTCGACCAGGCTGACCTCGTGTCCTACGGCATCTTCGGGCTGATCGACGCCATCGAGAAGTTCGACCTCGACCGGGGCTTCAAGTTCGAGACGTACGCCATCGCCCGCATCAAGGGGAACATCCTCGATGAGCTGCGCTCCATCGACTGGGTGCCGCGCTCGGTCCGAGCCAAGGCCCGGGCGCTGGAGAAGGCCTACTCCAAGCTCGAGGGGCAGCTGCACCGCACCCCGACCGACACGGAGCTGGCCAACGAGCTCGACCTCACCGACGACCAGCTGCAGACCACCCTCGGACAGATCTCCTTCACCGGCCTGGTCGCCCTCGACGAGATGCTCTCCGGCGGCGACCGCGGTGATTCGGTCACCCTCGGCGACACGCTGGCCGACGGTGGGCTCGGCCCGGTCGCCGCCTATGAGGTGGAGGAGATGCGCCACCTCCTGGCCGACGCCATCAACCGCCTCCCCGAGCGGGAGAAGACGGTCCTCACGCTCTACTACTACGAGGGCCTCACCCTCGCGGAGATCGGGTCGATCCTCGGCGTCACCGAGAGCCGCGTCTGTCAGATCCACACCAAGTCGGTGATCCAGCTCCGGGCCCGCATGGCGGCCTCCGAGCGCGAACCCGCCTAGCGGACCCCCTCGGCCGACCTGTCGGCCCCACGCGCTTCCCCTCCTCCGGCTCCACCGCGCCCCAAGGGGAGGCTCGATGCCACATCGCGCCCTCATCGTGCTCGTCGCCGCGTCCTGCCTGGCGACCCCGCTCCTGCTCGACGTCCCACCGGCCGCCGGCGCACCACCGCCGTACGTGCCCCCGGTCGACGCACCGGTGACAGACCCCTTCCGGCCGCCGTCGACGCCCTACGGCGCCGGCAACCGCGGCCTCGAGTACGACACCGCGCCCGGTATCGAGGTGGGCGCGGCCGCCGACGGCGTGGTGACCTTCGCGGGCGTGGTGGCAGGCACCCGGCACGTGACGCTGCTCCACGACGACGGGGTGCGCACGTCGTACTCCTTCCTCGATCGAGTCGACGTGGTCGTGGGCCAACGGGTGCGCCAGGGCACCGTGGTGGGAACGACGGCCGGAAGGCTCCACCTCGGCGCCCGCATCGGCGATGCCTACCTCGACCCCGCGTCCCTGTTCGGCCAGGCACCCCCACACGTGGAGCTGGTGCCCTTCGACGAGCTGCCCGGGGAGGGCGAGGCGGGGGAGCGCCGCGCCCTTCGCCAGCTGGTGGGCGGTCTGGGACGGGCCGCGGGGGCCCTGGCGACGGGGGCCATCGATGCCGGTCTGGCCGGCACGGGTGCCACCGCTGCCTGGCTCCGGGACGAGGGCGGCCAGGTGGTGCGCACGGCCCTGCGCTACGGCGACCGGCTCTCGGGCGCCGCGCAGCTGCGGGCGCTCCTCGAGATCTGGTCTGCGGCCAGCGCCGCCGCCGGGCGCGACTGCACCGATCTCGACACGGTGGCGCCGCCCCCGCCGGAGCGTCGGGTCGCCGTGCTGGTGGGTGGGCTGGGGTCCACCAGCGAGTCGGCCGCCATCGACGACCTGGGGACTGGTGGCCTCGGCTACGCGGATGCTGACGTGCTGCGCTTCAGCTACGCCGGTGGGCGCACCCCCGACCCGGCCGACGGGTTCTCTGCCATCGTCGGCCGCACGTACATGGCGGCCGACACCCAGGTCGACCTGCGCACGGCCGGCGCTCGCCTGGCCGACCTCGTGGAGGCGGTGGCCGCAGCGACGCCCGGCGTCCCCATCGACCTCTACGCCCACTCCCAGGGTGGCCTCGTGACGAGGTTGGCCCTCCTCGAGCTGGAGCGCCGCCATGGCCCGGCTGGCCTGGATCGGCTCGGTCTGGTGGCCACGTTGGGCACTCCCCACGCCGGTGCCGATCTGGCCACCGCCATCTACGCCGTGGGCAGCACGACGGTCGGCTCAGCCGTCCTCGACGTCGGGGCGGCCGCCCTCGGCCTGCCCCTCGACGACGACGCCACCTCCAGCGCGCAGCTGGCCGAGTCGTCCGCACTGATCGCGGCGCTGACGCGAACGCCGCTGCCGGACGGGGTGCAAGGCATCTCGATCGCGGCGCGGGGCGATGTGGTGGTTCCTGTGCCTCGCACCCGACTGCCCGGCGCGCCGCAGGTGGTTGTACCCGTGACGGGGCTGGCCGCCCACGACGCGCTGCCCGGGAGCCCGGAAGCGGCTCGAGAGGTGGCCCTGGCCCTGGCCGGGATGCCGCCCACCTGCACGTCCTTGCGGACGGCCCTCACGGACCAGGTCCTGGGGGAGGGGATCAGCTGGGCCGAGGACATGGTGGGGGCCATGGGGTGGGGCCTGGCCGCCCGGCTGGGACCGCCCCTCGGCGGGTGAGTCCGGTGGCGTTGGCCGGTAGCCGGAGAAGGCCGCTAGCATCGCCCGTCGGCCAGGCGACCGCCCGGCCGGATCACCAACCACCTTGCACCCGGGCCATCCCGCGGTCGTCCTTCGGGGCGCCTGGCCCGGCGTCGGCACCAGCCGACACAGCGAACCCCGGGAAGGGAGCCCTCGTGGCCGTCGTCACCATGAAGCAGCTGTTGGAGGCCGGAGTCCACTTCGGTCATCAGACTCGTCGCTGGAACCCGAAGATGAAGCGGTTCATCTACGGCGAGCGCAACGGCATCTACATCATCGATCTCCAGCAGACGCTGACGCGGATCGAGACCGCCTACACGTTCGTCCGCGACCTCGTCGCCGACGGCGGCACGATCCTGTTCATCGGCACCAAGAAGCAGGCCCAGGACCCGATCCAGAGCTACGCCGAGAAGGTCGGCATGCCGTACATCAACCAGCGTTGGCTGGGCGGCATGCTCACGAACTTCGAGACCATCGGCAAGCGGGTGGCCAAGATGCAGGAGTACCGCCGCATGCGGTCCTCCGGCGAGTTCGAGGCCATGCCCAAGAAGGAAGCCCTCCTCCTCAGCCGTGAGCTCGAGAAGCTGGAGCGCAACCTCGGTGGCATCGCCCAGATGGACCGCCTGCCCGACGCCGTGTTCATCCTCGACACGAAGAAGGAGCACATCGGCGTCACCGAGGCCAACAAGCTCGGCCTGCCGATCATCGCCGTCGTCGACACCAACTGCGATCCCGACATCATCCAGTTCGTGATCCCGGGCAACGACGACGCCATCCGCGCCGGCAGCCTGATGTGCCGCGTCATCGCCGACGCCGTCGAGGAGGGCCGCTACATCGCCTCTCGCCGCGGCAACGCGGCGGCCGCTCCCGCGGCAGTGCGCACCGAGGACGAAGAGGCCAGCGTGGCCGCCCAGCAGGCCGAGGCCCGCCGCCAGGCGCTGCTCGCCCAGCAGGAGCGCGACGCCCGTCTCGCCGCCGGTCCGCCCCCCGCCGCCCCGGCTGCGCCCGTCGCCGAGGCCCCGGTGGCTGAGGCCCCGGTGGCTGAGGCCCCGGTGGCTGAGGCTGCACCCGAGGCGCCGGTCGCTGAGGCCCCCGTCGCTGAGGCCCCCGTCGCTGAGGCTCCGGTTGCCGAGGCCGCACCCGAGGCCCCCACCGAGGGCTGAACGGCCCCGTCCCCACCGATTCGCACCACCCCGAGGAGCACACCCCCCATGTCGTTCACCGCCAAGGACGTGCAGGCCCTTCGTCAGGCCACTGGCGCTGGGATGATGGACGCCAAGCGCGCACTCACCGAGACCGACGGCGACTTCGACGCCGCCGCCAAGTCGCTCCGTGAGAAGGGCCTGGCCAAGTCTGTCGACCGGTCGGACCGTGAGAACACCCAGGGCGCCGTGGCCGTGGGGAGCGCGGACGGCGTCGCGGTGATCGTCGAGCTCAAGTGCGAGACCGACTTCGTCGCCAAGTCCGAGGAGTTCCTCGCCGTGCTCGACGATCTGGTCGCCGCAGTGGTGGGCGACGGCACGGTCGACACGCTCAAGGAGCGCGTCGACGACCTGAAGGTCAAGCTCAAGGAGAACATCGACGTCGGGCGCGTCGTGCGCCTCGACGTGGCTCCGGGCCAGTCCGTCGACACCTACCTCCACAAGCAGGAGGGACGCGGCGTGAACGCCGTGGTCGTCGTGCTCGAGGGCGGCAACGACGAGCTGGCCCACGAGGTGGCCGTCTCGGCCGCCTTCAGCAAGCCCCGCTACCTCCACCGCGACGAGGTGCCCGAGGCCGATGCCGCGGCCGAGCGGGAGACGCTCGTGGGCATCACCCGCGCCGAGGGCAAGCCGGAGCAGGCGCTCGACAAGATCGTCGAGGGCCGCCTCAACGCCTGGTACAAGGACCAGGTGCTGCTGGAGCAGCCCTACGCCAAGGACGACAAGCTCAGCATCACCCAGCTGCTCGGCGATGCCTCCATCGCCCAGTTCGCACAGGTGTACATCGGCTCTTGAGCACCGCCCGATACTCGCGGGTGCTGCTGAAGCTCTCCGGCGAAGCCTTCGCCGGAGAGGACAACCCGATCGACGGCAAGGTCGCTGAGTTCGTCGCGGGCGAGATCGTCGAGGCCCGCAGCCTCGGCGTCGACATCGCCGTCGTCGTCGGCGGCGGCAACATCTGGCGGGGCATGACCGGTGCCGGCGCCGGGATGGACCGCGCCCAGGCCGACTACATGGGCATGCTGGCCACCGTCATCAACGCGCTGGCCCTGCAGGACACGCTCGAGCGCCTCGGCCAGCCGACCCGGGTGCAGAGCGCCATCCACATGTCTCAGGTGGCTGAGCCCTACATCCGCCGTCGGGCCATCCGTCACCTCGAGAAGGGTCGGGTCGTGATCTTCGCGGGCGGCACGGGCAACCCGTTCTTCACGACCGACACGGCCGCCGCCCTGCGGGCCGTGGAGGTCGAGGCCGACGCCATGCTGCGCGGCACCCACTCCGGCGTGGAGGGCCTCTACACCGACGACCCGCGCACCAACCCCGACGCCACCCTGATCCCCGAGGTCAGCTACCTCGACGTGCTCAACCGGGGCCTGCGGGCCATGGACTCGACGGCCATCACCCTGTGCATGGACAACGCCCTGCCGATCGTGATGTTCGACCTCCTGGGCAAGGGCAACGTGCGGTCCATCCTCGAGGGGAACTCGATCGGTACTGTGGTCCGATGACCACAGGACGGGGCGCGCCCTGATGTCCGATGAGCTGCTCAAGCTCGTGCTGGACGACACCCACGAGAAGATGCACAAGGCGGTCGAGCACGCGCGCGCCGAGTTCTCCGGCATCCGAACGGGCCGCGCCGCGCCCGCCCTGGTGGAGAAGATCCAGGTGGAGTACTACGGGAGCGAGGTGCCGCTCCAGCAGATCGCCGGCTTCCAGGTGCCCGAGGCCCGCATGCTCGTCGTCAGTCCATACGACAAGGGTTCCCTCGCGGCCATCGAGAAGGCCATCCAGCAGTCCGACCTCGGTCTCAACCCGAGCAACGACGGCCAGGTGATCCGCCTGATGTTCCCGCAGCTCACCGCCGAGCGCCGCAAGGACCTCGTGCGGGTGGTCAAGGGGATGGCCGAGGACGGCCGGGTGGCCATCCGAAACCTGCGCCGAGCCGCCCGCCACGAGTTCGACGGGCTGGCCAAGGACGGCTCCGCCACCGAGGACGACATCGCACGAGCCGAAAAGGAGCTGGACAAGCTCACCCACGCTCAAGAGGCAGAGATCGACAAGGCGCTCGACCAGAAGGAACAAGAGCTCCTCGAGGTCTGACCCGAGACCCGGCATGCCGGGTCGTGCGGGCGCCCACCCCACGCAAGGAGGTCCGAATGGACCAGGAACGCCCAGAGGACAAGCGCAGCGCTCCACCCACGGAGGGCGTTCGCATCATCGGCGCCGAAGAGGCGGCCGAGGCCCTGGAGCGCGGCGACGTCGCGCAGCGTCGCGGGGACGACGAGCCCCGCTACGGCGACCGTCCCCATGCCCCTACCGCGGACGGTCCACGACCCGTGCTGCGCTTCCCGTTGGGATCGTCGTCTGACCCCCGTGACATCGAGCGGCCCGTCGTTGCCGCCCACGAACCGATCTCCGAGCAGGTCGAGCTGCCCCACTGGACCGAACCGGCCACGGGCCAGGTGCCGCAGATCCTCCCCGAGCTGCCGGCCGAGGACGGCGACGATCTCGACGACTGGGCCAGCTTCGCCTCGTCGACGCCACGATGGCGCGACGACGCCACCCGCCACGAGCGTGACGAGGGCTTCGAGGACGTCGCCGCGTGGGGCAACGAGGAGGAGGGCCCCTTGGGCGCGCTCGACACCTCCGAGCGTCCCACCCACGACGACTACTTCAGCTTCGCCGACCTTGACGACGCCGTGGCACCAGGTGCGTCGGTGTTCGCCATCGACGAGGACGATCAGGGCTTCGGCCCGGAGTGGGCCGAAGCAGAGGTCGACGCCCCCGCCGAGGTGCCCTACGACGAGCCCCGCCCCCGCCAGGCTCCCGCCCCCCGGGGTCGCCGCGCCGCGGCCCCCGACGACCACCGGCCGCAACGAGGGGCTCGGCCGGGAGGTGGCGACCGCGACATCGGTGTGGCCGCCGCCGTCGGCGTGGGCTTCCTGGCCCTGGCGCTGATCCTGTTCAAGATGGGTCCCGCTCCGGCCATGGTCCTCGTCGCGGCGGTCGTGTCGCTGGCCGTCGCCGAGCTGTACGGCGTCCTGCGCCAGGCCGGCTACCAACCCGTCGCCCTGGCCGGCATCACCGGCACCGTCGGGCTCCTGGTGGGCGCCTACAACTACGGCACCGCGGCCATCCCCACGGTGCTCTTCCTCACCACGGCCGTGTGCTTGCTCTGGTACCTCGTGGGCGCGGGGCACGAGGCCCCGGTGATGAACATCGGGGTGACGCTGCTCGGCGTGCTGTGGGTCGGGCTGTTCGGCTCGTTCGCGGCCCTGATGCTCAGTCTCGGCGAGCCCGGCATCGGCATCCTGCTGGCATCGATCCTCGGCACCGTGGGCTACGACGTGGGCGGCCTGTTCATCGGCAAGAACGCCGGACGTCAGCCCCTCTCCGCGGCCAGTCCGAACAAGACGGTCGAGGGCCTCGTCGGCGGCTGTGCCACGGCCCTGGTGGTCGTCGTGCTCCTGAGCGCGCTGGTCGGGTTCGGGCCCATCGACTCCTTCGCGGAGGGGGCGATGGTCGGCTTGGCAGTGGCCCTGTTCGCGCCGCTGGGAGACCTCTGCGAGTCGCTGGTGAAGCGCGATCTCGGGGTGAAGGACATGGGCTCGATCCTGCCCGGCCACGGCGGTCTGCTCGACCGCTTCGACGGGCTGCTCTTCGTGCTCCCGGCGGTGTGGCTGCTGGCCACCATGAAGGACTTCTTCGTCTGACAGACCACCGGCCACCGGTCGCCAGCGTGGTGCCGCAGCGCAGGTCGGTAGCCTGAGGTGATGGTCACGAGCCTCTCGATCGCAGGGTCCACTGGATCGATCGGGACGCAGACCCTCGACGTGGTGGCGGCCGACCCGGATCGGTTCGAGGTCCTGGCCCTGGGCGCCGGCTCATCCGTCAAGGCCCTGATCGAGCAGGCCCACCTCTGGTCCCCCAAGGTCGTGGCCATCGGCGACGCGGCCCTGGCCGCCGAGCTCGCGGCTGGGGTGCCCACCGGTACCGAGGTGCTCGCCGGTCCCGGTGCGCTGGCCGAGATCGCGGCCGTCGCGGATGTCTGCGTCAACGGCGTCGTCGGGTTCGCGGGGCTGGGGGTGACGCTGGCCGCCCTCGAAGCGGGCAAGCGACTGGCCCTGGCCAACAAGGAGTCGCTCATCGCGGGCGGCCCCGTCGTGCGCCGGGTGCGGACCCGCCCTGGTGCCGGCGACCTGGTGCCCGTGGACAGCGAGCACTGCGCCGTGCACCAGTGCCTGCGCGCCCAGCACCCCGACGCCCAGGCGGGGGAGTGGGTGTCGCGGATCGTGCTCACCGCCTCCGGGGGCCCCTTCCGGGGGCGGTCCCGCGCCGAGCTGGCCGAGGTGACGATCGACGACGCGCTGGCCCATCCCACCTGGTCGATGGGCCCCAAGATCACCATCGACTCGTCGACGCTCATGAACAAGGGCCTCGAGGTGATCGAGGCCCACGAGCTCTTCGGCGTGGGCTACGACCAGATCGAGGTGGTGGTGCACCCGCAGTCGATCGTCCACTCCATGGTGGAGTTCACCGACGGCGCCACCATCGCCCAGCTCTCGCTGCCCGACATGCGCCTCCCGATCGCCTACGCGCTGGCCTACCCCGACCGGGTGGCCACGCCCTTCGGTCGCATCGACTGGAGCGCGCTGGGCCGTCTCGACTTCGAGCCGCCCGACCTCGAGGCCTTCCCGTGCCTCGGCCTGGCCTACGAGGCGGGCCGGGCCGGTGAGCTCGCTCCCGCCACCCTCAACGCCGCCAACGAGGTGGCCGTGGCCGCCTTCCTCGACGGGCAGATCAGCTGGACGACCATCCCTGACGTACTGAAGGCCGTCCTCGACCGGCATGATGGGGGGACCGCAGACTGCGTCGATGCCGTGATCGACGCCGACCGACGGGCCCGCCTGGCGGCCCGAGCGATCATCGACGAGAGGCACGCCGCGTGACCGACAGCCGGATCTCCGACAGCGACCAGCCCCGGCCGGCCGATGCCGCGCCCCCGATCCCCGCCCGCATGACGGGCGCGGCGGGCGGGTCCGACTCGCGTGGAGAGATCGCCGGGGGCGGTTGGCGGCTCGGGTTGCTCATCGGCGGCACGGTCGGGTTCGGTCTGCTGGCCGGTAAGGGCTGGGTGCTGATCATCGCCGCCCTCACGGTCATGATCTTCCTGCACGAGCTCGGCCACTACCTCACGGCCAAGTGGTCGGGCATGAAGGTCACCGAGTTCTTCTTGTTCTTCGGTCCGAAGCTGTGGTCGTTCCGGCGGGGTGAGACGGAGTACGGCATCAAGCTGATCCCCGTGGGCGCCTATGTCCGCATCATCGGGATGAACAACCTCGACCCGTGTCCGCCCGAGGACGAGTCGCGCACCTTCCGGCAGCAGTCGTTCCCCAAGCGGCTCCTCGTGGTCTCCGCGGGGTCGTTGATGCACTTCCTGCAGGCCTTCGTGCTGTTCCTGGTGGCCTTCTCCTGGCTGGGTGTGCCCGCCTACACCGCCGAGGCGCAACGTCTCGGCGGCGGGATCGACGATGTCCACTGGTCGATCGATGCGATCAGCCCTGATTCCGCCGCCGATGCGGCAGGGCTGCGCCCTGGCGACCGGATCGTGCGCCTCGGCGGCAAGGCCGTGCGCGCCTTCGACGATGTCGGTCCGCTGATCGCCGATCACATCGGCGACACCATCCCCGTCGTCGTGGAGCGCGGCGGCACCACGGTGCAGCTCTCGGCCACGATCGGTCATGCGCCCGGCGATCCCCGCCATGCGCTCCTCGGGATCACACGCCGACTTCCTCACCTTCCGCCGGTCACGGGCAGCCCGGTGCGCTCGGTGGTCGTGGCGGGGGAGTACACCGCCTCGACGATCAAGAACACCGTGGTGAGCCTGGCTGGCTTCTTCAGCGGCGGGATGGGTGACTTCGCATCCAGCGTCGTGGAGGGCGGGAAGCACCCGGCCGCCGTGAACGACGGTGGAGGCGCCGCGGGGACGGCCCGGCCGGCAGCCAAGGGCGACGAGCACCGCTTGGTGTCGATCTACGGCGTGGCCAGGATCGGCGCGTCGATGAGCGCAGAGGGCATGAGCCCGTTCCTGCTGCTCCTGGCCTTCGTCAACGTGTCGATCGGGGTGCTCAACCTCATCCCGCTGCTGCCGCTCGACGGCGGTCACGCCGCGGTGGCCATCTACGAGCGGATCCGCTCGGTCGGCGGACGCCGTCACATGGCCGACGTCTCCCGGTTGCTGCCCCTCACCTACGCCGTGTTCATGTTCCTCGTGCTGCTCGGGGTGTCATCGATCTACCTCGACATCGTCGACCCGATCGGCCTGGGTTGATGCCGGACTCGGAGCAGATCTGATGGACGTTGGGGAGTCGTCCTACCCGCGACGAGTCACCCGCCAGGTGATGGTGGGATCGGTGCCCGTGGGTGGCGGCGCGCCCATCACCGTGCAATCGATGACCATCACCAAGACGGCCGACGTGGAGGGCACGCTCCAGCAGATCTACGCCCTTGCCGGTGCCGGGGCCGACATCGTGCGGTGCACCTGCAACGACATCGAGGCGGCCGAAGGCCTCGCTCGCATCGTGCCGCGCTCGCCAGTGCCGATCGTGGCCGACATCCACCACCAGTACAAGATGGCCCTCGCTGCGCTCGACGCCGGGGTGCACTGCCTGCGACTGAACCCGGGCAACATCCGCAAGCCCGAGCACATCAAGCTCGTCGCCCAGGAGTGCAAGGACCGTGGCATCCCGATCCGCATCGGTGTGAACGGCGGCAGCCTCGATCCGAAGCTCTACGAGAAGCACGGCGGCAAGGTGACCCCCGAGGCGATGGTGGAGTCGGCCGAGCTCGAGCTGGCCTACTTCCGGGAGATCGGCTTCGACGACGTGAAGATCTCGGTGAAGGCGTCGTCGGTCCCGCTCATGATCGAGGCCTATCGACAGCTGGCCGACACGGTCGACTACCCGCTGCACCTCGGTGTCACCGAAGCAGGTCCTCCGCCGGCCGGGCTCATCAAGGCCACCGCCGGCATGGGCACGCTCCTCGCCGAGGGCATCGGCGACACGATCCGCTACAGCCTCACCGCCGACCCCGTCGAGGAGGCACGCGCCGGCCGACAGCTGCTCGAGGCCATGGGTCTGCGGGAGCGCAAGAACGTCGACCTCATCGCCTGCCCGAGCTGTGGGCGCGCCGAGATCGACGTCATCGCAGTGGCCAAGGAGGCCATGGAGGCCTTTGGTGAGCGCGAGATCCCCCTGCAGGTGGCTGTGATGGGCTGCGTCGTCAACGGCCCCGGCGAGGCCCGCGACGCTGACATCGGCATCGCGGCGGGCAACAAGCGGGGCCACCTGTTCGTCAAGGGCCGCAACGTGGCCGTCGTGCCGGAAGACGAGATGGTCTCCACGCTCGTCGAGTGGGCCGAGCTCATCCACGAGCAGGGCATCGATGCCGCCATGGCCCGGGCCGACGTCGCCAAGGCCGAGCGCGAAGCGGCCAAGGACCGCGCCGCCCTCCTTGCCGAGCAGGGCGACGACGCCAATGCCAGCGAGCAGCGAGTGGAGCTCATCCACAAGCGCGTCGAGCGCGACGGCTGAGCGAACCACCCCTGCGGGCCTGCCGATAGCGTCGCTGGCATGCAGCTGTCCCCGCGCTACGGCGACCGGCCGATCCTGTCCGTCGAGGTGTGGGACGACGGCGAGCACCCGGTGATGCGACAGCGCCGGCGGCTCGAGGGTGTGCTCCGCGACCTGAGCGAGGCCGAGTGGCACACCGCGAGCCGATGCGAGGGCTGGTCAGTGCAGGACGTGATCATCCACCTCTCGAGCACTAACTCGTTCTGGGCCTTCTCGATCTCGGCCGGCCTCGCTGGGGAGCCCTCCACGTTCCTGGCCACCTTCGACCCGGTCGCTTCGCCAGCGGAGCTCGTCGAGGGAGCCCAGGGCACGTCGGTAGCGCACACGCTCGGGGAGTTCACTGCGGGCAACGATGCGCTCTCTTCCGCGTTGACCACGGTGGACGGGCCTGGCTGGGCGGTCCTCGCGGAAGCCCCGCCGGGGCACCTGCCCATCCGGCTGGTGGCCGACCATGCCCTGTGGGACGCCTGGATCCACGAGCGCGATGTCCTCGTGCCGCTGGGGCGCGCCCAGACCTTGGAGGCCGACGAGGTGCGGCGCTGCCTCCGCTACGCGGTAGGGCTCGGCCGCGCCTTCGCCGTCAGCAGAGGCGACACCGACCACCGATCGATGGTGGTGGCGGTCGCCGATCCTGTCGACCGGGTCGTCGTCGTGACCGAAGGCGATCACGTGCGCATCCACGCCGGCGAGGCGCCCGCCGACGCGGCTCGGATCGAAGGCGACGCGGTGGCGCTCGTGGAGCTCCTCAGCATGCGCGATCCGGGGGTCGAGCCCCCAGCAGGGCTGAGCTGGCTGACCCGCGGGTTGGCGGAGGTCTTCGATACGGCGCCGTCGACGTGACCCGCCGGGCCTAGCATCGACCGTCTATGGCCAAGGCCCCCATCCTCACCCCTCAGGCGGACGACTTCCCGCGCTGGTACCAGGACGTCGTCGCCAAGGCCGAGCTGGCCGACAACGGTCCTGTCCGGGGCACGATGGTCATCCGACCCTACGGCTACGCCATCTGGGAGCGGATGCAGGCCGAGGTCGACCTCCGCATCAAGGCAGCCGGGGCCGACAACTGCTACTTCCCGCTGTTCATCCCGCAGAGCTACCTCACCCGCGAGGCCGATCATGTGGAGGGGTTCAGCCCCGAGCTGGCGGTGGTCACCCACGCCGGGGGCAAGGAGCTCGAGGAGCCCCTCGTGGTGCGCCCAACCAGCGAGACGGTGATCGGCGAGTACATGGGCAAGTGGATCCAGAGCTACCGCGACCTCCCGCTGCTGCTCAACCAGTGGGCCAACGTGGTGCGCTGGGAGCTGCGCCCCCGGCTGTTCCTGCGCACCACCGAGTTCCTCTGGCAAGAGGGCCACACGGCCCACGCCACTGCTGCCGACGCCGCTGCCTACACCGAGCGGATCCTGCACGAGGTGTACGCCGCGTTCATGATCGAGGTGCTGGCGCTCCCCGTCCTCCCGGGCCGCAAGACCGCCGCCGAGCGGTTCCCCGGCGCCATCAACACCCTCACCTGTGAGGCGATGATGGGCGACGGCAAGGCCCTGCAGATGGGCACCAGTCACGATCTCGGCCAGAACTTCTCGAAGGTCTTCGACATCAGCTATCTCGACGACAAGGGCGACTCCCAGCTCTGCTGGACCACCTCCTGGGGGGTCTCCACCCGGATGGTCGGTGGGCTGATCATGGGTCACGGCGACGACGCTGGCCTCGTGGTGCCGCCAGCGCTGGCGCCGATCCAGGCGGTGGTGCTGCTCGTGCGCGACGAGGACGGCGCCGGCACGGCGGCCGACCTGCTCGTCGCCGATCTGCGCTCGGAGGGCGTGCGGGTGCGCCTCGACCCCAACGTCGCCACCAGCTTCGGTCGCCGAGCCACGGATTGGGAGCTGAAGGGCGTGCCGGTCCGCATCGAGGTGGGTCCCCGTGATCTCGCCAACGGGCTGGTCACGATCGTTCGGCGCCATTCAGGCGAGAAGATGCAGGTCAGCGTGGCTGACGTGGCCACGCTCGTGCCCGTGCTCCTCGCTGAGATCCAGGCCGAGCTGCTGGCGTCGGCCACCCGTCGCCGTGATGAGCGCACCGTCGACGCCTCGTCGGTCGAGGAGGCGGTCGAAGCGGGCAAGGTCGGCTTCGCCCGAGTGCCGTGGACCCTCCTCAAGGAGGGCGGCGAGGCCCGACTGGCCCAGGACGCC
>JBKJIL010000146.1:0-18532 GCA_046598435.1 Acidimicrobiales bacterium
GTTGAGGATGGCCCGGCCTCGCCGGTCGTCGGGATCCTCGCGCTCGTCGCGCGCCACCACGTCGGCCTTGATCTGCACGGCGGCGGCGATCCGCTCATCGAGGTCGAGGGCGAGGAGGTCCTGGTCGGCGAGGAAGTGGTACTTGGCCAGCTCGCCACGCCCCGACCGCATCTCTCGCGGGGGAAGGGTGGCGAGCACCTCCGTGTCGCAGAGCACCACCAGCGGCTGCCAGAAGGCACCGACCAGGTTCTTGCCCTCCGGCAGGTTCACGCCGGTCTTGCCGCCGATGGCTGCGTCGACCATGCCGAGCAGCGTCGTCGGCACGTGCACCACGGGCACACCACGGTGGTAGGACGCGGCGGCAAAGCCGGCCACATCGGTCACCAGGCCGCCGCCCACCGCCACCACGACGTCGCCGCGGGTGAGGCCCCAACCGGCCCACGCCGAGCAGAGCTGCCCCACGGTGGCGAGGTCCTTGGCCTGTTCCCCATCGCCGATGTCGAAGCGCTGGTGCTCCCGTCCCGGGTCGACGTCCAGAGGGATGCCGGCCTGGCTCACGATGGCGACGCGCCGGGCCGACTTCGGGAGCAGAGCGGCCAGCTCGTGGCGCGCCCCGGCGCCCACCACGACCGGGTAGCTGCGCTCGCCGAGGACCACTTCGACGGTGATCACGTGTGCACCTCGGGAGCGATGTGACGGGCCTCGTGGTGGCGCACCAGGTGCTCGATGCGCTCGGCGAGGGCCTTCTTCGGCTTGTCCTGCTCGCGGTGGAAGGGCTCGACGTCGACGGTGATGTCGGCCACCTCGGCGTACAGCGGGGCCCGCTCGGCATGGAGGCGCTCGAGCACGGCCCGAGGCGCCTCGTCGCCGCCCAGCAGCGGACGATGCTCCTTGTGCTCGACGCGACTGGCCAGGAAGGCGGCGCCGGCATCGAGCCAGACGACGGTGACCTCGGGAGCCTTCAGACGGCGCCGGCTGTCCGGGCGCAGCACCACCCCACCGCCGCTGGCGATGACGGCCGGACGGTGGTGCTCGAGCAGCTCCTCCAGCACATCGGCTTCGATGGCCCGGAACCCCTCTTCGCCGTCGCTCGCGAAGATCTCCGCCACCGAGCGATCGGTGATCTCGACGAGGGCCTCGTCAGCGTCGATGAAGTCGCGATCGAGCCGGGCCGCCAGGCGACGTCCGACCGTGGTCTTGCCGGAGCCCATCAGCCCGACGAGCACGACGTGCGGGACCACCGGTCAGCCCAGCGACGCGAGGAAGGCGTCTCGGTTGCGACGCAGCTCGGCGATCGAGTCGCCACCGAACTTGCGGGTGGCTTCGTCGGCCAGCACCAGGGCCATCATCGTCTCGGCCACCACCCCCATGGCCGGCACGGCCGTCACGTCGGTGCGCTCCTTGAAGCTCACCACCTCGGCCTTGGTGGCGGTGTCGACGGTCTTCAGGGTGGGCCGGTTGAGCGTGGCCAGGGGCTTCATGGCGGCCCGGGCCACGATCAGCTCACCGGTGGAGATGCCGCCTTCGACGCCGCCGGCGAGGGCCGACTCACGGCGGTAGGCGCCGGCCTCGGCATCCCAGGTGATCGGGTCGTGGGCCTCGCTCCCCCGGCGGCCGGCCACCTCGAAGCCGTCACCGATCTCCACGCCCTTCACGGCCTGGATCGACATCAGGGCCTGGGCCAGCAGGGCGTCGAGCTTGCGGTCCCAGTGGACGTGGCTCCCGAGGCCGACGGGCACGCCGTAGGCGAGCACCTCGACCACGCCGCCCAGGCTGTCGCCGTCCTTGGCGGCCGCCTTGATCTCCTCGATCATGGCGTCGGCGGCGGCAGGGTCGAAGCAGCGCACCGGCGACTCGTCGACCTGATCGAGCTCGTGAGGCAGCGGGCGGGCGGTCGCCTTCGAGCGGGCCGCTCCCATCTGGATGACGTGGCTGATGACGTCGATGTCGAGCTCGGCGAGCAGCGCCTTGGCCACGGTGCCGGCCGCCACCCGGGCCGCCGTCTCGCGGGCGGAGGCCCGTTCGAGGATGTCGCGGGCGTCGGTGAGGCCGTACTTCTGCATGCCGGCTAGGTCGGCGTGGCCCGGACGCACCTGGGTGAGGGGCGCCTTGGTGGGCCCGTCCTCGGCCCGCACCGACATCTCCACCTGCCACTTGTCGGGATCGCGCTCCCACTCGCTGTTGGCCACCTCGATGGCCACCGGAGAGCCGAGCGTGCGGCCGTGGCGGACGCCGCCGATGATCGTCACCTCGTCTTGTTCGAAGCGCATCCGCGGGCCCCGGCCGTAGCCCAGGCGGCGGCGAGCCAGCTCGGCTTGCACCTGCTCGGTGGCCAGCGGGAGCCCCGCGGGCAGACCTTCGACGATGACGACGAGCGCCCGCCCATGTGATTCGCCAGCCGTCAGGTACCGAAGCATCGGGGCAACGCTACTTGTCGGCTCCAGGTGGTCTGGAACCCGTTGCTGCGGGTCACGCGACTGCGATCTGCAGCGGCGTGTGGCGAGCGAGCACGTCGAAGTCGGCGTCGGCGTGCAGGACGGCGGAGTCGGTGCGGATCGCGACGGCGGCGATGAGGCAGTCGAACAGCCGACGCACCGTCTCGCCGCTCCGGCGACAGCTCCGGTACAGCGTCGCGGCCACGTCGTAGTCAGTGGGCTCGACCGGCAGCAGCGTGGCCCGAGCGAGGAGGCGCTCCAGGTCCCCGAGGTGCTGTTCGCTGCGAGCGCCGGCGAGCACCTCCAGGCGCACGGGGTCGCAGGTTGCGAGCTCTGCGCCGACGAGCTCCCGCACCCTTGCGTTCACCGCGCTGCCGGTCCCGCGCAGGAACTCGATCCACGCCGAGCTGTCCACGAGAATCACAGGACGCGTCCCTGGCCCATCTCGTCGAGGTCGCCCTCCCAACCGGATCCCTCCATGGCGCGCGCCTCCTCGACGCTGAGGGGCTCGATGATGAGCTTCCGGAGCGCGTAGTTCACGGCCTCCCGCTTGGTCGTGAAGCCGAAGCGGTGCATGACGGCGACGCAGGCGTCGTCGTCCAGATCGATGTTGGTGCGTGCCATACACACAGAATACACCTCAAGTGTGCAGGTCAGGCGGCCGGGCCGGCGCCGGCTTCGGGCGACTCGTCGCGCTGGTTGAGCGGGATGCCGGTGATGTCGGCGGCGCGCTTGCGGGTGACGGGCGCCAGCGGCCGGGGTCTGGAGCAGCCCGGGAGGATCTGGGCCTGCGCCTCGTCGGTGGCCGGCGTGACGAACCGCGTGCCGGCGCGACCTGGTCCCACGACAGCAACCCGTCGGCGAAGGCCCCGCGCAGATGCGGCATCCGATCGAGCGCCTGGCCGACTCGCACCAACTCCCGCGCCGTGCCCGAGGTGACGTGCAGCGTGCCGACCAGCCAAGGCGCCAGCCCGGGCTGCTATCGACCGTGACGTCACGTTCGGCTGTGGCACGCTGAGACATGGACGACAACGTGCCGGTCACCGACTGGGCCCAGGACTGGGATCACACCGACGACGCTTGGGCCACGGACCCGTTCCCGATCTGGGACGAGCTCCGCTCTGGGTGCCCGATCGCCCACACGGAGCGCTTCGGTGGCGGGTGGCTGCCGACCCGTCACGAGGACATCTCCTCGATCGCCTACGACACCGATCGCTTCACCTCCCGCTTCGTGCTGGTCGGTCCGGGACGACCGCCAGACCACATCGCGCCTGCGGGGCCCGTGCCGCCCATCTCCTCGGACCCGCCGTACCACCACGGCTCGCGACGCAAGCTGCTGCCGCCGTTCTCGCCCCAGGCGATCGCCAAGCTCGAGCCGGGCACACGCGCCTACTGCGAGCAGCTCCTCGATGCCCTCGAGGGACGCGATCTCGTCGACGCCGCGGCCGACTACGCCCAGCACATCCCGGTCCACGTGATCGCGCAGATGCTCGGCTTCCCCGAGGAGGACGCTGACACCTTCCGCCACTTCGTCCACACCTTCCTCGAAGGCGTGACCGTGCCCCTCGAGGAGCGCCTCGACGAGGTGATGGCGCTGTTCGGCTACCTGCAGGGCCACGTCGACGACCACATCGAGAACCCCCGCGACGACCTCACCTCCTACCTCATCGCGCTGGACAAGGACCCGGCTTCGCTGCTCGGGGCGCTCGAGCGCATCGGCTTCGACCTCGACGCCGAGCCCGACACCCGCGACGAGATCGCACAGCCTGTGCAGGGCGAGAGCCTGCTGCCGCCGGTGCTGGGCACGATGGCGCTGCTCCTGCTGGCCGGCATCGACACCACGTGGAGCGCCATCGGCTCGTCGATCTGGCACCTGGCCGGCCATCCCGAGGATCGGCAGCGCCTCGTCGACGAGCCCGAGCTGCTTTCGACGGCGATGGAGGAGCTGCTGCGGGCCTATGCCCCGGTCACCATGGCCCGCCTCGTGCGCGAGGACATGGAGTGGAACGGGTGCCCGATGAAGAAGGACGACTGGGTGCTCCTGCCCTTCCCGGCCGCCAACCGCGACCCCGCGGCCTTCGACGAGCCCGACCGGGTGATCATCGACCGCGAGGACAACCGCCACGCCGCCTTCGGCCTGGGCATCCACCGCTGCGTCGGCTCCCACCTGGCCCGCATGGAGGTGCGGGTGGCCCTCGAGGTGTGGCTGGAGCGCTTCCCCGACTTCAGCCTGGCCGACCCCGACGCCGTCACCTGGTCGCACGGTCAGGTGCGCGGCCCCCGCCGCCTGCCCATCGCCGTGCACCCGAGCAGCGCCGTCCGGTGACGGTCCTGGGGGTACATCACGTGTCCATCAACGTCACCGACGTGGGCACGGCGCTGCGGTTCTACGTCGAGCGCCTCGGCCTCGTGGCCAGGACCGATCGTCCCGACTTCGGCTTCGGGGGCGCGTGGCTCGATGCCGGGGCGCAGCAGGTGCACCTCATCGAGGGCGACGTGCCCGCTGACAAGGGCCAGCACCTCGCGCTGCACGTCGATGACCTCGACGCCACCATCAGCCAGCTCCGCGCCGGGGGCCTCACGGTGAGCGACGCGTCCCCCGTCGGCACCGGCCGGCAAGCCTTCCTGCACGACCCGTCGCGCAACCTCGTCGAGCTGCACCAGCCCGCCTAGGACCCCCAACCCCGGTCGGTGTCACGAGATCGGGGACATCGTCCCCATTTGCGTGACACGCAGCCGGGTGCGGGCGAGCCATGCTGAGCGGATGACTGAGCCGACGAAGCCGCGTGGGAACTGGGCCGATCGGCTGCGGCCGCTGCGTCGGCTCGTCGGGCCGATCGAGTCGGCACAGATCCGCCGCTTTGGGCGGAGCGGCTTGTCGATCGTGTTCCGCACCCCGGTGCTCGTGCTCGAGACCGTCGGGCGACGGACCGGGGCGACTCGCATCACACCGCTCGCCTACCACCCGTGCGCCGACGGCTCTTGGCTGGTCGTGGGCGGGGCGGGAGGGCAGTCCACGACGGCTGACTGGGTCGCCAACCTGCGGGCCCGCCCCGACGCTGTCGCCATCATCGATCGAGCGCGGACCGACGTCACCGCCGTGGAACTCTCCCCCACGGAGCGCGACGCCGCATGGCGCGACCTCAGCCAACAGTGGCCACGGATCGACAGGTACGAACAGCGTGCCCGGCGGCCGCTGCCCATCTTCCGGCTGCACCCGTCCGCGAGGACCCGTCGGCGTCAGAGGTAGAGCCACTCGAAGAGGCCCCAGCCCACCTGGCCGTCGACGGTGCACCTGGCCACCGCGTCGACGATGCCCCACATCTGGCTGCGACCCTCGTCGGTGGTGAGATCCCAGGTGCGGCCCTGCACGACGAGCTCACCTTGGTAGGCGCCGTGCTTCCAGCCGTCGGTGTCGAAGCCGTAGCCCGTGCCGACGCCGATGTGGACGGGGAGCACGGGCTCCACCTCCACGACGACGTCACCCAGCCGCAGCGTCGCCTTCGTGGCCATGCCCATGAGGCCGGGGCCACCCTCGCCCCAGGTGACCTCGTGCTCCGGCCGGCCGAGGTGGTCGACGCGGCCGTCGGGCCACAGGCGCACCGCCTCCTCGAGCACGCGGCTGCCGTCGCCGCGCTCCTGGCAGATGAACACGAGCGCGTGGTCGGGCATGCGCATCGGCGCGTAGAGCCAGCGGAAGGCGCCGCCCTCCTTGACCGCCGTGATCCCCGGCGGCTCCGCCTCGCCGACAGGCCGGATCCCCCACGAGCGATCGCGGCTCCCCCACCAGTGGTCCGGGGTGACGTCGATGCGCCGGCCGTCGACGTCGATCCAGCCGGTCCAGCTGCCGAGCTGGGCCAGACGGCAGGCGTCGAGGAAGGCGCGGCCCGTGACCGAGCGATCGGTGTGGCGCGGCTCCTCGAAGGCCGGCACGAAGCCGTCCCACCGGAGGTCGAAGGCCAGGCCGTGCTCGGTGGGGTCGAGGGTGCAGCGCAGCGTCTTCAGCCCTTCGATCACCTCGATGTGGAAGGGACCGACGGTGGTGTTCATCCGATCGAGTCCGAGCTCGCGCGACGCGCGCACGACACGATGCACTCCTTCGTGCACGACCACCGCGAACGCATCCATCACCCCGAGGTTCGGGTACTGGCCCATCCCCATCACGAGGAACAGCTCGTCGGAGCACGGGTGGCAGTTGAAGTAGTAGCGGTCGTAGAAGTTGCGATCGCTCGTGCCCGGCCGCCGGATGGGCTCGGCCACCTGGTGGATGGGCAGGTCGTCAGCGGGAGAGAGCATGGGTCGTCCTCAGGAGCGCTCGTCGAGGAGCCGCTCGAGGAGCTGGCTGCCGGTCTGGTCGTAGGCCACCTCAGCGGCCCCGGGGAACACCCCGGAGGCGTCGAGCAGCTGCATCACCCTCGTCATGATGGCGGCGTAGCGGACGGCGCCGAGGAGCTCGTACCAACCGAGGTGCTCGGCCGAGCGCCCGCTGGCCAGCTCCCAGCGGGCGACCGACGCCGCCCGATCAGGCAGGCCCGGCAGACGCGGGACGCCGAAGGCCTCGTGGTGATGGCGGTCGAGCAGGAGGTACCAGGCGAGGTCCTGCACGGGATCGCCGGCCGTCAGCATCTCCCAGTCGAGCACGGCCGCCACCGAGCAGTCAGCCGCGAAGATCATGTTGCCGATGCGGGAGTCGCCCCAGCAGACGGCGGGCACAGCCGCGGCCGGTGGCACGTCGGACGCCAGCAGGTCGAGAGCGTGGTCGACCACCGGATAGGGGTGATCACCGGCCGCGAAGTGCCGGTAGGCGCGGTCGAGATCGAGCTGCTCCTCCGGACGTCGGGCAGGGATCCAGTCGAGGCCGGCCCGCCGTGGATCCAAGCGATGGACGGCGGCCATCGTGTCGATGCCGGAGGTCCAGACGGTGGCCCGCTGCTCCTCGTCGAGCGCCACCATCCACCCGTCGGCGTGGTAGCTCGGGTTGTCGGCCGGCACCTGGCCGTCCACCTTGGCCATGGCCACGAACCGGTCGCCGAGCACGCTGCGGTCCTCCTCGAACCACAGCACCTCGGGGACCGGCACGCTCCCCTCGGCGGCGAGCGCTCGCAGCACGCGGACCTGCGCGTCGAACTCCGTGCTGGGGAACACCTGGTGCCCGCTCGGCTCGACCCGGAGGACCAGGCCGCGGGTGCGCGGCCCGTCGCCGTCGTCCCAGGTGGCATCCACGAGGAGGGTCTCGTTGGAGAACCCGGATAGGCCCGGGATGCTCAGCTCCCCGACCTCCACGTGGGTGCACCCAGTGCGCTCGGCCAGCCAGCGAGCCAGCGCTGCCCGCGTCTCGGTGTGGTCTCGGTCGGTCGCAACGGCCACGGTCCCCCCGATGGAACGAGAACGCGTTCTAATTCTATCGGGGCCTCAGACGACGCGCAGGGTGGGCGCGTAGAGCGCCACGACCAGGCACGCGGCGGCCAGCGCCGGGCCGAAGGGGAACTCGCCGCGCCGCTTCGTGACGATGCCCGACACCACGCCGAACACCACGCCCAGCACGCAGCCGAGCATCAGGGCGTAGAGCACGAGCTGCATCGGCCCGCCCACCGGATGGGACTCCGACCAGCCCAGCCAGCCGAGGAAGAGGCCCATCACGAGGGCCAGCTTCACGTCGCCGAAGCCCATCCCCCGCGGGTACACCAGGTGGGGCAGCAACAGGAGCACGAAGTAGGCGACCGACCCGATGAGGGCGGCGACGAAGGCCTCGCCGTCGTCCTGGCGCAGCGACACCAGCAGCACCAGCGGCAGCGCGACGCCCAAGGTGGGGAACGTGACGCGATCGGGGATGCGCAGCAGCTGCAGGTCGATCACCGAGATGGCGACCAGCGCCGCGCCGAGCACCAGCAGGGGGGCGAGGCGCAGGTCGTCGTAGACCGCGGCCAGCAGCCCGAACACCAGGGCGGTCGTCAGCTCCACCGCAAGCCAACGACGGGGAAGCGCGCCTCCCGCGACGCGGCCAGCACGCAGCAACCAGGGTTGTGCGGGCACCCCCAGCCAAGAGGCGGGAGGGCACGGCTCGCCGTCGCGCGGGCCGCGCAGCGCCGCCTTGTCGGGCACCCGGTCGATCACGACGTTGAGGAAGGCGCCCACCGGCACCCCCAGTGCACTCGCTCCCACCACCGCCACTGCGCTCACGGCGGCGACTCTACGGGCTCAGCGCGACCCGCCCGAGAGCAGGTACCGCACCTCGGCCGGATCGATGGCCCGGTCGCAGGCCACCTCCTCGTCGATGATCTCGTGACGGACGAGCTCGGCCAGCGACTGGTCCATGGTGCCCATGCCGCTCGTGGCCCCACCGAGGATGGCCTTGCCCAGGTTGGCCGAGTCGCCGATGCGGATGCACTCGATCACCCCGGGGGTGGGGAGCAGGACCTCGGTGGCGAGCGCCAGGCCACCATCGAGCGCAGGCACGAGCTGCTGGACGACGATCCCTCGCAGGGTGTTGGCCAGCTGGATGCGCACCTGGAGCTGCTGATCGACGGGGAACACGTCCACGATGCGCTCGACGGTCTGCACGGCGTCGATGGTGCGAAGCGTCGCCAGCACGAGGTGCCCGGTCTCCGCCGCGCTGAGGGCCAGTCGCATGCTCTCGACATCGGGGAGCTCACCGGCGACGATGACATCCGGGTCCTGGCGCAGGGCGTAGCGCAGGCCCGTCGCGAAGGTGGCGGTGTCCTCGCCCACCTCCCGCTGGTTCACGAGGCTGGCCTGGTGACGGTGGAGGAACTCGATGGGCTCCTCGATCGTGAGGATGTGGCCGGCTCGCGACCGGTTGATCTGCTCGACGAGGGTGGCCAACGTGGTGGAAGTGCCCGAGCCGTGGGGCCCGCACACGAGCACGAGGCCACGCCGCTCCTCCGACCACGCGCTGACCTCGTCGGGCAGACCAAGGTCGTCGGCGCTGGGGATCTCCACGGGCACCACTCGGAACACGGCCCCCACCGAGTTGCGCTGCACGAACGCCGAGACGCGGAACCGGCCCTTGCCCGCGATGGAGTGCGAGGTGGACAGCTCGCCTTCGGCGAGGAACCGCTCTCGTTGCCGCTGCGTCATCACTCCGAACACCAGGCGCCGCACCTCGGAGCCGTTCAGCGCCGGTCGACCAGGCATGCGACGGAGCGCGCCCTGCACCCGCACCACGGGGGGCGATCCCACCGACAGGTGCAGGTCGGACCCTCGGACCCGGACCACCTCGCTGAGGAGCTCGTCGAGCTGCACGGGGCTGGTGGTGCTGGCGGCCCCGTCGGCAGCCTCGGCCACGGATGTGAGGGCCCCACCGGGCGGGGCGCCGGCGCCGTCGCCCGTGTCGTACATCTGGTCGATCAGACGCACGAGGTCAGCGCGCACCGCCACGGCAGGGAGCACCTTCACGCCGAGATCGCTCTCCAGCGCCGAGATGACCTGCTCGTCGCCCGGGTCCTCGAGCACCACCACCAGACCCGTCGGTCGGCGCTCCAGGGCAACAGCGTTGTACCGCCGGGCCTGCTCCTCGGGGAGGAGGCCCCACACGTCGGGGAGGATCGACTGGTCGCGCAGCTCCACAAACGGAACGCCCAGCTCGCTGGCCACCGCCGCCGTGAGGTCGGTGTCGCTGACCACGCCCTCGAGCGCGAGCAGGCGGTCCAGTGGCAGGCCCTCCGCCTCTTCGCGGGCCAGGAGCTCCTCGAACACATCCCGGGACAGCACACGGCGGTCCACCAGGAACTCACCCAGCCGCCGAGAGGAGATGCGCATGACCGGGTCAGTCTGGCTCGCCCGGCGGCCGGGGGCCCGTCAGCTCTTCACAGAGGACAGGAACTTCAAGAGGAGCCCCCGGTTGATGGGAGCGTCTTCACCCGCATCGGCCTCGTCGAGGACCGCCGAACGCTCCTCGTCGGTCGCTGCCTCGGCCGCCGCCCGCACGGCCTCGGCCGCCCTCGGCGACAGCGTGGCCAGCTGACGGGCCAGCTCGTTGTCCTCGGGGTTGGAGGGCGACATGCGATTGACGAGGCCGGGGAAGGCGGCGGCCAGGTCGTCGATGGCGAGATCTGCGAGGCCGTCATCGCCAGCCCCTTCACTGGCGTTCTCCGTGGAGAGGGCTGTCGCGGCACCAGGCGATGAGGCCATGTGCCCGGGCAGCTCGAGGGGCACGAAGTGCTCCGGCATTCGGGGCCCGTCGTCCGTGGGGGCACTCGTCTTGGTTCGACGGGCCCGCAGCGGCCGGGCCACGGGCAGCGCGTCCGGGTCGTCGGCCGGCGGCGCGGCCGGCTCGACGGCTTCCGGCTCGGCCCCACCCGCATCGACGTCGATCTCCACCGATGGCTCGTCATCGGCTGCCGCAGCCACGATGGCGGGTGGGTCAGCCAGTCCCGGCGGGGCGGCGGCTGCGATGTCGATGACACCGAGGGCCGCCAGGTCGCGCACCGCGCGCGACACGGGGATCTCCGGCAGGCACAGATCGTCGCCCATGCGGCGAACGGTCGACCCCCCACCGACGGCCACCAGCACACCCCAGTGCTCCTGCGCGATGGTGATGCTGGGCTCGTCGAGCGAGCGCCGCAAGGTCACGTAGGCGTCGAGGGAGGGCACGACCTGTTCGATCTCGCGCCACTCCTGGAGGAGTGCGTCGGCGTCGGCGAGCAGCGCCTCCACGTCGGTCGGCGCTCCTGGGCCGTTGGGCGCGACGTCGGCGTCGAACGCGAAGGAGCCCTCCTCGAAGCGAAGCAGCTCGACCAGTGCGTCCACCGGCTGGGTGGCGTGCGGCGCGTGAGTGGCTTCCGTCGCGCAGATCTCGCCACCGCTCACCCAGACGCTGCCTGCCCCTCGGGCGCCCGTGATGCGCAGACGCCCCGTCTTCCTCGTGGCCGCGAGGAGGCGCAGCACATCGGGTAGGGCAAACGTATCCAGGGTCCCCTGCAGGGCCACAGTGACCTCCAGCTCGCGATGGGTCGTTGTACCTATCGGCAGGACGGGGCCCGGGCTTCAGTGCATTTCTTGGGCCCGGTGGAGCAGGGCTCCCACCGCCGCGGCGCTCATCGCCTCGAGGGGTGGCTCCTCGCTAGTCCAGACGCGAAAGGCGTGGGCGGCCTGGTGGATCAGCATGCCCAGGCCGTTGACCGTGCGGATCCCCCGCTCGCGGGCCACCCGCAGCAACGGGGTGACGGCCGGGTGGTAGATCAGGTCGATCAGCAGCTGCCCGTCCTGCAGCAGCTCGGGGTCGAACGGCAGCGGCTCCGGCGACCCGTCCTGGCCCACCACCACCCCCATGCCGATCGGCGTGGCGTTGATCACCACATCTGCGGCGCCCAGGTCAGCCGTCGTGCCGACCCGACCGACCGCACCGGCCAAGGCGGCGGCCTGCGCGGCCGACCCGGCGGATCGGTTGACGACGACGACGCCCGTGGCGCCGGCCGCGGCCAGCGAGCGGATCACGGCCCGGGCCGCTCCCCCGGCGCCCACCACGGCAAACGTGCGACCGGTGGGGTCGATCCCCTCGTCGATGCGCAGGGCGTCGACGAACCCCGAGCCGTCGGTGTTGTGGCCCACCAGCGTGGTGCCCCGGCGGGTCACGCAGTTCACCGCGCCGAGCGCCTCGGCGTCGTCGGTCAGCTCGTCCAGCGCCGGGAGGACGGCCGCCTTGTGCGGCATCGTCACCGACACGCCCTCGAGGCCCAGCGCCCGCACGCCAGCCATGGCCAGGCCAGCGGCCCCGTCAGGCACCTCGAAGGCGAGGTAGGCCCAATCGAGCCCCGCCGCCGCGAAGGCGGCGTTGAAGATCACCGGCGAGAGCGAGTGCCGCACGGGCAGCCCGATGACCCCCGCGCTGCGGGTCGCACCGGTGGGCATCTCAGCCGCAACCCAGGCCGTTGTCCCGGCACCGCGCCTTGGCGGCGAGGAACTCGCTGTTGCTCTCGGTGAAGAAGTGGCGCCCTGAGGCATCCTCGAGCACGTAGAAGATCCAGGGCCCGTCGGCCGGGCTGAGGGCGGCGGCGATGCTGGCCCGCCCGGGGCTGGCGATGGGGGTGGGCGGCAAGCCCAGCTGACGCCGGGTGTTGTAGGGCGAGTCGCTGGTGAAGTCGATGTCGCCGCGGTCGCGGCCGGCCAGCTCGGCCTCGTAGCGCGACGTGGCGTCGATGCCGAGCGCGATCCCCTCCCGCAAGCGGTTGTAGATCACCTGGGCGACCTTGGGGCGCTCCTCGTCGACCTTGGTCTCCTCCTCGATCAGCGAGGCCACGATCAGGACCTCATACGGCGTGAGGTTGAACCGCTCCTGGGCGGACTCGACCTGCAGATCGGCCATCGTGGCATCGAGCTGCGCCACCATCTGCTTGAGCACGGCCAGCTCGTCAGCGCCGGCGGCCACGCGGTAGGTCTCCGGGAAGAGGATCCCCTCGTTGGAGCTCTGATCGGCCGACTGGACGGCCGAGCGCACCTGGCCGCTGTCGAGCAGCTGACGCATGACCTCGGCGTCGAGCCCGAGCCCCTTGTCGGGATCGGCCAGGCGGGCGATGGTCTCGTCGAGCGTCAGGCCCTCAGGCATCGTGAACGAGCGCTCCTCGACGGGTCGCGGACCCGCCGACAGCACATCGATGACATCGCCCATGGCGCTGTTCTCGGCCAGCTCGTACAACCCGGCCTGGAACGGACCGCCGCCCTTGATGCGTAGGTACCAGCCCCACACCGTGTCGCTCGAGATGATCCCCTCCTCGGCCAGCAGGGCACCGATGTCGTCGGAGGTGGAGCCTGTGGGGATCTCGATCTCGATCGTGTCGCCGGGGGGACCAGGCGGGTCCACCTGACGTGAGACCCAGAGGCCGAGCCCGCCCACCGACACCACCACCACGACCGCCAGCCCGCCGAGCACGGTCAGCAGTCGTCGACCGCGCGACGACTCGCGGGGCAGGTCGACGTACTCGTGCTCCACCTCGGGGTCGTCGTCGACGTCCCAGTCGTCATCCCACTCGGGCGCGACGGGATCGGCCGGTTGGTGCTCTTGGTCGAAGGGGGGCTGGTCGGTCATGGGGAGCTGTCCTCGGGGGCGATGGCGCGGCGGTGGTCGAGCCAGGCCTGCAACATGATGGACGCCGCGACCTTGTCGACCACCTTCCGGCGGGCCGGGGCCTTCATGGCGAGGGCCAGGAGATCTCGGTCGGCGCTGACGGTGGTGAGGCGCTCGTCCCACGTCTCGACGGGCAGCCCGGTGGCCGTCGCCAGCTCGTCGGCCTCGGCCTGCGCGGCCCGAGCGGCGGGCCCCATGGAGCCGTCGAGCGACAGGGGCATCCCCACGACGAGGCAGACGGCGCCGGCCTCCTCGGCCAGCGCGGCGATGCGGCGATGGTCACGCTGGCGGTCGCCGGATCGGGCGACGACCTCGTAGGGCGTGGCCATCGTCCCGGCGCTGTCGGACAGGGCCACCCCGATGCGCTTCGCACCGAGGTCGATGCCCAGCGCCCTCACGAGCCGTCGATGCCGGCCGCCGCCCGGACCGTGTCGAGGGCCGCGTCGATGCCGTCGGCGTCCTTGCCGCCCGCCACCGCCAGCAGCGGGTCCTTGCCCCCACCGCCCTTGATCAGCTTCTTGGCCTGCTCGAGGAGGGCCGAGGCGTCGAACCCGCTGTCGGGCCTGACTGCCGCCACCAGCGCTGCGCCGCCACCATCGGGCGCCGTGCCGAGGACCACGGCCCGGATCCCAGCCTGGTCGCGCAGTGCGATGGCGAGGTCGCGCAAGGTGTCGCGCTCCAGACCGTCGACCCGTTGCACCACCACGCCGTCCACCGCGGTGCCGGCCAGGTCGCCGGCCTGGTCGCCTGCGGCCTGGCGCTTCAGGGCCTTCACCTCGTCCCGCAGCACCTTGATCTCTTCGAGGCGCTTGCGGGCGCCGTCGACCACGTCGCCGACGGGGACGTTCAGCACCTCGGCCACGTTGGCCAGCACCTGCTCCTCGGCTCGCAACCGCTCGATGGGACCGGTGCCGGTGACGGCCTCGATGCGGCGCAGGTTCGAGCCGATCGAGCTCTCCGAGGTGATCTTCACCGGTCCGATGTCGCCCAGGGCACGCACATGGGTGCCGCCACAGAGCTCCGTGGACCGTCGACCGGCCTCGAGCACGCGCACGACGTCGCCGTACTTGTCGCCGAAGAAGGCGATGGCCCCGCGGGCGTTGGCCTCGGCCTTGGTGGTCTCGTAGTGGCGGACCGTCTCGTTGCCGAGGATCTCCGCGTTGGCGAGGTCCTCGATCTGACGGATCTGGTCGCTCGTGAGGGCATCGGACGGGCCGAAGTCGAAGCGCAGGCGGTCGGGATCGACGTGGGAGCCCTGCTGCTGCACCCCGGTGCCGAGCACCTCGCGGAGAGCCCAGTGCAAGATGTGGGTGCCGGTGTGGTTGCGCCGGATGGCGTCACGGCGCGCCACGTCGATGCCGGCGGTGGCGTCCTGGCCGGCCTCGATGACCCCGTCGTCGATGCGCACCAGGTGGCGATGGAGCCCGGGCAGCCCGTAGGTGGTGTCGAGCACGGTCGCCGTGCCGGTGTCGGTGGCGATGGTGCCCGTGTCGCCCACCTGACCGCCCGACTCCGCGTAGAACGGCGACCGATCGAGGAACACCGACGCCGTGCCGTCGTCGCCGGGCACCACGGCGAGCACCGTGGCCTTCGTCTCCACCTCGTCACGGCCCACGAACTCGGTCGATCCGAAGCTGTCGAGGATGTCCTGGAAGGAGGTGAGGTTGGCGTAGAGGTCCTTGCCCGCCTTGGCCCCCGCCTTGGAGACCTGCTGGGCCCGGCCGAGCGCATCGCGGTAGCCGGCTTCGTCCACCTCGATGCCGAGCTCGCCGGTGATCTCCTGGGTGACCTCGAGCGGGAAGCCGTAGGTCTCGTAGAGGTCGAAGGCCACATCGCCGCCCAGCGCTTGGCCTTCGGCCAGCTCGGCCAGCTTCGAGTCGAGCAGGCTGGTGCCGCGCTTGAGCGTCTGCCGGAAGCGCTCCTCTTCCCGGGCGACGATGCCGACGATGCGGTCCTGATCGGCCCGCAGCTCCGGGTAGCCGTCGGCCATGGCCTCGACCACGGCCCCGATGAGTGGGGCCGAGAGGTCGCGCTCCACGCCGAGCAGGTAGGCGTAGCGCACGGCGCGACGGATGATCCGGCGCAGCACGTAGCCGCGGTCGTCGTTCGACGGCACGATCCCGTCGGCCACGAGGAACGTCATCGTGCGGGCGTGGTCGGCCAGCACCTTGAGGGCGATGTCGGTGCGCTCGTCGACACCGAGCGAGCGCCCCGTGATCGACTGCGCCACATCGACCAGGCGGTTCAGCGGGTCGACGTCGTAGACGGTGTGCGATCCGTTCAGCGCCGTGAGCATCCGCTCCAGGCCCGCTCCGGTGTCGATCCCCCGCTTCGGTAGGTCGGACAGGGAGCCATCGCCACCCCGGAAGTACTGCGGGAACACGAGGTTCCAGATCTCCACGTAGCGGTTCTCGGCCTGCGGGTTGGCCGGGCCGCCGTCGGGGCCGAACTCGGCGCCGTAGTCCCAGAAGATCTCCGACGACGGCCCGCACGGCCCCGTGTCGCCCATCTCCCAGAAGTTGTCCTTGTCGAGGCGCTGGATGCGGGCCCGGGGGAAGCCGACCGCGTCGGCCCAGATCTCCTCGGCCTCGTCGTCGCTGACGTGCACGGTGACCCACATGCGCTCGCCGTCGAGGCCGAGCACGTCGGTGAGCAGCTCCCATGCCCACGGGATGGCCTCGGCCTTGAAGTAGTCGCCGAAGCTGAAGTTGCCGAGCATCTCGAAGAAGCTGAGGTGGCGCGGTGTGCGGCCGATGGCGTCGAGGTCGTTGTGCTTGCCGCCGGCCCGCACGCACTTCTGCACCGTGGCCACCCGAGCCGGGTCGGCAGGGACCGGCTCCTCGCCGAGGAACACGGGGACGAACTGCATCATCCCCGAGTTCGTGAACATCGGGGCGGTGGGGTGCGTCGGGATCAGGCTCGACGACGGCAGCAGCAGGTGCTGCTTGCTCGCGAAGAAGTCGCTCCACGTTCGGCGCAATCCGTTGGCATCCATGGGTGGATCGAGCCTATCGGCCTGCGGCCTGGGGTCTCATCACGGGTTCGACCGGCTGGCCTCGGCCCGCTCGACGTCCGAGCGCAGCTCAGCCTCCCGCTCGCGCATCGCCTCGCGCCCTTCGGCCACCGCCGCCCGCAGATCGCCGCCGAGGCCCTTGATGGCACCGGCGAGGTCCGCCGACACCCGCTCCGGGGTGTAGCGGGCGGCCGTCTCCCGCACGAAGCGCATGATCCAGAACGAGGCGCCGAACCCAAAGGCCGCCCCCATGACCAGCCAGAACAGCCGCCGGAACATCGGCGGCTACCGCTCGTTCCGGATGCGGCGGAACCGACGGGCAGCGCGGGAGGTGCCGGAGGCCAAGGCCATCGTCTTGATGAGGGGGTTCGAGAAGGCGAGGTAGGCCAGGCGCGACGCCGAGTCGACGGTTCCGCCGATCGACTCAGCAGTGCCGAGCACCGACCCGAGGCGCTCGAGCTCCTGGTTGGCGCTGCGCACCGTGTCGCCGAGGTCGGCCATCACGGGCACGGTCTCGGTGCGGAGCAGCTCGACCGTCTGGCGCACGCCCTTGAGCGTCTTGGTGATCGACACCAGCGCCACGGCCAAGAGCACCACGGCCACCACGCTGGCGATGGCCACGATCAGTGCAGCCAGCTCGGTGGCGCTCACTCTTGGTTCCTGCGTTCCATGCGCGTGCGGATCTCCTGCTCGAAGCCGTGGTGGGACGGGTCGTAGTACCGGCGGTCTCGCACCTCATCGGGGAGGTGCTGTTGCGGGACCCAGCCCTCGGGATGGTCGTGAGGATAGTCATAGCCAACCCCGTGCCCGAGCTTCTCCGCCCCGCGGTAGTGCCCGTCGCGCAGGTGCACGGGCACCTCGGCGGACGGACCGTGGCGTACGTCCTCGCGAGCGTTCCAGATCCCGAGGGCGGCCCGGTTGGACTTCGGGGCGGTGGCGAGGTGGACCACGGCCTGGGCCAGGTTGAGCTGCGCCTCGGGAAGACCGACGTGCTCGACGGCGTGGGCGGCGGCCACCGCCACGACCAGCGCCATCGGGTCGGCCATCCCCACGTCCTCGCTGGCCGCGATCACGATGCGCCGGGCGATGAAGCGGGCGTCCTCCCCTGCTTCGAGCATGCGGGCCAGCCAGTACAGGGCCCCATCCGGGTCGGAGCCGCGCATGCTCTTGATGAACGCGGAGATCACGTCGTAGTGCTCGTCGCGCCCGTAGCGCAGCGCCTTGGTGCCCAGCGCAGCCTCGGCATCAGCGAGGCGCACGACGGGCTCGGCCGGGCGGTTGGCGTCGGCCTCGCCGGCGTGGCGGGCCCGGGCGATCGCCACCGCCACCTCGAGGCTGGTGAGGGCATGACGGCCGTCGCCGTTGGCGTGGCCGGCCAGGTGGTCGAGGGCATCGTCGTCGGCAGTCGCCGCCTCTGCGGCGAGGCCCTTGGCGAGGAGGGCGCGAGCGGCGTCCTGGTCGAGGGCGTTGAGCCGAAAGAGCGTGGAACGAGACAGCAGCGGCGGGTTGACCTCGAAGAAGGGGTTCTCGGTGGTGGCCCCGATCAGGGTGATGAGGCCGGTCTCGACACCGGGCAGGAGGGCATCCTGCTGCGACTTGGTGAAGCGATGCACCTCGTCGAGGAACAAGATCGTGCCCTGGCCGCGTTCGCCCAGGCGGTGCTTGGCCCGCTCCAGGACGTCACGCACGTCCTTCACACCGGCGCTCACCGCCGAGAGCTGCTCGAAGGCCTTGCTCGTGTGGGCCGCGATGGCCTGGGCCAGCGTGGTCTTGCCCGTGCCTGGCGGGCCCCACAGGATCACCGAGGAGAGTCGGTCGGCCTCCACCAGCGTGCGCAGCGGTCGGCCGGCGCCGAGCAGGTGGTCCTGGCCGATGATGTCGTCGAGCGTGCGGGGCCGCAGGCGAGCGGCCAGCGGGGCGTGGCGAGCCAAGGCGTCCTCCGCGGCCGAGGAGAACAGGTCGTTGGCCATCGCCGGACCCTACCGCCCGCCACCCTGGACG
>JBKJIL010000077.1:0-9706 GCA_046598435.1 Acidimicrobiales bacterium
CGCGACGGCCTGGGCGGCCACGAGTCGGGGCAGGCGCACCTGGCCTGCTACCTGCACAACGGCAACGAGTACATCGAAGCCATGCTCGGCGCCTACAAGGCGCGGGTGGCCCCGTTCAACGTCAACTACCGCTATGTGGCTGAGGAGCTGCGGTACCTGCTCCACGATGCGGGGGCGCAGGCCGTCGTCTTCCACTCCACCTTCGCCGAGCGCTTGGCCGACGTGCTGCCCGACCTCCCGCGGCTGACCGTGCTGCTCCAGGTCGACGACGGCAGCGGCATCGACCTGCTGCCGGGCGCCCAGTGGTACGAGGAGGCGCTGGCGGCGGCCAGCCCCGAGCGGCCCC
The DNA here is from genome assembly GCA_046598435.1 of Acidimicrobiales bacterium. GTDB lineage: Bacteria > Actinomycetota > Acidimicrobiia > Acidimicrobiales > VFJN01 > VFJN01. The sequence goes on from JBKJIL010000077.1 coordinate 347, forward strand.
CGCTGGAGTGGAGCCCCGACGACCTGTACATCCTCTACACGGGCGGCACCACCGGCATGCCCAAGGGCGTGCTCTGGCGCCAGGCCGACATCTTCGTCGGCGCCATGGGCGGCCGGAGCCTGGCCACGGGTGCCGAGTGGGCGTCGCTGGACGACATCACCGAGGCGGCCCTCAACGGGGGCACCCGCCTCCTGCCGGCGCCGCCGTTCATGCACGGGGCGGGCCACTGGCTGGCCTTCAACGCCATGAACAGCGGCAGCACGGTGGTGATCCAGGACGACACGGTCGGCTTCGACGCTGTCGACGTGTGGACCACCGTCCACCGCGAGCAGGTCAACATCCTGCTGATCGTCGGCGACGCCTTCGGCCGTCCCCTCGTCGACGAGCTGGAGCGGGCGGCCGAAGCGGGCACCCCCTACGACCTGTCGTCGATGCTGATGATCGTGTCTGGCGGGGCACCGCTGAACTCCACGCTGAAGGACCGCCTCCTCACCCAGCTCCCCACCGTCATGGTGATGGACGCCGTGGGCGCGTCGGAGACCGGTAGCCAGATGGCGCACATGAGCGCGGCCGGGCAGTCGGCCAGCACCGGCACGTTCACCCCCGGACCCGGCGCGGCCATCGTCAGCGACGACCTGTCCACGGCCCTCGACGCGGGGCATGCCGAGGTGGGTTGGCTGGCCCAGAAGGGGCGAGTGCCGCTCGGCTACCTGGGCGACGCCGACAAGACAGCCCGCACCTTCCCCGTGATCGACGACGTGCGCTACTCCGTGCCCGGCGACCGTGCTCGCCTCACCGCCGACGGCGTGATCGAGCTCTACGGCCGCGACTCCGTCACCATCAACTCGGGCGGCGAGAAGATCTTCGCGGAGGAGGTCGAGCAGGCCATCGCCCACCACCCCGACGTGTACGACGTCGTCGTCGCCGGACGGCCCTCCGAGCGGTGGGGTCAGGAGGTGGTGGCCATCGTGCAGCTGCGCGAGGGCGCCACTCCCGACGCAGAGGCGCTGCGCACCGAGGCCGCCACCCACGTGGCCCGCTTCAAGCTCCCCAAGTCGGTCCGGTTCGTGCCCGCCATCGTGCGCTCGCCCGCCGGCAAGGCCGACTACCGCTGGGCCAAGGAGCAAGCGGCGCAGGAGCCCGCGTCGCAGTCCTGAGCGCCAGCCGACCCCGCTCCTGAGGCTGCCGGGACCGTCAGGACAGGCGGGCCCGCAGCAGGGGCCAGCGGGCGTCGGACCGCACGATCGCCAGATCCGGCTCGCCGTCGACGATGGTGGCGGCCCGGAACCCGGCGTCGGCGGCGCGATCGAGCCAGGTCAGGGCCAGCTCGAGCTCGCCGGCCCGGGACCAGCTGCACGCCACCTCGAAGGCCGTCTGGGCGGGGCTGGGGGGCGCAGCCCCGAACACGGCCTCCCCCACCTCCGCCGCCTCCCGGAAGCGGTCGCCGTAGTGCAGGTGGGTCTGCAGGGTCGCGGCGCCCTCCCGACCGCGGCCATCGGTGCGGGCGACCAGACGACGGGCGACTGCCGCCGCCGCCCCCGAGCGGGCCAGGACCTCGGTGGCCACCAGGTTCGGAGGGCCGGCCGGCTGGGCCACGTAGGCGGCCTCGAACAGCTCGAAGGCCTCGGGCGCTCCCGCCGCCAGCGCCACTGACGCCCGCAGGTACCCGTTGGCCGTTCGCCCGAGGCGATCGACGAGGACCCGAGCGGTGGCGGCGTCGCCCGCTCGCAGTGCGTTCCACGCCAGCTGCTCTTGGCGGGCAGGGTCGCTCGGCGTCAGGGTTGGCGCCCCCATCGCGGGACTCGGCTGGTTCGGCACCGACCGCAGGCCCGGCCCCCGGCGACGGCGGCCGCCCTTCTGGCCAGGGCCGAGATCGGGGGTGTCCACGTGGAAGGCATCGACGTGGTGGCCGGCCTGCTCCTCCTTGAGCTCCCGGAAGTTGTTGTAGGCGAGGAACAGCGCGAAGAAGCCGGCGTAGCTCTGGTCGTGGGTGAAGGCCCACACCCCACCGGCGATGGCGACGACGATCGAGGCCTTGCGAGCGGCGTCGATGCCGAAGAGCTCGGTGATCACGTTGCCGCCGTCGAGGGGCCGGATGGGCAGGAGGTTGGCCACCGACCACCACAGGTTCTGGAACGACAGGAAGTACACGGCGGCGCGCACGGTGAGCGTCTGGTCGAAGAACCACTGGGGGTTCCCGAGCAACGTCCGCGTGGGCAGCCACAGCAGGACGAGGGCCGTCATGGATCCCGCCAGGCTCACGATCACGCTGCGAGCGCGACTCGTCTGGGCCCGCCGCTGGCTGATCGTCACTCCGCCGAAGCCGTGCAGCACGATGACGGACGGCTGTCCGAACGCCTTGAGCGCGAAGCCGTGCCCGAGCTCGTGCACCAGGATCGACACGAACGTGCAGGCCACCCACACGGCGATCAGGTGCACGCTGTCGTAGCGCAGCCCGAAGAGGACGGCGATGACGAAGAACACGGGCTCGACCCGCACGGGGATGCCCGCGATCTTGAAGTGGGCTCGGGCGGACATGGCCGCAGCCTACGGGTCAGCGCTGACGCAGCACGACCGCGGCGAGGTGGTCGTCGAGCGTGGACGACGCAGGGTCGAAGCGGTACCCGAGGGGATGATCGAACGCCGTCAGGGCCTCTGGGCCGGGAGGCTGCGCAGAGAGGAGCCACCGCACGAGCGAGCCCTTCAGGAGCTTGTTCCAGTGGCTCACCGTGCGGTCCTCCGCGTCCAGGAACCGCACCGTCACCCGACGAGCCGGGCTGCAGTCCGTCCAGTCCATGGCCGCCGCGTGCTCGTTGGGCAGGAGATCCCACACCAGCGCCCCCTGCGCCCGAGCGGCGAGGACAGGCGCCAGGCGCGGCTTCCACCACGTCGCCAGGCGACCCAAGGGGTCGAGGCTCGCGGACATCTTCAGCTTGTAGTGCGGGATGGGATCGCCCGGTGCGACGAGGCCCCACAGGCCCGACACGATGCGGACCTGCTGCTCGCCTCGGCGGCGCGCCGCCACGGGCAGCGACGGCCAGGCCAGCTCGCGGTAGAGCACTCCCGTGTACCGCTCCAGAGCGGGCATCGTGGCCGCTCGCCGAGGGGTTGCCCCGGCCGCGACCGCGGCCCGCAGCACCACCCGGCGGTGGGCGTCGAGCGCGCTGTCGGCCATCGTGCCGGCTCCCCATGCCGGCCCCGCCCCTCCTGCCGCCTTGCCCTCCGAGGGGGGCAGCAGGATGAGCGGTTGTCGCTTCGGCACCGGGGGTTCCTACCATGCGGGTCATGGCCCGCTTCACCATGCCCGAGACGCTGCCCGAGGGTGAGGCGAAGGTGACCGCGGTCCGCGGCATGTTCGACGCCATCGCGCCGCGCTACGACCTGGTCAACCGCATCATGACCTTCCGGATGGACGTGGGCTGGCGCCGTCGCACGGTGCGCTCGCTGGCCCTGCGACCGGGGGCCACGGTGGTCGACTTGGCCTGCGGCACGGGCGATCTGTGCCGCGAGCTGGCCGGCCAGGGCGCCACGCCGATCGGCATCGACCTCTCCTACGGGATGCTGGCCGCCGCTCGCACCGACGCCCCGCTGATGCAGGGCGACGCGCTGCGCCTCGCTCTGCCCGACGGCTCGGTCGATGGCGTCACCTGTGGGTTCGCGCTGCGCAACTTCGCCAGCCTGCCCCCGTTCTTCGCCGAGCTGGCTCGCGTCGTCCGCCCGGGCGGACGGGTCGCCCTCCTGGAGGTGGCGGAGCCGCCCAACCGCCTGCTGCGATTCGGCCATGGGGTCTACTTCGGCAAGGTCGTGCCCCTGGTCGGTGGCCTGCTCTCGGACCCCGCGGCCTATCGCTACCTCCCCCGCTCGGTGGCCTACCTCCCCGAGCCCGAGGTGATGCTCGGCGAGCTGGCCGACGCCGGCTTCGAGGCCGTGGAGCGCCGCCTCCTCTCGGTCGGCATCGCCCAGCTGGTGACAGCCACCCGCCGGTGACCGCCCTGCCCCACGAGCTCGTCGCTCGCACCCGCCGGGTCGACCACGACCTCGACCTCCTGGCACTGGCCGGCCCCGACGGGGTGATCTTGGAGCGTGGACGCGTCGGTCTGGCCGGACGCGGCGTGGCCCGAGCCGTCACCGTGGCCGACGCTGATGCCGCGCTGGCCGCCATCGCCACCGACGACGAGGTGGGCGTGCCCGGCACGGGCCCCGTGGCCTTCGGCGCCCTGCCGTTCCGCGCCACCCCGGAGGCGCCCCTCGTGGTGCCCGAGGTCATCTGGGGACGAGCCGAGGACGGCACCCGGTGGGTGACCACCATCGGTCCGGCCGACCACCCCGCCGACGTCGACGTCGCCTCCCTGTGCCTGGCTCCGGCGCCGACCCGTCCCCCGGCCCCACGGCGGATCACGGTCACCCCGGTGCGCAGCGCCGACTGGTGGTGCGAGCTGGTGGCCACTGCCACGAAGGCCATGCGAGCGGCGGGCCCGGACGGGCTCCGCAAGGTGGTGCTGGCGCGCGAGCTGCTCGTCGAGGCCGATGCGCCCTTCGACCGGTCGGCCATCCTCCAACGCCTGCGGGCGACCTACCCCGGGTGCTTCCTCTTCCACGTCGACGGCTTCCTCGGTGCCAGCCCCGAGCTGCTCGTGGCGCGCAGCGGCGACATCGTGCGAGCGCAGCCGATGGCGGGCACTGCACCGCGGGGCGGCGACCCCAGCGCCGACGCCCGCCTGGGCGCCGCGCTGCTCGCCTCGCCGACCTACCGCCACGAGCACCAGATCACGATCGACATGGTCCACGACACGTTGCTGCCGTGGTGCTCCTACCTCGACTACGAGGCCGAGCCGTCCGTGGTGGGCGTGGCCAACGTCCAGCACCTCGCCACCCTGGTGGAAGGTCGGCTCTCCCAGCCGGCCCCGTCGGTCCTCGAGCTGGTGGGTGCGCTGCACCCCACGCCGGCGGTCAACGGCTGGCCCCGAGCGCAGGCGACCGAGTGGATCGCCGAGCACGAAGGCTTCGACCGGGGGCGCTACGCGGGGGCCGTCGGCTGGGTCGACGGGCGAGGCAACGGCACGTGGGCAGTGAGCATCCGCTGCGCTGATGTCACCGGTGCCACGGCCCGGCTGTGCGCCGGCAACGGCATCGTCGCCGACTCCGATCCCGCCACCGAGCTGGCCGAGACCCAGGCCAAGCTCCAGGCCCTCCAGAGCGCCCTCACCCGGGTCTGATCGTCGGCCACCAGGGCCAGGCGAGCACTAGCGCACGCGCACGAGCCGCAGGACGTCGGTGGTGGGGTCGGACTCGTGGGGGGCGCCCACGAGCACGCCCACCAGGTCGCCGGAGCGGATGAGGCCGAGGGCGGTCGCCTGCTCCACCGAGTGCCACACGATCTCGTCGGTGGTGCCGTGGACGTCCATCACGATGGGCTTGATGCCCCAGGCCATGGTGAGCTGGTGGGCCGTCTTCGACGAGGGGGTCATGGCGAGGATCGGGCAGATGGGCCGGAACCGACTGATCATCCGTGCGGTCCGACCGGAGTCGGTGCAGGCGATGATGGCGGCCAGCTCGGCGTCGACCGACGCCCGCCAAGCCGCCGCCGTGATGGCAGCCGTGATCCGCACGGTGGTCGGCGCGTTGTGCAGGCCGATGATCTGCTGCTCACCGAGGCGCGCGCCCCAGGCCCGGTAGTCGAACTCCCGCTCGGCGCGCGTGGTGATCCGGGCCATCGCCTCGACGACGGCCACCGGGTCGACGCCGATGGCCGTCTCGGCCGAGAGCATCACCGCGCTGGTGCCGTCGAACACGGCGTTGGCGACGTCGGTGACCTCGGCGCGGGTGGGCGTGGGTGCGGTGATCATCGACTCCAGCATCTGCGTGGCGGTGATGACGGGCTTGCCGTAGGCCACGCCCGTGCGAATGATCTGCTTCTGGATGTGGGGCACGTCCTCAAGGGGGAGACGAACGCCGAGGTCGCCACGAGCCACCATCACGCCGTCGGAGACGTGCACGATGTCGCCCATGTTGGCCACCGCGCTGCCGGTCTCGATCTTGGCGACCACCATGGGGCCGTCACCGCCGACGGCCATGCGGATCGTCGCCACGTCGTCGGCGGTCTGCACGAAGGACACCGCGACGGCGTCGACGCCCTTCGCCAGGACGATCTCGAGCATGCGCAGGTCGTCCTGCGTGGGCGACTGCAGGGGAACCCGGTCCTCGGGCAGCGACACCCCAGGACGGCCTCGAACCACGCCGCTGCTGAGAACGCGGACCAGCACGTCGTGGCCGGTCCGCTCCTCCACCACGAGGGCCACGCCGCCATCGCCGAGGGCCACCCGATCGCCAGCTGTCAGCAGGTCGACGGCACCGGCCAGCTCGACGGCCACCACCTCGGCCGAGCTGCGATCGCCTTCCACGGCCTCGGTGAGGCGAACGATGGCGCCGGCCTCGAGGCGCACCCCGTCGGCGTCGAAGGGTGCGCTGCGCACCTTGGGTCCGGGGAGGTCGACCAGGATCCCGACCGGTCGGCCGACGTCGTGGGCCGCGGCGCGGACCCGATCGATCCGATCCAGGCTCGTCTCGATCGGTCCGTGGGCCAGGCCGAGCCGAGCCACATCCGCCCCGGCCTCCAGCAGACCCCGCAGCACGGCCGGCGGATCAGACGCAGGGCCGATGGTGGCGACGATCTTGGTCCGACGGGGCATGCCCTCACGCTACGCCGCGCCGCGCGCCGCTCTGCGCAGGGCGTCGGTGTCAGCCCTCGAGGGAGTCGGCCACCGCTGCGTTGAGCGCCTGGTGGAGCGCGAGGTTGCGGTCGCGGCCGCTGTGCACCACCAGCACGTGCACGCCGCCGCCGGCCATCGCGGCTCGCACGGCGTCGGTGATGTCCTCGCCCGGCTGAATGGCGCGGGCCGGCACCCCGAAGGCGGCGGCCAGGGCCACGAGGTCGAGCCCGTGCGGGGTGCCGTAGAGCCGTTCGAAGTCGTCGGTGGCCACCGCCTGGGCCTGGGGCAGGAACGAGAAGATCCCGCCCCCGTCGTTGTCCACCACCACCACGACCAGATCAGCCCCTCGATCCGACGCACCAAGGAGGCCGTTGCTGTCGTGCAGGAAGGCCACATCGCCGATGAGCAGCGCCGTCGACCCGCCTCCCCCCACGGCCGCGCCGACGGCGGTGGACACCACACCGTCGATGCCGTTGGCGCCCCTGTTGGCCAGCACGGTGATGGGCCCGGACGGCACCACGTACCACTCGAGGTCGCGCACGGGCATCGAGGACGACACCACGAGGCAGCCCTCCGCGGGGAGGGCGTCGACCACGGCCTGGGCGATGCCGGGCTCGGTTGGCTCGTCGGTGGCCGCCAGCACCGACGCGATGGCGGCCGCCGCCCGCGAGCCGCTGGAGCGCCAGGCAGCGAGCCAGCGACCGTCGTCGACCTGGCCAGCGGAGACCGGCTCGTCGGCCCACGCGCTCAGCAGGTGGACTGGGTCGGCGGCCACCACCACCGCAGCGCTGGCGTGCGGGTCGCTCCAGCCGGCGGTGCCGGCCACCACCACCTCGACGGCGCCGGTGGCGGCCAACCACTCCCCGACCATCCGTGACGCCAGGGGCGCGCCCAGGCGCAGCACCAGCTCGGGCCGGAGCTCGCCCATCGGATCGACCGCCCGCAAGATCGCGTCGGCATGGGCGATGCAGGCGTCGGGCACGCCCCAGACCGGTGCCTGGGGGCTCGCCAGGACCGGCCAGCCGAGCCGCTGGGCCAGCTCGTGCACGAGGGCGCCGTCACCCGAGCCGGCCCCCGCCACGATGAGCCCCCGCCGGCCGCTCAGGTCCTCGGCCACCGTCACGATGGGATCCACCGGCGACTGCACCGGCGGCCGCCACGCCCAGCTCGCCCCGTCGGGCGACCGCGGCGCGGGCAGCGGGCCTGGGGCGCCGACGAGCGGCTCGCGCAAGGCGAGGTTCAGGTGGACGGGGCCGGGCGTGGGGCCCGTCGCCTCGGCGTAGGCCCGGGCCGCCAACGCCCGCCAGCGCGGGCGGGTGAGGTCGTCGGCCACGCCCGGCGCGTGGAACCAGCGGGCCGAGCGTCCGAACAGGTGCGTCTGGTCGATGGCCTGCGGGGCGCCCACGTCGATGAGCTCGGGGGGCCGATCCGCGGTGCAGACGAGCAGGGGGACGCAGGCCAGGTCGGCCTCGACCACCGCAGGGTGCAGCTCGACGGCCGCCGTCCCGCTCGTGGTCAGCACCACGGTGGGCTCCCATGCCGCCAACGCCAACCCGATGGCCATGAAGCCGGCGCTGCGTTCATCGTGGTGGACGTGGAGGCGGATGGCCGACGCCGCCAGGGCCAGCGCCATGGGCGTGGAACGGGATCCCGGCGACACGACCGCATGCTCCACCCCGCATCGGAGCCACTCGTCGACGAGCGTGGCGCAGAAGGTGGCTTGGATGTCTTCAGGTCGCGAGGCCATGGGCCAACCATCCGAGCACAACCGGCCCGATCCGTGCCCATCGGCGGCCGGTCCGTCTGCGAGGATCCACGCCATGTTCCTGCACGCCGACCGCGAGGGCTCGGGCCCGCCCATCGTGCTCGTCCACGGCTTCACGCAGACCCGCCGGTGCTGGGGGCGGGAGGCGGCCGACCTGGCCCGTGACCACGAGGTGGTGCGCGTCGACGCCCCCGGCCACGGCCGGTCGGCCTCGGTGCTCGCCGGTCTCCGCACGGGCGGGCGGCTCATCGCCGATCAGGGCGGCCACGCCACCTACCTCGGGTACTCGATGGGCGCGCGCTTCTGCCTCCACCTCGCCCTGGCCAACCCGGAGCTGGTGCGCGGCCTCGTGCTCGTCGGCGGCACCGCCGGCATCGACGACCCGGAGGCCCGGGCGGCACGTCGGGCGCAGGACCTCGACACGGCCGAGCGCCTGCGGGCCCAGGGCCTCGAGGCGTTCCTGGATGCCTGGCTCACCCAACCCCTCTTCGCCGACCTGCCGGCGGCCTCGTCGTTCGGTGCCGAGCGCCTCGAGAACACCGTGGAGGGCCTCATCTCCAGCCTCGACCAGGCCGGCACGGGCGCCCAGGATCCGTCGTGGGATCGGCTGAACCGGCTCAGCATGCCGGTGCTCCTCATGGCCGGAGAGCGCGACGAGAAGTTCGCGGCCCTGGCCGAGCGCATGGCCGCCGCCATCGGCGCCAGTGCCACCTTGGCCCTCGTGCCCGACGCCGGCCACGCCGCCCACCTCGAGCAGCCCGAGGCCTTCCTGGCCCTCCTGCGTCCCTGGCTGGCCGCCCACGGCCTCTGACCGGCCACTCGCGGGTGCAGCCGAGGGCTCGTCAGGACGCGCCGAGCCAGATCCCTCCGGCCAGCAGGGCGCCC
>JBKJIL010000090.1:0-5964 GCA_046598435.1 Acidimicrobiales bacterium
GAGGCGCTGACCAAGCCAAAGACGGTGTCCTCGGGCAAGCAGCCCGCCATGGCCACCTTCGAGGCCACCCGCCCGGCCGTGGGTGCCCAGGCCATCGGCGTTGCCCGTGCCGCCTACGAGATCGCCCTCCAGTACGCCCAGGAGCGCCACGCGTTCGGCAAGGCCATCATCCACAACCAGGCCATCGCCTTCATGCTCGCCGACATGGCAACGGAGATCGACGCCGCCCGCCTGCTCGTGCACCGCGCCGCTTGGCTCAGCCGCAACGGCGGTGGCTACGTGAACGCCGAGGGTTCGATGTCCAAGCTCAAGGCCGGCCGCGTCGCCGTGTGGGCCACCGAGCGAGCCATCCAGATCCTGGGCGGCTACGGCTACGTGCGGGAGTACCCGGTGGAGCGCTTCCACCGTGACGCAAAGATCATGGACATCTTCGAAGGCACCGAGCAGATCCAGCAGCTCGTGATCGCCCGGGCGATCTCCGGCCTGCGGATCGAGTAGCTGACCTGGGCTTTTGTTGTTCTGGACGAGGCGTCGGCTCCATCTGGGGTCGGCGCCTCAGTGGACCCCCGTTGAGGTTGTACTAGTCGAGTACTAGTCTTGGCGGCCGTGGCGACCGTGACGGAGCGCAAGCCGGGGGTGTGGTTGGCGAGGGCGTTCCTGCCGCCGTCGGCCGACGGCCCTGGTCGCCAGGTGGCCAAGACGTTCCGGGGCCCGAAGAAGGCGGTGCGCGCCGCGGTGGCCGTCTGGGAGGCCGACCTGCGGGGTCGCCCGCCGGCGAGCATCGGCGCGACGGTCACCGACCTGCTCTCGATGTGGCAGGAGGCCCGGGCGGCCGAGTGGCAGCCCACGACCGTGCGCGACCACCGGAGCCGGGCGGCCCGAATCACCGACGACCTCGGAGCCGTTCGCCTGGTCGACCTCGACCCGCTCCGTGTCGACGCTTGGATCCGCCAGCTCCGCCGTCGGGGTGTCGGAGCCGGCGCCATCCGGGGCCGGGTGTCGACGCTGAAGGCGGCGTGCGGGTGGGGTGTCTCGCGTCGCCTGCTGCGATCGAACCCGGCGGGCGACGCGGCGCCTCGACTCGGCTCCGGTCGCCGCTCGGCTCGGCCCGAGCCCGAGCAGGTCGTCGCGTTGCTGCAGGCCGCTACTGCCGAGAGCGCCCGCGCCGGCCTGGCTCTGCGCTTGGCGGCGGTGGCCGGCGCCCGGGAGGCCGAGCTCGTCGCCCTCGCGTGGGACGACCTCGACGGCGACGTGCTCCGCGTCGGCCGCCAGCGCCACGGCCTCGACGGCGGCGTTGTGGTGCGGGACCACACGAAGACGGGCGGCCACCGCACGGTCACCCTCGACGCGGGCACCGTGGCGGCGATCGCGACCCTGAGGCGCGAGGCCGACGAGCTCGTCGGCGCGCCGACCACGTGGATGCTGGCGGAGCCTGGTGCCGCCGATCCGCCGTCGCCGCGCTGGCTGTACGACGTGTTCATGCGAGCAGCCAAGGCGGCTGGCATCCCAGCCGGTCGGGCCGAAGGCTTCGTGCTCCACGACCTCCGGCACTGGGCGGCCAGCACGGCCCTGCGGGATGGGCACGACGCCGTCACCGTCGCCGCCCGCCTCGGCCACTCCCCCGACACGCTCCTGCGGGTCTACGCCCAAGAGATCGAGCAGGGCCAAGTCGGCGTCGCCGCCTCGCTGGCCGCCAGATTGGACAGTTGAGCCATGCCCGACGACCTGATCCCGATCGAAGGCAAGCTTCGCCCGCAGGACATCGGCGATGACACCATCCTCCTCATCCGGGGCGGCCCACTGACCGGCGAGAAGCTCGTCGAGCACGCCCTGCGGCAGATGCGCGAATTCTCCCTCCGCGGAGCACCGATGGCGTCGATCAGCGTCGACGGCCTCGTCGCGGGCTGGACGGTCGAGCTCGTGCTCCGAGAACGCCTGTGGTCCCGCAGCCAGTTCGCCGCGGCGACGGCCGGCGCTGTGCGGGCGGCTGGGTTCGAGGTGCTTCCGACCCACGATGCACCGCACTTCGATGTCGTCCTCGTCGAGGCGACGCTTGCCGAGGCTGGCAGACTGTTAGATGTCTTCGGGCCGCCCGAGGACAACCCGTTCAAGAAGCGGGGGAGGCGATGATGGCAAACGAGGTTGTGGTCGACATTCCGTGCGACGTGCAGCAGGTCGACGGCACTGGCTTCGTGTGGACGTTCCTCGACGAAGCGCGTGACCCGAGCCGCATCGCCGTTGGTGCCATCGTCGTCACCGGCGACGAGGTCGACCCCGTCCTCGCCCGCGTGGTCTCGCTGACCGAGCGCCCGAGTGGGATCAAGGTGCACCTGCAGCTGCTGCCGGGCGACCCAGACGAGTACGCCGACGCCCTCACCCGCGCCCATCTGCTCACAGCCTGAGCCGAACCAGTACTTACGAAAGATCGAGTCGTGAGCGAAACGTCGCGCGTGATGAGCTTGCCTCTCGCTCGCCTCCTCCCGCAGTAGCGCTCGGTCACCCGGTGAGGTCGAGCCCGACGATCACCGCCAGGTCGACGCGCCGGACGAGCAGCCGGCTCCCGAGGCGCACGGTCGGCAGCCCGGATGTGCCGTGCGAGCAGCGCCACTCCTCGGCGAGCTTGTAGGCCGAGGTCCGGCTGATCCGCAGGACGGCGGCGGCCTCTCCGACGGTGAGCATGAGCGGCAGCCCGGCGAGCGTGCCCAGGTCGATTCGCATGGCCGTGTCCGTCATCGCAACCACCTCCGCGGAACGATCGACTCCCTACTCGTATACGGCCCGCCTGCGCGCCCAAGCGCGACAAGGAATCTCGATCCGTTGCCACGCCTGCCCCCCACCCTCGTCGCTCGGTCGCAACTCAGAGAACCCCTGCAACGTGACACAGACTTGCACCTATCGATGGCGATAGGAACGAAGCTCAAGCCGGGCGCCGGCGGCACTCCGCGGGCGGGTGCTCTTGTCGAAGGCTCGCGGGGCGTTCGGATCCTCTCATCGTCTACTCAGAGATCTCTGTAGCGACCCGCGCGGTCCCTCCGCAGATCGGGACCGTGCGAGCCTTGAGGCCCCCGACTCGTCTAGTACGCTAGACATGATGACGGGGAGGGACGTGTTGCGGATCATCGAGCGCAGAGGATGTGCTCGGGTGCGACAGCGCGGCTCTCACGTCATCGTTCGCTGCCCTGGCGGCTGCCAGACCGTCGTTCCCGCACAGAGCGGGCAAGACATCGCGTCCGGCACGCTGCGAGCCATCGAACGTGTTCTCGAACCCTGTCTCGGCAAAGGATGGCTGCGATGAGCCCGAAGAAGAACTACGTAGCCGTCTACGAACGCGACGACATCGACGACGCCTGGAACGTGCACATCCAGGGCCTCGACGGCTGCCAGACCTACGGCCGAAGCCTCCGTCAGGCCCAGGGCCGCATCCGCGAAGCCCTAGCTGCGTGGCTCGACAAGGACCCTGACGGGCTCGTCGTCCACGATCAGCTGCCCGCCGCACTCACCGCAGTCGCGGTCAACGTGGCACGAGCACGGCGCGACGCCGAGCTGGCAGGCACCAAGGCACAGCGGCAGACGGTCGAAGCGGTCAAGAAGCTCACCGGGCTCGGCCTCAGCCGGCGCGATGCCGCTGAGCTGCTCGGGCTGTCCCACCAACGGGTCCAGCAGCTCCTCGAAGCGAGCTGAGAGGACAATCTGTTCGCCCTGCATCAAGCGTTGGGCTGCGGTGGGGGACACATCCCGATCTGCGGACATGAGCGGTCGGCGATCTGTGCGTGGGGCATCGCTGGTCGGCAGCGCCCGGAACGGCACTCGGCGTGCGCGTCGACTGGTGCGAGATCCCAACGGCGACGCGCCAGATCCGGCATTCGGTGCGGCGGGTCTACTGGCGCCCAATGGCTGACCACCTCCGCCGATCGGCCGATCTGGCGCTACTACTGGTCGAACCCGTTGCTCGAGGTGCGGGTCGAGCTTGTTGGTCGCTGGCGCTACTTCGGCGGAAGGGAACGAGCGTAGGTAACGCCACGATCGACCCACGCCGCAAGGTCCCCATCTTCGGCGAAGCCCGCGACCCCGACATAGATCATGCCCTTCATCGAGCGGCCGGTGAAGTCCATCTCGCGGGCATGCGGGCGGCTCAACGCCCCCGCCCACGCATGAGGTCCGACACGGACCATCAACTCGTCGCCGACGATCCCGCAAGCCATATTGCCACCGCACAAGAAACACAGACCGCCGAACATCTTGCGCTCGCGTGTATCGGCCTCATCGGCGAGGAGGCCACGCAACCGCTCCGCGAGACCTTCGTCAAACGCCATCCCCGGACCATACCTGCGCGTTCCGATCGGCGGCTACGAGCGCGTCTCACGGGTGATTGTTCGGTTGTCGAGTTCATTGACCAGCACGGCTGGTGCGATGTGCCGGAAGGCATCTTCGATGAGGGCAGCGATCTCGTCCCAGTCGACGCGATGTGGCCCCGTAGTGTCGAGGTACACGCCCAACCACTGTCGGAACACCCCACTCGATGATGTCGGCGGGGCGAAGAACCGGTCAGGTTCAGCGTTCACCATCTCCTCTTGTACTCCTGGTGGCACTGGACACCACAACGTGATCCGGCCATCGCCGTTGTGGTTGTCGTGGAAGTAGCCCAGCGGCTGCTTGTCGCGAACGAAGAAGCACGGCTCACCGTGACTCATCCGCTCGTTCACTCCAGGAAGAGCGAGCGCGATCCGACGCACTCGATCGAGAGTTCTCATCGGAACCGTCACCCCATCTGCATTGCCTCGTACAACTTGACCGAACCGCCGCCGCTCAGCCCGGGGCAGCCCTTTGCCATCACGACAGCGTCATGAAGATTGGCGGCCTCGATGATCGTGTAGCCGTTGGCCGGGTCAGGTCCGCTTCCCTCGCTCGGTGTGCCATCGGACGCAATGGTCGCCGACGCCCCGAACGGGGCGCCCATGTCAACGACTGCCTCGCCAAGTTCTCCAAACCACGCCATCCAACGATCCATCACATCGGGCGCAGGCGCCTCGGGCGTCTCGCCCCCATGGAACAGAAGTACGAACTTCGACATCTAGGCTCCTCCATTCGTCGACGGTGACGGAAGGGTCGACCCGACCGCTTGGCAGCACATATTGCCCGACCACGAGCGACCCCGCGCGGCCCGAGCTCCCACCCATAGAGGCTGAGCACATAGCGCAGATCGATGGACCGAAGCAGCCGTGAGGAGGAGAGCTGATCGTTCATCCATCCGATGCTCGCAGCGGGATCTGACACCCGAGTTGTCGCTACAACGCGGGCATCTTCATGTCGACGCCGCACACCCGAGCCACCGGAGAGCCGCCAGCACCGAAACACGGCAGTCCGGCAGAAAAGGGTCATTGGTCCACAGGGGCGTGGGTCGCTGTGCGCGTCAGTCGGACGGAGTGATGCGCTCTCGGATCCAGGTCTCTGCCGCGTGCTCGTCGATGTCGCCGGCGGCGATTCCGAGCATGAGCGTGACCGCGTCGTCAGCGGTCGTCTCGAGCCCGTGGTCGTTCAGCGCGAGGAAGATGGTGAGCGACTGCCAGGCGAGGCGCTTGTTGCCGTCGGGCAACGGATGGTTCCTCGCGATGCGGACCGTGAGGACGGCCGCCTTCTGTTCGCGGCCAGCGTCAGGTACCTCACTCCGCCAGACGGTCGAGGATCTCCTTGTCGCGTTCGACATGCGAGCGAAGCACCGCCATGAACCGCTTGTCGTGCTTCACCCGGTCGACCTCGCTCTGCAGCGCGTCGAGGATGAGCGTGTTCACGCTGACGCCGAGCGCGCGAGCGACGACCTCCGCGGTGTCGGCGAGGTCCTCAGGAATCCGGATGGTGGTGGCCTTACGCGTCATGACGTCATGATAGCAAGCAGTCAACTAGCCGACTACCGGCAGGACTGGGGCACACATGCCCGAGCAATCGGTCAGTCGTACAGCGCGAGCT
>JBKJIL010000177.1:0-11990 GCA_046598435.1 Acidimicrobiales bacterium
ACGGCCTCGTTGACTGCGGCCAGGATCGTCTGCTGCTCGGCAATCTCCTCAGCGGTGGGGTGCCCGCCGGAGTGCGTCAGGTAGGCGTCGGCCGACGGGCAGTTGTACAGCCACGGGTCGATGTAGAAGCTCATGTTGACCACGTCGATGCCGTTGTCGGCCGCGTAGGTGATGGCCTCGGTGGACTCGAGCACGAAGAAGTAGCCCGAGTCCTGTCCGGCTCGCAGGTTCACCAGCTGCACGCCGGGTGCGACGCCGGCCATGCCGAAGCCGTTGAGGGGCGACGCGATGGTGCCGGCGACGTGTGTGCCGTGGCCGTCCTCGTCGACGTTGTTCGGGTCGGTGCACGAGCCGTCGGGGTCCTCGGCGCATGGTCCGTCGATGGCCGGGATGTCCGTGGTGAAGTTGCGGCTCAGCTCGGCGTTGAAGTTGGGGGCGATGTCGGGGTGGGTGCCGTCGATGCCGGTGTCGATCACACCGACGAGCACGCCCGGGTCACCCGGCTGGGTGGCGTACGAGCCCTCTGGTGTGGCGTGGATCATCTGCATGTCGCCCTGCAGGCTCGACAGCGGATCGCCGCCGGCCGCCGCGGCTTCAGCGGCGGTGGGGACGACGGCGGTCGTGCCGCGGCGGGCGGCTCGCTCCTCGTCGAGGCGCTCGTCCTTGAACTTGTGGCCCATGCCCGGCCGGGCGGTGCCCATCGAGCGGTTGCGGGAGGCGACCTTCACGGCGCCGCTTGCCCGCACCTTGTCGAGGAAGGCGGTGTCGGACGAGGTGACCTCGGCCAGGCCGATGTCGGCGTTCTCGTCGACGACGGTGCCGCCAGCCTTGGTGACGGCGGCGCGCCCCGAGGCGTTCGACGCGCCGTCGGCGTACACCACGAGGTAGCTCTGAGAACCGCTCGCCTCTGCGGTCGTGCGGGCGGGAGATGCTCCTGCCGGTAGTGCGATGAGTGCCGCCGCTACCGCGGTGGCGAGGAACGGTGCGAGCAGTCGAAGCCGCATGCAACCTCCAGGGTCAGGACTCGACAGAGCGTCGAGCCGTGGCACTCTAGGCCGTAGGACCTAGGCATGCTGTCTGGAGTGTCTCGTGCATGCAGTGCAATCTGATCACATGATCGTCGAGATGATGGACAAACCGCTAGCTTCGAGCCCAGCGGGGCGCGCTCTGGTCAGGCGCCCCGGATGCCGCGGAGGCCGCGCCAGGCAAGATCGGCGACGAGTCGGGCCAGCTGCTCGGCGGGCTGCTCGGCTCCTTCAGCCATCCAGAGTCGGCTGGTGCCCTCGGCCAGGCCGACGAGGCCGTGGGCCAGCTGACGGCGCTGCGGCGCGTCGAGGCCCTCCACGTCGATGAGCGTGGCGATGGCCTCCGCGATGGCTCCCTCGACCTTGGCGACCTGTGCCGCGAACTCCTCGTCGCGGCGCGTGCCGCCGCCGAAGAGCACACGGAAGGCGGGCTCGTGCGCCTCCACCCAGCGGAAGTAGGCGATGAAGCCCAGTTCGACCTGCTCGTGCGGTGAGGTGGCTGCCGTCGTGGCCTTGGTGATGGCATCGAGGAGCTGCGCCCCGACGTCCGTGAGCACCTCGCGGTAGAGGTCCCGCTTCGACCGGAAGTGCTGGTACAGGACGGGTTTGGTCACACCGGCCGCTTCGGCCACATCGTTCATCGACGCGGGATGGAAGCCCTGCTCGCCGAACACCTCGAGCGCCACCTCGAGGAGCTGCTGGCGGCGGCGAGCGGCCGGCAGGCGAGCCGAGTGGGGGCGCAGGGTCACCACCTGATGGTACGTCGTGGGCTGAGCAGGAGACCGGGCCCGGCGCGCGGAATATCTCTCTCGTGCGGCCTCCCAAGCAGACACCAGCGACGACGGCCCGGCGCCCGGCCGAGCCGTTTCGGCCCATCCCAGCCCGCAAGCTGGGCGTGAGCCTGATGTCCGTGAAGGCGCGCCGCCGCCGCTTCAGCACCCGGTTGCCACCGAGAGCAGGCGAATCCGGGGGCTGGTAGCTCCTCCTGGAACGCAAAGAGGCCCGGTCCCAGAGACCGGGCCTCTTCGCGTTGCCGCACCCTGCGGGGTGAGCGGTCAGGTCAGTGCGTGTGCACGATGAGCGAGCGAGCGACCTCGCCCGACTGCATGGCGGCGAAGGCATCGTTCACGCCGTCGACACCGATCTCACGTGAGACGAGCTCCTCGAGCTTGAGCTTGCCCTCCTTGAAGAGCTTGATCAGCTTGGGCACGTCCTCGCGCACGTTGGAGGAGCCGTACCAGCAGCCCTTCACCGTCTTGGCCAGGTAGAGGAACGTGAAGGCCGCGTTGAGGTTGAGCATGACATCCATGCGGGGCACGCCCACGAGGACGGCCTCGCCACCGTTGCGGGCCATGTTGATGGCCTGCTCGATGGTGGCCCCGAGGCCGATGACCTCGAAGGCGACGTCCACGCCGCGGCCGCCGTTGAGCGCCATCACGGCCGACACCGGGTCGCCGGCGTCCGCCTTGACGACGTCGGTGGCGCCGAACTCCTTGGCCATCTCGAGCTTCGAGTCGAACATGTCGATGGCGATGATCTTGGTGGCACCGGCGATCTTGGCGCCCTGGATCACGTTGAGGCCCACGCCGCCGCAGCCGATCACGGCCACGGTGTCGCCGGGGCGGATGTCGGCGGTGTTGAGCGCCGCGCCCACGCCGGTGAGCACGCCGCAGCCGATGAGCGCGGCGAGGCGGAGGTCGACGTCGTCGTCGATCTTCACGACCGAGATCTCGGGCACGATGGCGTGGTTGCCGAAGGTGCCGCACATGGCCATCTGGTGGAGGGGGGCACCGTCGAGGGTGAGGCGCGTGGTGCCGTCGAGGAGGCCGCCGGCCGCCTGCATGGCGCTCTTCTCGCAGATGTACGACTGGCCGCGCTGGCAGAAGTAGCACTCGCCGCACGCCGGCACGAAGGACAGCACGACGTGGTCGCCGACCTTGACGGTGGTCACGCCCTCGCCGACCTCTTCGACGATGCCGGCGCCTTCGTGGCCGAGCACGATCGGGGTGCCGAGCGGGATGGTGCCGTTCTGGACGGACAGGTCGGAGTGGCACACGCCCGACGCCACCATCTTGATCTTGACCTCGCCCGGCCCGGGCGGGGCGATCTCGATGTCCTCATGGACCTTCATGTCTTCGCCGGTGCCATGCAGGACTGCTGCGGTGACCATGTCACTTCCCCCTCGATCGATAACGGTTGTGATCGAGCGTGCCACCCGCCTCTTGGTGGGGCAACCTGAGAACGGTTCCCACTGACAACCTCAGTGCTTGGTCTCGCCCCGCTCCTCGCGCTCAGCCGCCTTCACGCCGTAGCCGAACACGATGGCCGGCGCGAGCACGAGCGAGCCGATCACGATGCTCCAGACCACGATCGTTCCGGTCGCGCCGCCGAAGCTGGTGAAGAACCCGACGACGAACCCCACGATGGCGACGCCGAAGAGGCCGTAGCCCAGCCGCTTGCCGAGGGCGACCAGCTGCGTGATCCGCGCCCGCTTGGCCATCACGGGATCGGTGGGGGGGCCGTCGGTCATGCCGACCAGCCTGCCTCATCGAGCAGGCGGGCCAGGTCGTCGCGCAGGCGGTCGAGCCCGAAGTGGGCTCGGGCCAACGCCGCGTTGGCGTCGTGCAGGGCGTCTCGACGGGCGTCGTCGGGTTCGTCGAGAACGGCGCGGAGGGCGGCCGGTCGGGCGGGGTCGAACCAGCGGAACCCGAGGGCGCGGAGCTCCTCGCCCACGGGATACGGCCCCACGGCCACGGCCCGACGGTGGATGGCGGCCTCGATGGGCGGGTTGCCGAACCCCTCCCACGTCGACGGGAAGGCCACGGCGTCGGCGGCCGCGTAGGCGTCGGCCATCGAGCCAGGCGACGGGCCGTGGAGCACGCGGCAGCGCGCTGCCGCCAGCGTCATCGCCAGCTCGTCGTCGTAGCCGTCCTCCGCCGGGCCGAGCAGCCAGTAGGTGGCGCCCAGGGCCTCGGCGAGGGCCACGGCGGCCGGCACATCCTTGCGGGCGATGGCCCGCACCGGGTGCAGGAGCAGCCGCTCGTCGCCGTCGACGCCGAGCGCCGTGCGGGTGCGCGTGCGCTCCCCGGGCGACTCGTCGACATCGAACCCGTTGTAGATCGTGGTGGCCGGGATGCCTCTGTCGGCCATCTGCCGCTCGGTGAGCCGGTTGATCGTGACGTGTCGCCATGCAGGGTCGGAGGGGGGGAGCTCGGTGATGGCAGCGAAGGCCGGCCGCTGCCACGGTGGGTCGTGGTGGTGGAGGATCGCGGGGCGTCCGGCCAGCACGCGGGCCACCGCTCGAGCCGCCGGTAGGTTCAGCGGGATGGTGCAGAGGTTCTCCACCACCACCAGGTCGGCGTCGCGCAGCGCGTCGTCCAGCTCGCGGTCGCTCGGCGGCTCGGGCGCGGCCATGGCCAGCCCGGGGAGCAGGCGGTCGACGGCGCCTTCACCGGCCACCGTCACGACGGAGTGGCCCAGTGCCTCGAAGCTGCTGCGCCACGTCTCGGCCACCACGGACACGCCGTCGTGACCACCGAGGCGGAACGAGACGAGGGCGACGACGGGCACAGCCCGGTGACCCTACCGGGGGCCTCGGCCGCCGATCTCGACGCGACCGCGCGCCGCATCCTCGAGGCCGCCTGGCGCCCGCAGCCCGATGGTTCGGGGTTCTGCGTGCCGCACGCCATCACCTATCCGTGGCAGTGGCTCTGGGACAGCTGCTTCCATGCCGTCGTGTGGTCGCACCTGGGCGATGCGCGGGCCGTCACCGAGCTGCAGGCCGCGCTGAGCGACCAGGATCAGGACGGGTTCGTCCCGCACCTCCGCTACGGCTCGTCACCTGATCCCCACGTCGACCTGTGGGGCCGGGCGGCGACGTCGTCGATCACCCAACCCCCCATGTACGGCCACGCGCTGGCCGTGCTCCATGCCGCCGGGGTGGCGCTCCCGGTGGACGTCGTGGGCCGGGCAACGGCCGGTCTGCGGTTCCTCCTCCAGCGTCGTCGTCGTTCGCCCGGCGGCCTCGTCGAGCTCTGCCACCCGTGGGAGTCGGGGTGCGACGACAGCCCTCGCTGGGACGACGTGCTGAGGGCGCCGTGGACGCCCGAGGCCTGGTTCGACACCAAGGGTGCGCTGCTCGCCACGATCACGCGATCTGACGGCGGGGCCCCGCTCGCCAACGACGCCTTCGCGGTGGGGTCCGTCGGCTTCACGGCCCTCGTGGCCTGGAACGCACAGGAGCTGGCGGGTGTCACGGGCGACGAAGGCCTGCGGAGTGCCTCCGCCGAGCTGGTCGATGCCCTCGACCGGCGCTGGGACCCGTCCCGCGCCACGTGGATCGACGACGGGCCGACGTCCGCCGGATCCGGACGTGTGCGCACGCTCGACGCGCTGCTCCCTCTGCTGGTCTGCCCCCGGGCGCAGGGCTGGGACGCGCTGCTCGATCAGCGGGCCTTCGCCGCCCCCTACGGGCCCCGCGGCGTGCACGCCGCGGAGGCGAGCTACGAGCCCACTCGGTACTGGCGGGGCCCAGCCTGGCCCCAGCTCACCTACTTGCTGTGGGTGGCGGCCACGAGGGGACGGGAGCGACTCGCCCGCCGCTCGCTCGTGAGGTCGATGCTCGCCGGCTCGGTCACGTCGGGCTTCGCCGAGTTCTGGGACCCGGAGTCGGGGACGGGCCTCGGCGCCGCGCCCCAGTCATGGACCGCCTTGAGCTGTGTCATGGTCGAGCGGTAGGCCGCCCGCTCGTCGGCGCTCCAGCGTCGGCGGCGGCGGCGGCTGACGTCGCGCACCGCATCGGCGGCCCCGACGAGGACGATGAGGTCGCCGAACGACAGCACCTCGCGAACCCCGGGAACGGGCAGGACGTCGCCCAGCACGGCCAGCCGGTCGGTGCCCGCCTCGAGGTGGCGGGAGCCGGTGACGGAGATGGTGGGAAGCTCCTGGCGCTCCACCACTCCGGCCTTCACGAGGGCCTCGCCGCGCACGGGCATGCCGTTGTTGAGCACCAGTGCCACGAGGTTCAGCAGCAATCCGCACCCGATGACGAGGATGCCGGTGACCTGCGCGTTGGCGGCGACGAAGGCGAGGAGCACGGCCAGCGCGCCGGCCATGGCCATGGTCGCCTGGTCGCCCTCGAGCAGCTGTGAGAGCGCGGTACCGAAGGCCCCCACCGCAAGGAGGGGCAGACGACGGAGGTGGAGCCGAGGGCCACGCGCACCAAGGGGGGCCCGCAACAGCCCGGCTGCCAGCCCGCCCACCACGGCGACCACTAACAGGACCACGACTCGACGGTACCCATCTGCGGCGCCCGCGTCGCGGACCCGGCCCGCCCGGCCGGCCGGCCGGCCACCACGCCAGCGCTAGGTTGCCGCGCATGACTGCTGGTGGCTTCGACACGGTGCGCTACGAGGTGCGTGATCGGGTGGCGCAGCTCACCATCGATCGACCGCAGCGCCGCAACGCCCTGTCGTGGGCTGTGATGCGACAGCTGCGTGCCGCGCTGGCCCAGGCCAAGGCCGACCAGGACGTGCGCGTGGTGGTGCTCACGGGCGCCGGTGAGCAGGCCTTCTGCGCCGGTGCCGATCTCACCGGGATGGCCGACGGTGACGGGTTCTCGGCCCTGCACGAGGGCCGGGGGGAGCTGGCCTTCCTGTTGCGAGAGCTCTACGACCTGGGCAAGCCGACCATCGCCCGGGTGCGCGGCTACGCGCTGGCGGGAGGCTTCGGGCTGGCGCTGGCCTGCGACCTCGTGGTGGCCGCCGACGACGCGGTGTTCGGCACCCCCGAGATCGATGTCGGGCTGTGGCCCCACATGATCACCGTGCCGCTCATCCGCTCCATGCCCCCCAAGCGGGCCCTCGAGCTGATGCTCACCGGCCGCCGCGTGACCGCTGACGAGGCTGAGCGCATCGGCTTCGTCACCCGCGTCGTGCCTGTGGCCGAGCTCGACGCTGCAGTGGCAGATCTGGCGCAGTCCCTGGCCACCAAGTCGCCCACTGCGATGCGACTCGGGCGCGACTCGTTCTACGCGGTGTGGGACCAGACGGTGGAGGCCAGCCTGCGGCTGCTGCACCCGCTGCTCACCATCACCGCCAGCACGCAGGACGCCGCCGAGGGCATCGCCGCCTTCACCGAGAAGCGTCCGCCGGAGTGGACGGGCCGGTGACGCGGCGAGGGCGGCCGCCGCAGCCGCCGCCCTCGCAACCTGGAATTCGCGATGGCCGGCGTCAGCCGCTGCTGTCGCCGCCGTTGATCTCGCTGATGTCGATGTCGCAGTCGGAGAGGTACGAGAAGACATCGGACATGGCGTCGTCCTGTGACAGGTCACCGGAGCCCACCGCCTCGGCGATCTTGCCGGCCAGGCACTCGGCTTTGTCCCTCGGCAGGCCGAGGCTCTGCTCGTACACGTCAGCCAGCTGGTCCTCGAACCCTGCTGGGACCCCGTCGGTGCCGAGGCCGCCACCACCCGAGCTGCCGCTGTCGCCGTACACGTCCACGCAGTAGCCCTGGGGCTCGTTGCGCTCGCCGCAGGTGTCGGCAAACGTCTCGTACTCCGAGCCGCTCGGGCTCTGGTTGTACAGCTCGTCGCATGCCTCGTAGTCGCCGTCCTTGCACTGGTCGTACAGGGCGTCGAGCTCGGGGTCGCTGCCGTACGTGCCCTCGCCGTCGCTGGTCTTCTCGGTCGTGTCGCTGGTCGATCCGAACGCGGAGGGGTCGACCTTGCAGTCGGACAGGCTGGCGAAGGCGGACTTGAACATGTCGTCAGCGATGTCCTCCGGCGGGTCCTCAGCGGTGAAGTCCACGTCCTTGAAGCGGTCCGCGCCCATGTCGTCCACGATGTGGTCGGCCACGCAGTCGGCTTGCTCCTCGCTCAGCTCGCTGTTGGCACGGATCTGGGCGGCCAGCTGCGTGCGGACGCTGTCGCTGCCCTTGTCGTCGCCGCCGAGCAGGAGGAAGGCGACGACGGCGAGGACCACAGCCGCGAGGATCCCGCCGCCGACCAGCAGGCGCTTCTTCGAGCCGTCGCCGCCGTCACCGTCACCCGGTGTCGGTGTGAAGGCGGGTGGCACCGGCGGCGCGGGCGGGGTGGTCCACGAGGCGGTCGGGTCTGAACCGACGGCGGGCGGGGTGGTCCACGAGGCGGTCGGGTCCGCCCCCACGCTCGGCAGCGTGGTCGTGGGGTCGGCCCATCCGGGCGTCGCCTCGGCCGGGGAGTCATCAGCGGTCATGTCGGGCGCGTCAGCCGTGGGGCTCGAGGCGTAGGCATCGGTGGTGGCCACCCCGGCGTCGGACACGTGGTCCGTCCACTGGGTGCCGTCCCAGTAGCGATGCTCGTGACGACCCGTGGGGTCGGATTGCCATCCTGCAACGTCGTCAGCCATGTCGGTCCCCTCCTACTTGCCCAGCGTGCTGGGATCGATGTCGCAGGTGTCGAGGGCCGTCATGGCGGCGGCCGTGAACTCCTCCTCGAGTCCGGCCGGCGGCTCGTCAGCCGAGAAGTCCACGTCCTTCAGCTTGTCGACGCCGATCTCGTCCACGATCACGCCGGCGAAGCACTCGGCCGTGTCCTTGTCCAGCTCGCCGTCCTGTGACAGCTGGTCGGCCAGCTTCTCCTTGATGTCGGCCTCGCTGGTGCCGCCGCCGCTGCCCCCACCGCAGCCGCTGAGCCCGAGGACGAGCACGACGGCGGCGAGCGCGCCGGTCGGGAGGGATCGATGCATTTGGTCCGCCTTTGTGGGTGTCAGGTTGCGAGCAGCATAGGGGTCGAGGGTCGGCTCGACGGTGAGGTCAGGTCGCTTCGGCGACCGGCGATCAGGCGCGTGTCGGCAGGCCGGTCAGGACGAGCTGCACCAACCTGCGGGGGGCCTCCACCGCGGCGACGAAGGGCAGCGCGCGACGGGGGAGGAAGACGCTTCGCTTGCCGCGTTCGACGCCGCGGACGACGGCGGCGGCCAGGACGTCGGGGTCGGTGTCGGGCACGAGCTGGACCTGGCGCAACCGCTCGAAGGCCTTGTGGAACGGGGGGTACGACTCGCCCAAGGCCAACATCTCAGTGGGCACGCCGCCGACGAGGACAGTGGTCACCCCCACGGGCAGGCCCCGGAGCTCATCGCGCAGTGCGGCCGAGCCCTGGGCCAGGCCCGCCTTGCTCGCCGCGTAGGCCGTCATCCCGGGCACGGCCGCGATGGCAGCGAGGGACGCCACGTTGACGAGATGGCCGCCGCCGCGCTCGATCATCCTCGGGATGGCCTGGCGGCACAGCTCGAGCGGCACGATCAGGTTGAGACGGATCTGGCTGTCCACGTCGTCGGCGTCGTGCTCCCAGAGCGGGCCCTCCACCGCCAGCCCGGCGTTGTTGACGACCACGTCGATCGGGCCAGCCTCGTCCTCCACCCGCTCGACCAGCACGTCGGCCTGATCCCGGTCGAGGAGGTCGGTCGGATGGGCCGAGCCGCCGAGCTCGTCGGCCAGCGTCTGGAGCATGTCGCCGTCTCGAGCGACGAGCGCCACGCTGGCCCCCGCGCCCGCGAACGCCGTCGCCAGGGACCGTCCGATGCCGCGGGATGCGCCGGTGACGAGCACCCGCTTGCCGTGTAGGTCCACCGTCGTCCCCTCTCGCCGGGCCGCAGCGTACCCACCTACCATGCCGCCCGTGCTCGAGACCGGCGTCACCTCCCGCCCCGCTCCCCGATGATCCACCTCGAGGATCGCGGGCCCGTGGCCCTGCTCACGATCGATCGGCCCGACCGCCGCAACGCGCTCGACCACGAGGCCCTCGAGCAGCTCCTGGATGCGCACGGCCGGTCGCAGCACGCACGCGTCCTCGTCCTCACCGGCGCGGGCGGGCACTTCTGTGCCGGGGCCGACCTGTCCGGCGTGGAGGACACCTCCTTCACCGATCTCCTGCGCGAGGTGCTCGGTGCGCTGCGCGACGACCCCCGGCCCCTCATCGCGGCCGTCGACGGCGCGGCCCTCGGCGCCGGCACGCAGCTGGCCGTCGCCTGCGATCTGCGGGTGGCCACCCCCACGGCCCGCTTCGGCATCCCGGCCGCCAAGCTCGGCCTGGTGGTGGACCACTGGACCATCCAGCGGCTGTCGCTGCTGGCCGGCGCCGGCCCGGCACGGGCCATGCTGCTGGCCGCCGAGACCTACAGCGGCGAGGAGGCTGCGGCCGGTGGGCTCGTGCAGCGACTGGGCGGCCTCGACGACGCGCTGGGCTGGGCCGACGAGATCGCCGCTCTCGCCCCCCTGACGATCCGCGGCCACAAGCTGGCCCTCAACCACCTGGAGATGTCGGTGAGCCGCGGCGACGACCCCGGGGTGCATGCTGCGTGGGACGCGGCTTGGGCGAGCGAGGACCTGCAGGAGGGCATCGCCGCCTTCCGCGAGCGCCGCCGTCCGGTGTTCAAGGGCCGGTAACCCGCCATCTGTGCACACGCAGCGCCGCCAGGCGGTGCTGCGTGTGCACAGAACGAGTGGGGGTGGTGGTCAGAAGTTGCTGGGGAGGAGGCGGCTGAACTCCTCGAAGAAGAAGAACAGCGCGACCAGGAAGAACGGAAGGCCCAGCGCGTAGGCGGGCCACCTCCGCCACCGCTTGCCGAGCGCCCACGCCAGCAGCCAGATGAACGCGCACAGCACCCCGAGGAGGATGGCCGGGAGGGCAGGTGCCCCTTCGCCGTCGATGTCGTCGAGCACCTTGGGCACTGTCGTGGGCCGCGGCGGGGGGGCAGGGAGGGGGACCTCGTCGGGGGCCAGCTGGGCGACGACGATGATGCGCTGGCGGGCGCTGTACTTCGGGTGGCAGGCCGTGAGCGTGAGCCGGTTGTCGCCCTTGTCGTCGAGCACGTCCACCTGGGTGGGGGAGACGATCAGCTGTTCGGAGACGAGGTACCGGAACTCGCCCTGAACGGTGTCGACGAGGATCTCGTCGCCGGGCACCAGCTCGTCGATTCGGTTGAACGGCGCGCCGTAGGTCGTGCGGTGCCCGGCGATGGCGGCATTGCCCTCCTGGCCGGGCAGGGGCGTGTCGGGGTAGTGCCCCGGGCCCTTCTTCAGGTCGGGCAGGGCGACGCCCTCCACCACGATCTTGTCGACGCCGATCTTCGGAATGCGCAGATGCGCGGTCGGCTCGCCCTCGGGCACGGCCTCGATGGGTGGCGCCGTCACCGGCTCGTCGCTGCCAGGCGGCGCAGTGGTCGTCGTGGTGGTGGGTGCGCGGGCGGCCTCGGCGATGACCTCTTCGAAGCGGTCCGCCAGCGAGCTCTGCGACTGCGCCTCACGGATGCCCGTGCCCCAGAGCTGGTACGCCACGAAGAGCAGGATGAGCACGCCCGCGGTGATGCAGGTGCGTCCGATCGCCCCGAGCACCCGCGCCAGTCGCACCGCCGGAGGCTACTGGGACGCGGGCCCCCACCTTGGTCGCATCTCCAGCCCGTCAGTAGCCTTGGTCGACCCCATGGAACCCGTCGTCCACCTCCGCGGCGCGGTGACCCTCCTAGGCCGGTTCCCCGCCCTGGCCGGGATCGACCTCGATGTCGCCGCCGGTGAGATCGTGCTCCTCCGCGGGCCGAACGGGGCCGGCAAGACGACGCTGCTGCGCCTCTGTGCAGGCCTGCTCCCGGTCACCCGTGGCCAGGTCCACGTCCTCGGACACGACCTGGTCGATCGCCGCCAAGCCCGCTCGGTGCGCCGCCGGATCGGGCTGCTCGGCCACGCCACCGGCCTCTACGACGAGCTGACGGTGGCCGACAACGTCCGCTTCTGGGGTCGCGCCGCTGGGGCCGCCCCGGCCGACATCGACGGTGCCCTGACCGCCTGCGGTCTCAACGGTCGGCTGGCGGACCTCACCGTCGCCCGCCTCTCCGCCGGCCAACGTCGCCGCACCTCGTTGGCCTGCCTCCTCGCTCGTCGACCCGAGCTCTGGCTGCTCGACGAGCCCCACGCCGGCCTCGACCACGACGG
>JBKJIL010000213.1:0-8015 GCA_046598435.1 Acidimicrobiales bacterium
GGGGGCGGGCCACAGCCCCGGGGCCACCAGCGGGGGCGGGGGGGGGGGGGTGGGTGCGGTCTGATCCATCGTGTCCCCCATCAGGCCGACGCTACCCCGAGTAACACAACGCGACGGACTTCGGAGCGGCCCAGATCGCAAACTACCCTGCGCCCCTGTGACGCAGCTCCCCGAGAAGCCGACCATCGATGGGCTCGAGGCCAAGTGGCGAGCCCGCTGGGAGGCCGACGGCACCTACCGCTTCGACCGCACCAAGACCCGCGCCGAGGTGTTCTCGATCGACACGCCACCGCCCACGGTGAGCGGCCACCTCCACCCTGGGCACGTCTTCAGCTACACGCACACCGACCTCATCGCCCGCTACCAGCGCATGCGGGGCAAGGAGGTCTTCTACCCGATGGGCTGGGACGACAACGGCCTCAACGTGGAGCGTCGCGTGCAGCTCCTCACGGGCACCATCGTCGATCCGACGCTCCCCTACGACCCTGCCTTCGTGCGTCCCGCCAAGGTGGACGCGAAGGCCCGGCCGGTGCCGGTCAGCCGGCCAAACTTCATCGAGCTGTGCGAAGAGGTGGTGCCCGAGTTCGAGGCCGCCTACCACGAGCTCTGGGCCACGGTGGGCCTGTCGGTCGACTGGGACCACACCTACACGACGATCGGCACCAAGGCCGTGCGGGCCTCTCAGCGCGGGTTCCTGCGCCTGGCCGCCCGCGATCTGGCCTACCGCAGCGAGTCGCCCACGCTGTGGGACGTCGACATGAAGACGTCCGTCGCGCAGGCCGAGCTGGCCGATCGGGAGCTGCCCGGGGCGTACCACAAGCTCGTGTTCACGGGCCCCGACGGTACCCCGTTGCACATCGACACCACGCGACCGGAGCTCCTCCCGGCGTGCGTGGCCGTCGTGGCCCACCCCGACGACGAGCGCTTCCAGCCGCTGTTCGGCCAGCGCGCCACCACCCCGCTGTTCGGTGCGTCCGTCCCGATCCTCGCCCACGAGCTGGCCGACCCGGAGAAGGGCACCGGCATCGCCATGATCTGCACGTTCGGCGACACGACCGACGTCACGTGGTGGCGCGAGCTGTCGCTGCCGGTGCGGGCCATCGTGCAGCGAGACGGCCGGCTGCGCCCGATCACCTGGGGGGAGACCGGGTGGGAGACCACCGACGCCAGCGCCGCCCAGGCCGCCTACGACGAGCTGGCCGGCAAGACCGTGAAGCAGGCCCAGGCCCGCATCGTCGAGCTGCTCACCGAGCGGGGGCTCATCGACGGCGACATCCGACCCATCACCCATGCCGTGAAGTTCTGGGAGAACGGCACCCGTCCCCTCGAGATCGTCACCAGCCAGCAGTGGTTCATCCGCTACCCCGACAAGGGCGAGATGCTGGCCCGCGGCAAGGACCTCGCGTGGTGGCCCGACTTCATGCGGGTGCGCTTCGAGAACTGGGTCAACGGCCTGATGGGCGACTGGAACATCACCCGTCAGCGGTTCTTCGGCGTGCCCTTCCCGGTCTGGTACCCGATCGACTCGGACGGCGTCACCGACTTCCTCACCCCGATCCTCGCCCGCGAGGACGCGCTCCCCGTCGACCCCACCACCGACGTGCCACCCGGCTACGACGAGTCGCAGCGCAACCAGCCAGGGGGGTTCGCAGCGGACCCTGACGTGATGGACACCTGGGCCACCTCCTCGCTCACCCCGCAGATCGTGTGCGGCTGGGAGGACGACCCCGACCTGTTCGAGCGCACCTTCCCGATGGACATGCGCCCACAGGCCCACGAGATCATCCGCACGTGGCTGTTCTCCACCGTGGTGCGCAGCCACTACGAGCACGACGCCCTGCCCTGGGCCAACGCCGCCATCTCCGGGTTCATCGTCGACCCCGACCGCAAGAAGCTGTCCAAGTCGGCCGGCAACGCCGACGACCCGGTGGCCCTCATCGACAAGCACGGGGCCGACGCGGTGCGGTACTGGTCGGCCAACGGTCGCCCCGGGATGGACATGGCGTTCGACGAAGGCCAGATGAAGATCGGGCGCCGGCTCGCCATCAAGCTCCTCAACGCCTCGAAGTTCGCCCTCGGCATCGGCGCGCCGAACGACGGTGCGGCCATCACCGAGCCCCTCGACGCATCGATGATCGTGCGCCTGGCGGCCCTCGTCGACGACGCCACGGCCGCCTTCGACCGCTACGACTACGCCCGCGCGCTGGAGCGCACCGAGGCCCACTTCTGGTCGTTCTGCGACGACTACCTCGAGCTCGTGAAGAACCGGGCCTACAGCGACGAGCCAGGGGCCGAGTCGGCCAAGGCCGCCTTGCACCTGGCGCTGGAGACCATCCTCAAGCTGTTCGCGCCGTTCTTGCCCTACGTCACCGAAGAGGTGTGGTCGTGGTGGCAGCCCGGCAGCATCCACCGCTCGTCGTGGCCCTCGGGCGCGGCGCTGCGGGAGGCCGCCGGCGACGGCGACGGGCTCGTGCTCACGGTGGCCGCCGAGGTGCTCACCGAGGTGCGGCGGGCCAAGTCGGAGGCCAAGCGCTCGATGCGGGCGGAGGTCGACAAGGTGACTGTCACCGACACCCCCGAGCGGCTCGGCGCCCTCGACCAGGTGGCCCTCGACGTGCGGGGCGCCGGCGTGATCGCCCAGATGTTCCTCGACAAGGGCGACAGCCTCGTCGTGGAGGTCACGCTGGCCGACGAAGCCTAGAAGGGTCGGCCGGTCAGGTCGGTCAGGTCTTCTTCGTGGCCCGTGAGCGGGGCGACGCCTTGGTGAGCATGGCCTCGCCACCGGGGGCGACGAGACGGGGGGGCTGGGGCGGCGGCACCCCAGCGTCGTCGAGGGCGTGCTTCACCCGACCCCGCAGCTCGCGCAGCACGGGCAGCCGAGCGGCGGGCAGGGTCTGCAGCACCACCTGGATGGTGATGCCCTCCGGGGTGATGGCCTCGATCCCCACCAGCTCGGGCTCCTGCAGGATGCGGCGGTGCCACTCCTCGTCCTTCCAGAGGGCATCGGCCGTGGCCTTCACCACCTCCTGAGCCAGCGCCACATCGGCCGTCGGGCCGACCACGATGTCGAGCAGAGCCCGGGCCCACTGCTGGCTCTTGTTGCCGACCCGCAGGATCTGCCCGTTGGGGACGTGCCAGACCGTGCCGTCGACATCGCGCAGCCGCGTCGTGCGCAGCGACACCGCCTCCACGGTGCCAGCCACGGGCGTACCCGCCAGCTCGCCCGCGTCGACGATGTCTCCCACGCCGTACTGATCCTCGATGAGGATGAACATGCCGGCCAGGAAGTCGCGCACCAGGCTCTGGGCGCCGAAGCCGAGGGCCAGGCCGACGATCCCGGCACTGGCCACCAACGGACCGAGGTTGATGCCCAGCTCGCCCAGGATCGTGATCGAGGCGATGGCCCAGATGGCGAAGCCGGCCATCGAGCGCAGCACGAGGCCGAGGGTGGCGGCCCGGGCCGCCGATCGGGGCGAGTAGGCGCCGGTGGCGAGTACGCGCTCAGGGAGTCGCTGGCCGATCGAGGTGCCTCGCAGATGGCGCTTGAGGCGGCGCGACGGCGGGTGCTCGCCGGCCAGGGTCTGCTCGAAGCGCCCGATGACGCGATCGGCGAGGCGGTGCAGCACGAAGGCCACCACCAGCACCAGCGCGATCGTGAGCGGCTTGGCGAACACGATGTCGCCCACCTCTGCCCACCGCCGGCTTCCCGTCCGCGCGAGCAGCTCCTGACAGATGAAGGAGGGGTCGGTGCCGCAGACCTCGTCGACGGTGAGGGGAACCTGGTCGAACACGGGAACCGACCCTATCGGGCACCCCGCCGACCCCACCCCAACGGGCTCCCCGCCGGTTGAGGCTCGGCCAGCTGCCCCGCCTAGGCTCCGCGCCGATGACTCTCGAAGTCGACCACACCCTCGCCCCCACCGGGCACTACGACCCGCCGCTCCCGGTGCCGGCCCACCCGGGCGTGCCGCTTCCCCCGGACAGCCTGGCCTACCGCCTCAAGCGCAAGGTGCTCGGCCCCCCGCTGCACAGCGACGAGATGGAGCACCAGCGTCTCGGCAACCCGACCGCTCTCGCCGTGTTCGCCTCCGACAACCTCTCCTCGAGCGCCTACGCCACCGAGGAGACCCTGCACGTCCTCATCCCCATCGCGGGCCTGGCCGCCTTCTCGCTCGTCGTCCCGATCACGGTCGCCATGGTGGTGGTGCTGGGGTTCCTGATCCTGTCCTACCGGGAGACGATCAAGGAGTACCCGTCGGCTGGCGGCGCCTACCTGGTGACGCGCGACAACTTCGGCGTGGTCCCCGCCCAGGTGGCCGGTGCCTCCCTGCTCACGGACTACATCCTCACCGTCGCCGTGTCGGCGGCGGCCGGCACCGCGGCGCTGGTGTCCGCGTTCGATGTGCTCGAGCCCTACACCGTGCCGATCGCCTGCTTCTTCATCGCCCTCGTGGCCTACGGCAACCTGCGCGGGGTGAAGGAGAGCGGCAAGGTCTTCGCCGTCCCCACCTACTTCTTCATCTTCAACATGGCCATCCTCCTCGGCATCGGCCTGTGGAAGTACATCGGCGGAGATCTGCCGACCGTGGGTCTGCTGGCCGAGACGGCGAAGGAGATCGACGTCAAGGAGGGCCTGTTCTATGGCGCGGGCATCTTCGGCGTGCTCCACGCCTTCGCCTCCGGCGGCGCCGCCGTGACCGGCGTGGAGGCCATCTCGAACGGCGTCCCCGCGTTCAAGGAGCCGGCCTGGAAGAACGCCCGCCAGACGCTGGTGATCATGGGCGTCGGCCTCGGGATCATGTTCCTCGGCCTCTCGGCCCTGGCGGCCGCCACGAAGGTCGGCCCATCGCTCACCGGCACCCCCACCGTGATCGCCCAGGTGGGCGAGGCCGTCTACGGCACCGGCGGGCTGGGCAACGTGCTCTTCTACTCGCTGCAGGCCGGCACGATGCTGATCCTGATCATGGCGGCCAACACCGGCTTCGCCGACTTCCCCCGCCTGGCCAGCTTCCAGGCCGGCGACAGCTTCCTGCCCCGCCAGATGACCAAGCGCGGCCACCGCCTCGTCTACTCGAACGGCGTCATCGTGCTGGCCGGCGTGGCCATGCTGCTCGTCATCGCCACCGGCGGCGTGGTCACCAAGCTCATCCCCCTCTACGCCATCGGGGTGTTCACCGGCTTCACGATCAGCCAGGCCGGCATGGTGAAGCACCACCTCACCCATCGCCATCCCGGGTGGCGCAAGAGCATCGTCATCCAGGGGATCGGCTGCTTCCTCTCCTTCGTCGTGCTGCTCATCGTGTCCATCACGAAGTTCCCCGACGGTGCCTGGGTCATCCTCATCGTCCTGCCCGTCATGGTCGTGCTGCTCCTCCGGCTGAACCGGCAGTACGCGGCCGAGGCGCGCGAGCTCGAGCACGAGGTGCCGGCTGCCGCCACCGCGCCGATCCTGCGCCGCCACGTGGTGCTCGTCTTCGTCGATCAGCTCGACGCGGCCGCCGCCCGGGCCATCCAGTACGCCCGCACCCTCACCCCCGACGAGCTGCGCGCCGTGCACTTCGTCATCGACGACGCCCACGCCGCGACCTTGGCCGACGCCTGGCGACGGCTCGGTCTGCAGCGCGTTCCGCTCGAGCTGGTGGCGTGCCCCGATCGGCGGCTCACCCGCTCGGCCGTGGAGTGCGTGGCCCGCGAGCTGTCCGACGGTCAGACCGAGGTCAGCGTGCTGCTCCCGGAACGCAAGTACAAGGGCATCTGGCACCGCGTCCTGCACGACAAGACCGGTGAGGCCATCCAGGAGCAGGTGTCGCGCCTCGGCCACGCCAACGTGACGACCATCCCGTTCCACTTCGGCTCCAAGGCGGAGATGGAGCGCTCGGTGCTGACCGTCCCCGACGTCGCTCCCACCACCGACGCCACCCTCGGCCTCCCGGTGCCCGACGGCGACGGCGACCCCGGCGCCGTGGCTCCCTCGTTGACCGGGCGTCGACCCATCATCGAGGCGCGGTGGCGGGATCGCGTGCTCATCGCCGGGCGGGTGCGGTCCGTGCGGGTGGCCCCCCTGCACGACGCCCCCACCCTCGAGCTGGTGCTCGTCGACGACACGGGTGCCATCTCCGTGGTGTTCCTCGGGCGCCGTGCGCTCGCGGGCGTGGACACCGGCACCGTGATGGCCGTCGAGGGCATGGTCGGCGTCCACAAGGCGCGGCTGGCCATCCTGAACCCGACGTACCGCTTGCTGGACTGAACCGGCCGAGGCCGTGCGGCGGGCGCACGGCGAGACGCCTGCCGACCCGCTCGGTCGATCAGTCGCTGACGCGGCGAGCGTCCTCCACCAGGTTGATCTGGTAGAGCACCTCGTCGAGCTTGTCGCCGGCTTCGATGGCGCCGTAGCGCTGCGGTGTCTCCGGTGTGCAGCACGACGGCAGCGGCGACAGGATCGTCCACGGCGTGGGGTGACAGAACTGCACCACGCTGTAGCGCTCGCCGGCGAACGTCGGGTCGGCCACCACGCGGTGCACCCCGGGCGGGATGACGCCGTTGGAGAGCACCTCCAGCATCATGCCGGTGTTGATGATGACCTTGCCCTCGGGCGCGACCGCGTCGACCCAGCCCGCATCGGTCTTCACCTGGAGCCCGGGTGCCGTGGCCCGCGGCAGTGCCGTGATCAGGTTGATGTCGGCGTGCTCGCCGGCCCACACGTGCTCCTTGTCGGGCGGCGCTTCCGGCATCGGCGGGTAGCGGATGGCGCGTGTGAGGGTGGAGCCGAACGGGAGCATCGACTCGAACAGCTCCTCGTGGGCGCCCAGGCCCAGCGCGATGATGCGCAGGAACCGGCGCTGGAGATCCTGGATCCGCTCGTGGAAGAGCATGAGGACCTCCGTGATCCCGGGCACGGCGGCCTCCGGAAACACCTGGTCCATGTAGCGGTGCGGGTACTTGCGGCGCAGGGGATGACCCACCGGAGGCTCGTCGCTCCAGTTGAGCATCTCCTTCCAGTCGGGCACGTCGGCCGTGGCCGCCGTCTCCACCAGCAGCCCCGTGTACCCGGTCTGGCCGTTCGAGCCAGGAGCGACGAACTTCGACTTGGTGGCCTGGTCCATCGAGAAGAACTGCGCCAGCTTGTCGTAGGCCTGGTCGATGACCTCCTCAGGGAGGTCGTGGCTCGTGTAGACGAACCCGGTGGCCAGGCTGCGACGGACGCCGTCGACCACCGCAGCACGGGCGGCCGAGTCGCCCCGCTCGAACCGTAGGAGGTCGACCTCGAGGATCTCGGACATGCGTCGAACCTACCCCTCGCCTCACGGGAGCGAATCGGTGACACGATCCGCACGGCCTAGCGAGGACCCGGACTCGGCTCACCTGCGGTTTCCCCGTACCCTCAGGTCATGACGGAGGGCTCGAACCTGCACGTACCGACCAATCCCGTGCGGATCGTCACCGCCGCGAGCCTGTTCGACGGGCACGACGCGGCCATCAACATCATGCGCCGCATCCTGCAGGCGCAGGGCTGCGAGGTGATCCACCTGGGCCACAACCGCTCGGTGGACGAGGTGATCACGGCTGTCGTACAAGAGGACGCGCAGGGCGTAGCCGTCTCGTCGTACCAAGGTGGCCACCTCGAGTACTTCCGGTACCTCGTCGACCGGCTCCGCGAGCAGGGTCGTGGCCACGTGAAGGTCTATGGGGGCGGCGGTGGCGTCATCATCCCCAGTGAGATCGCCGAGCTGCAGGCCTACGGCGTCACCCAGATCTTCTCCCCGGAGGACGGCCAGCACCTGGGCCTGGCCCGCATGATCAACACGATCGTCGCGGCCTGCGACGTGGACCCGCTCGGCGAGCCGGTGCTCGACCTCGACGGTCTCCTGGCCGGCGACCAGGGCGCGCTGGCCCGGGTCATCACCGCGCTCGAGCTCGGGCGCCTCGACCCGGCCCTCCTCGCACAGGTCCACGCCCTCGCGGCGGCTCGCACGGTGCCGGTGCTGGGCATCACCGGCACGGGCGGGTCGGGCAAG
>JBKJIL010000175.1:0-30140 GCA_046598435.1 Acidimicrobiales bacterium
CACACGTCGAGGTCAGGACGGGCCATGGCCAGGCCGGTGGCGATGGCCGGTGCCCGGCCGTGGATCGAGTGCAGCCCGTACTACATGAACACCTACGGGCTGCACTCGATCCACGGCCGGGCACCGGCCATCGCCACCGGCCTGGCCATGGCCCGTCCTGACCTCGACGTGTGGGTCGTCTCGGGCGATGGCGACGCGCTGTCGATCGGCGGCAACCACCTGATCCACGCGCTGCGGCGGAACATCGACATCACGATCCTGATGTTCAACAACCAGATCTACGGGCTCACCAAGGGCCAGTACTCCCCGGCGAGCGAGCTGGGAAAGGTCACCAAGTCCACGCCGTTCGGCAGCCTCGACCATCCGTTCAACCCGCTCTCACTGGCCATCGGGGCCGAGGCCAGCTTCGTGGCCCGCACCCACGACATGGACCGGGCTCACATGATCGAGACGTTCCGTCGGGCCCATGAGCATCAGGGCGCCGCCTTCGTCGAGGTGTTCCAGAACTGCAACGTGTTCAACGACGCTGCCTTCGAAGGCGTCACAGCCAAGTCGGTGCGCGACGACATGCTGATCCCGTTGCGTCACGGTGAACCCATCCGCTTCGGGGCCGAGGGCCAGCACGGCGTGGTGCTCGACGCCCAGCACGGGGCCCGCATCGTGGAGGTGGCCGACGTCGGGGAGGAGGCGCTGCTGGTGCACGACGAGGCCCGCACCGATCCGGGGGTGGCCTTCATGCTGTCCCGGCTGGCGCGGGGCCCCTACGAGCCCACGCCCATCGGCGTGTTCCGTGCGGTCGAGCGCCTCGAGTACGCCGCCGAGGTCGACCGCCAGCTCGAGGAGGCGACGCGGGCCAAGGGCCCCGGCGATCTCGAGGCCCTGCTGCGCTCCGGGGCCACCTGGGAGGTCGGCGCGCAAGGGTGAGCTGGGAGACCTGGCGTCGTGCCTGACCTCGTCTCGACCACCGTGATCATCGGGGGCGGCCACAACGGGCTGGCGATGAGCAAGCGTCTGTCCGACCGGGGCATCGAGCACGTGGTGCTCGAGCAGGGCGAGGTGGCCAGCGCGTGGCGGCGGCAGCGCTGGGACTCGTTCACGCTGCTCACCCCCAACTGGCAGACCCGCCTCCCGGGCGCGACCTACGACGGCGACGACCCCGACGGCTTCATGACCGGCGCCGAGATCGCCCAGTTCATCCAGGGCTACGCGACGGTGATCGACGCCCCTGTGCGGGCCGGCACGACGGTCTCTGCGGTGCGCCCGGCCGGCGACGGCTACGCCGTGGTGAGCGATCAGGGGACGTGGCGCTGCCGCAGCGTGGTCCTGGCGGCCGGAGCCAGCGCCCTGCCGAGCGTGCCCGACTTCGCGGCATCGGTGCCCGAGGGGATCCGGACCGTGAACCCGCTCGAGTACCGCCACCCCGATGAGCTCCCGGAGGGTGGGGTCCTGGTGGTCGGTGCGGCGGCCACCGGCATCCAGATGGCCGACGAGATCCATGCATCAGGCCGACCCGTCACCCTGGCTGTCGGTGAGCACGTGCGCATGCCGCGCACCTACCGAGGCCGCGACATCCAGCACTGGATGGATGCCATCGGGCGGCTCGACGAGCGCTACGACGACGTCCAGGAGATCCTGAAGGCCCGTGGCACGGCCTCACCTCAGCTGATCGGCACCCCGGAGCGACGAACGCTCGACCTCAACTCCCTCACCGACGCCGGGGTGGCGCTCCGAGGTCGCATCGGCGCCATCCGAGACGGTGTCGTCCTGTTCTCCGGGGGACTGCGGAACCACTGCGCCCTCGCTGATCAGAAGCTCGATCGGCTGCTCGATGAGAT
This sequence comes from Acidimicrobiales bacterium, assembly GCA_046598435.1. Lineage (GTDB taxonomy): Bacteria > Actinomycetota > Acidimicrobiia > Acidimicrobiales > VFJN01 > VFJN01. The sequence continues at coordinate 1,836 of JBKJIL010000175.1, forward strand.
CGACGCGTGGATCACCGAGCACGACCTCGATGGCGAGGTCACACCCCCTGAGCGCTTCGAGCCGACCCGCGTCACGGCGGGTGCCCCGTTGATGCTCGACCTCGCACGCGGCGAGATCCGCACGATCGTCTGGGCGACCGGCTTCCGGCCCGATCTGTCCTGGGTCGAGCTCCCGGTCTTGGATGCTGTGGGTCGGCTGCGCCACGACGGTGGGGTGGTGGACGCGCCCGGCGTCTACTTCCTCGGCGGCACGTTCCTGCGACGCCGCAAGTCGAGCTTCATCCACGGTGCGGGCGACGACACCGACGACCTCGCCACGCACCTGCAGCGCCACCTCGCCACGAGTCGCTGAGGAGACGTCAGGCCTTCGTGCCGACGTACCCGAACAGCTGGATCTCACCTCGGAGGGGGAGCCCGTCGCGCACGCGGGCCTCGGCGAGGGCGGTGGCGCGGGCGATGAAGACGTCCTCGCCGAGGCTCTGGATCGACTCGTAGGCCGGTCCCGTCGACGCCAGGCCCCGGGCGTACGCGGCCGGGTCGGCGTACTCGACGGCGTAGGGGATCTCGAAGCGCTCGCCGACATCGAAGCCGCGGTCGTGGAGGAAGGCCTCACCGACACCGGGCCGTCCGAGGGCCACCATGTCGGCCTGGTGCCGCACCTTGTCATCCGTGGCCCACTGGAAGGGCTCCATCATCCAGGCCCCGGGCGACTTGCCGACGTTGCCCCACACCGTGATCCCGAGGCGCCCGCCGGGCGCCAGCACGCGGTGCGCCTCCTCGACCGCCGCTGGGGTGGTGCCCCAGATCCCGCGGAAGCTCGTGACGACGTCGAAGGTCTCGTCGTCCCACGGCAGGGCCTGCATGTCACCCACCCGGATGTCGGCTGCCGCGCTGCGGTCCTGAGCGACGGCGATCAGCCGCTCGGAGGCGTCGATGCCGGCGCAGACAGCGCCCCGGATGCGGGCCAGCTCGATGGCGAGCCCGGAGCCGCAGGCCACATCGAGGAGACGGTCGCCGGCACCGACGTCGAGTCGGTGGTGCATCGTGAGGTACTCGCGGCAGTTGGCGGGCTCGCTCAGCGTCGCGAAGTCGACCGCTCGCCGTCCCCAACCCTCGTCCACCATCTCCCACGACACGGCGCCACCTCCGGTTCGGATCCCCGGTCACGCTAGGCGCGTTGGCGGCTGGGCACCTCCGGAGCGCGGCGGACGGGCCGTTGGTACGGTTTGCTCCGTCGGACCAGAGGGGGAGATCGTCCACATGGCTGAGCCAGGAGAAGAGATCAACGGGGTTCCGTGCGACAAGATGTTCGGGGCCATCGCCAAGTTCCGTGACAACGGGGACCTGGCCCAGTTCAAGTTCTCGGCGAAGAACGAGTGGGTCGAGGGCACCGCCAGCCAGTCGTCGATCTACGAGTGGTATGGCATCGGTGCCGCCCAGAAGCACGTGCAGGAGTTCGCCTTCAAGGCCGACCACCCCACGTTGGGCCATGGCCATGGCCCGACGCCTCAGGAGTACGTGCTCCATGCGCTGGCGGCGTGCGTCACAGCGGGCATCGCCACCGGCGCGGCGGCCCGCAACATCAAGCTCAACCGGGTCTCGTCGCAGGTGGTCGCCAACATCGACGTGCGCGGCGTGCTCGGCATCGATCCCGACGTTCGCAAGGGCTTCAGCGACGTGAGCCTCACGTTCGACATCGATGCCGACTGCGACGACGCGCAGAAGGATGCGCTGCTGGCTGCGGGGGCGAAGTACTCGGCGGTGTTCGACATGCTGGCCAACCCCACCGAGGTCAGCATCTCCCGGGAGACCTGAGTCGGCGTTCAGAGCCCTCGAAAGACGAGGCCTGTCTTGGGCTTCGGGTGGAAGAACGTCGTCTTGGGCGGCATGCGCTCACCCCCGTGAGCGGTGGCCTCGATCTGGGCGACCGTGGCCGGCCGCAACAGCACGCCCGCGTCGGCGGCCCCTGCGCCCACCGCGGCTCGCACGTTGTCGACGCCGTGCTGGAAGCTGAGCTGGTGGTCTGGAAGAGCCGCGAGGGCGACGTCGAGCCGACTGGAGTCGAGGTCACGGGCCTCCGCCAGCACCTCGGGGCGAGGCCGCAGCAGCACCTCGCCATCGGGGAGCACGAGGGTGAGGCAGCCGGCTCGCGCCATCGCTTCCGTGACAGGGGTATCCGCCGGAGGCGGTCCGGCGTCCTCGAACCATGGCGAGAGGGCGGCGAGGATGTCAGTGCCGTCCGGGAGGCCCGTGAGGAGCCGGTGGATGGCGTGGACGGTCAGCTCGTCCTCCACCAGCTCGACGACGTAGGCCATGGTGGAGCCGGCCAAGCCGGCCTCGCCCTCGGAGGCCTCCCGCTCAGCCTTGTAGGCGAGTGACGTCTCGTAGCGATGGTGACCGTCGGCCACCACGATCGGCTGCGCTGACACGACCTCCGAGATGGCGGCCAGCACCGTCGGGTCGTCCACGATCCAGATGGTGTGGCGCACGCCGTCGTCGTCGACGAGATCGGCCGACGGTGGTTCGTGGGTCGGGAGCAGGTCGGTGAGCCCCTTGGCCAAGGAGAGCCCCCAGATGGCGGAGAGGTTGGCGCGGCACGAGCGCAACAGGTCGAGCCGGTCGCTCTTGGCCTTCGGGGTGGTGTGCTCGTGGGGAAGGATGTCGGTTCCAGGCGGCCGCAGCTCGAGGGCCCCGATGACGCCCGTGGTGGTTCGCTCGCGGCCCGCTTCGTCGGTGGCCATCATGCGATAGATCGTGAAGGACGGTCGCTCGTCGGTGACGAGCACCCCGTCCGCCAGCCAAGCGGCGAGCGCCGCGTTGGCCAGCTCGTAGCGGCCATCGCCGTCGGTCTCCGCCGGGAGGTCGACCACGACGGCGTTGTGCGGGTCGCGGGCCGCCAGCTCCGCCCGCTGCGCGGCGTCGATGACGTCGTACGGCGGTGCGATCACCCTGTCGAGCGGCGTGCGGGCAAGGTCATAGCGGATGCCGGGAAACGGCTCGAATCGGGCCACGGCCCGAGTCTGCCAGGCTGGCGTGATGGGCTTCGCACTGGACCTCGATGGTGTGGTGTGGCTCGCTGACGAGCCCATCCCTGGGGCCGCTGACGCCGTGACCGCCTTGCGGGCTGCCGGCCACCAGGTGGTCTTCTGCACGAACAACTCGAACCACCCCGTGGGCGTGGTCGAGGAGAAGCTCGCGCACCATGGGATCCCTGCCCGCGGCGACGTGATCACGTCGGCCATGGCCGCGGCGACGTTGGTCGAGCCGGGCGAGCGGGTGCTCGTGTGCGCGGGGCCTGGGGTGGTGGAGGCGATCGAGGGACGGGGTGCGCTGCCCGTTTGGGACGGGCCGGCCGATGCGGTGATGGTCGGCATGCACCTCGACTTCGACTACGAGCGACTCCGTGCCGCGGCCGGCGCGGTGCGTGGGGGAGCCCGCCTGCTGGCCACGAACGATGACGCCACCTATCCCACGCCCGATGGTCCGATCCCCGGCGGCGGGGCCATCTTGGCGGCGGTGGCGACCGCGGCCGGGGTCGAGCCCGTCATCGCCGGCAAGCCCCACCGCCCGATGGTGGATCTCGTGCGTGCTCGGTTGGGGCCCGGCGGCACCATGGTGGGCGATCGCCCCGAGACCGACGGTCGGTTCGCCGTCGCCCTCGGCTACGAGTTCGTGCTGGTGCTGAGCGGGATCGCCGGCTCGGGCGACGGTGTGGTGCCGACACCCCTGGTCGTGGCGCCGGACCTGGCCGGCTACGTCGAGGCCCTGCTCGCCGGCCCGTGACCGGGGTGCGAACTTGTGCAAGCAGTCGACCCGGCCCCTAGGCTCCGCGCCCATGGCGCAGAACGACTTCATCAAGCGATATGTCGATGCGGGCATCGAGTTCACGACCCTCACGCAGTCCCGGGCCGAGGCACTCGTGACCGACCTGGTGAAGGCGGGTGAGGTGCAGGCCGACCAGGCCCGCGAGGCCGTGGCCGACCTCCTCGAGCGCAGCCGCAAGAGCAGCGAGAAGCTGATCGAGGCGGTCCGCAAGGAGGTGCGCACGCAGATCACCTCGCTCGGTCTGGCCAGCCAGGACGACATCGACAAGCTCGAGCGCCGCATCGCCGGGCTCTTGGGTGGCGCCAAGGCCGCCGCCAAGAAGGCCCCCGCCAAGAGTGCGCCGGCCAAGAAGGCCCCCGCCAAGAGTGCGCCGGCCAAGAGGGCGGCGGCCAAGAAGGCCCCGGCCAAGAAGGCGGCCGCCAAGAAGGCCCCGGCCAAGAAGGCCCCGGCCAAGAAGCAGGCCTGACCTCCTGGCTCGCCGTCGTCTCGACGCCGAGCTGGTCCGGCGGGGCCTGGCCGACAGCCGCCAGCAGGCGCAGGCCGACATCGCCGCCGGGCGGGTCATCGTGGGTGGCGCGCCCGCCGACAAGGCGGCCCGTCTCGTCGCGCCCGAGGAAGCTGTGCACGTGCTGGGTCCACGACCTCGCTTCGTGGGTCGCGGCGGCGAGAAGCTGGCCGGGGCCCTCGACCGGTTCGACATCGAGGTGACCGGACGCCGGGCCGCCGATCTCGGCGCATCGACTGGCGGGTTCACCGACTGCCTCCTGCAGCGCGGCGCACAGTCGGTGGTGGCCGTCGACGTTGGCTACGGGCAGCTCCACCAGCGGCTGCGGGCCGACCCACGCGTGGACGTCCGCGAGCGCACGAACGCGCGCGACCTCCTCCCCGGGGATCTCGGAGCCCTGGCGGAGGTGCTGGTGGCCGACCTCTCCTTCATCTCGTTGCGGACCGTGCTGCCGGCCATGCTGCCGCTGGCCGAGCCGGGCGCCGACGTGGTGCTCCTCGTGAAGCCCCAGTTCGAGGCGGGACGCCAGGAAGCGGCCCGGGGCAAGGGCGTCATCACCGACCCGGCCATCTGGCGGCGAGTGCTCGACGAGGTGGTTGCCGCGCTCCTGGAGCTCGGAGCCGTCATCATGGGGGCCATGGCGTCTCCTCTCACCGGCGCCGACGGCAACGTCGAGTTCCTCCTGCACGCCCGCACGGCCACCGCCCAGCCCCCGACGGCCCCCGCCGCGCTGCTGGACGGCGCGCTGGGAGAGGCCGATCGTCTGCTCGCCGCGGGTCGCTCATGAGCACCGTCGCCATGGTGGTGCACCACGAGCGCCGCCAGGCTGCCGACCTGGCCGGCCAGATGGCCGCGTGGCTCCTCGCCGAGGGCCACGACGTTCGACTGCCGCGACCCGATGCCGACCTGGCTGGCCTGGGCGCCCATGGGTGCCGCGACGAGGACCTCCCCCGTGGCCTCGATGTGGCGGTGAGCCTCGGCGGAGACGGCACGATGCTGCGCACCGTCGAGCTCGTCGCCGGCGCGGGGGTACCGGTTCTCGGTGTCAACGTCGGCCAGCTCGGCTACCTGACCGACGTCGAGCCCGCCGACGCCCTGGACGCCCTGCGTCGGTTCCTCGCCGGGGAGGGTGGCATCGAGGAGCGCATGCTGCTGGCGGTGCGCGTCGAGCCCGTGCAGGGCGAGGTCGTCGAGCACCTTGCCTTCAACGAGGCCGTGCTGGAGAAGACGCCGATGGGCCACACCGTGCGACTGGCCGTGGAGGTCGACGGGGAGTTCTTCACCACCTATGCCGCCGACGGGCTCATCGTCGCCACCCCCACCGGCTCCACCGCCTACGCCTTCTCAGCCCGAGGACCCATCGTGGCGCCCCGGCACCGCGCCCAGCTGCTCACCCCCGTGTCGCCGCACATGCTCTTCGACCGCACCTTGGTCCTCGAGCCGGAGGCGCTCGTGCGCATCGTCGTGCAGGGCCACCGGACGGCCACGCTGAGCGTGGACGGCCGCAACCTCGGCGAGCTCGGTGAGGGCGATGCCATCACCTGCACGGCGGCGCCGTGCTCAGCCCGTCTCGTCACCTTCGGGCCGCGTGACTTCCTCCAGATCCTGAAGACCAAGTTCGGTCTGAACGACCGGTAGGGCGGATCGCGGCCATGTTGGTGGAGCTCGCTGTGCGCGACCTGGGGGTGATCGAGGACCTCCGCCTCGTCCTCGGCGCGGGCATGACCGTCGTGACCGGCGAGACCGGCGCCGGCAAGACCCTCGTGGTGGACGCCATCGAGCTGCTCGTCGGCGGTCGCGCCGACCCCGTGCTGGTCCGGACCGGTGCCGACGAGGCCTGGGTGGAAGGGCGCTTTCTCCTGCCTGATGCCGACCCGACTGGCGACGACGAGGTGGTCCTGGCCCGGGCCATCCCGGCCAACGGGCGCAGTCGGGCCTATGTGAACGGGCGCCTGGCCACCATCCAGGCACTCGCGGAGTGGGGCGAGCGTCTTGTGGACCTGCATGGCCAGCACGCCCATCAATCGCTCCTGTCGCCCGCCGTGCAGCGGGCTGCCCTCGACCGCTTCGCAGGCATCGAGCTCGACGACCTGGCCGCGGCTCGCGCTCGCCTGCATCAGATCGACGGTCAGCTCGCGGCGCTCGGCGGCGATGAGCGGTTGCGGGCTCGGGAGATCGATCTCCTGCGCTTCCAGCGCGACGAGCTGGCCGCCGCCGCCATCACCGGGCCCGACGAGGACGAGGCGCTCGACGCCGAGGAGAGCCTCCTCGCCGATGCCGTGGCCCACCAGGAGGCAGCCGCTCATGCTGTGGCCGCCCTCGCAGCCGATGGCGGGGCGGCCGACCTGCTGGGCGTGGCCCAGGCCGCCGTGACCGGACGGGCGCCGTTCGCAGCGCAGGAGGCCCGGCTCCGAGACCTCGCCGCCGAGCTGGCCGACCTGGCTGCCGACCTGCGAGCCGCTGGCGAGGGCATCGCCGACGATCCCGAACGACTCGACGTGGTGCGCCTCCGGCGCCAGCTGCTCCACGACCTGCGTCGGAAGTACGGCGCCACCCTCGCCGAGGTGCTGGGCTTCAGCGACGAGGTGGCAGCGCGCCTGGCCGAGCTGGAACAGCACGATCGGCGGGCCGGCGAGCTCGACGTCGCCCGAGCTGATGCGCTGGCCGCGGTGGGCGCCGCCGCCGCGGAGGTGGCCCGTCGGCGCCGCGCGGCTGCGCCCGCTCTCGCGGCCGCCGTCCAGGAGCACCTGGTCGTGTTGGCCATGCCGAAGGCCCGTGTGGCCGTGGCGGTGGACGGCGACGACCCAGCCGACGGAGTGCTCCTCGAGCTGGCCGCCAATCCCGGGTCGCCCGCTCTGCCGCTGGCCAAGGTGGCCTCCGGCGGCGAGCTGGCCCGCACGATGCTGGCCCTTCGTCTGGTGCTCACCGCCGGTCCGCCCACGCTCGTGTTCGACGAGGTCGACGCGGGAATCGGCGGCGAGGCGGCCGTGGCGGTGGGTCGATCGCTGGCCGCCCTGGGCGCCGAGCAGCAGGTGCTGGTCGTCACCCACCTGCCTCAGGTGGCGGCGTTCGCCCATGCGCATGTGCGCGTGACCAAGGAGAGCGGCGAGGATCACACGGTGGCCCACATCCAGCAGCTCGACGAGGCGATGCGCGTCGCCGAGCTCTCGCGCATGCTCTCGGGGCAGCCAGAGAGCCAGACGGCCCGAGACCATGCCGCCGAGCTGCTGGCGTCGGCCACCCGCGAACGAGGAGGTCGCTAGTGGCTCGGACCCCGCGTGAACCGGAGTCGCACACGGCCACCGCTCGGGTGGACACCCGCACGAAGCAGCTGGTGAAGCGCATCCAGCCCGGCGAGGTGATGGTGATCGACCACGCCGACCTCGACCGCGTCGCCGCCGAGACGATCGTCGAGGCGCAGGCCGGTGGCGTGATCAACGCCCGGCAGTCGGTGAGCGGCCGCTATCCCAACCTCGGCCCGTTGCTCATCTGCGCGGCTGGCATCCCGCTCATCGACGAGGTGGGCGAGGACGTCATGACCGACATCGCCGACGGGCAGGTGATCACGATCGACGGCGGCGACGTGCTGGTGGACGGCAAGGTCGTGGCATCCGGCACCCGCCAGAGCATGCAGCTCCTCGAGGACCGCATCGAGACGGCACGCCAGTCCATGGGCGACGAGCTCGAGCGCTTCGCAGAGAACACCCTCTCCTACCTGCACGAGGAGCGCCACCTCCTGCTCGACGAGCCTGACATCCCCGACATCGCACTGGAGATGAAGGACCGTCACGTCCTGATCGTCGTGCGAGGCGCTGAGTACAAGGAGGACCTCGACACCCTCCGGCGCAGCGGGTACCTGGCCGAGATGCGGCCGCTCCTGGTGGGCGTGGATGGCGGGGCCGATGCGCTGCTCGAGATCGGCCACACGCCCGACATCATCATCGGGGACATGGACTCCGTCTCGGAGCGGGCGCTGCGGTGCGGCGCCACCCTGGTGGTGCACGGCTACCGGGATGGGCGGGCGCCGGGCTCTGAGCGCCTGAACGAGCTCGGGCTCGAGCACGTGGTGTACTCCGCGGCCGGCACCAGCGAGGACATCGCCATGCTGCTCGCCTACGAGAAGGGTGCGGAGCTGATCGTTGCCGTCGGCACCCACAGCTCGATGGTGGAGTTCTTCGACAAGGGCAGGGCCGGCATGGCCTCCACCTTCCTCGTGCGCATGAAGGTCGGCCCGATCCTCGTCGATGCCAAGGGCGTCAGCCGGCTGTACCACCACACCGTCCGCAAGGGTGACCTGGCCCTCTTGGTGCTCTCGGCCATCTTCACCCTCGTCGTCATCATCATCATCAGCGAGCCGGTGCGCCTCGTCCTGCGCGGCTACTGGCTCTCCCTCACCTCCTAGGCCGGTCACTCGTGGTCAACCTCCGCTACCACATCGTCAGCATCACAGCGGTCTTCCTCGCGCTCGGGATCGGGCTCACGCTGGGCTCGACCTTCCTCGAGCGCGTCACCGTCGACACCCTCAAGAACCAGCTCGACACCGTGCAGAAGGCGGTCGACGACACCGACGCCGCCAACGAGGAGCTGCTCAACCGCGTCGACGCACTCGAGCAGCGCGACATCGAGCTGGCCGAGGAGCTGCCCGAGCGGCTCCTCGGGGGCCACCTCGACGCCGTCCCCGTCCTCGTGGTCGCGGCCCAGGGCACCGACGAGGCGCTCGTCGACCGCGTGGTCGACGCCCTCGCCGCGTCGGGCGCGCCGGTGAGCGGCACCTGGTGGCTCAGCGATCGCTGGTCGCTCGACGACACCGGCGAGGTCACGGATCTGGCCGGTGCCCTCGGGCTGAGCACCCAAGACGTCGACCGCCTGCGTCGCAACGCGGCCGTCCGCTTGGCCGAGCTGCTCGACACCGCCAGCCAGGCGCGGGCCGAGCCCGAGCCCCCCGTCGCGCCCGCCGCCCCGGTGGATCCGGCCGCTCCCACCACCGTCCCCGCCGAGGCGACGCCGACGCCGCCGGCCGAGCTGCCCCTCGTCAGCGCACTCCAGCAGGCCGGGTTCCTCGAGTACGACGCGCTGGCCGGCGCCGCCGACGACCGGGTGCTGCTGCCGGGCGCTGACGTTCGCTACGTGGTGGTGTCTGATGCGGCGCCCGATGCCGGTGCCACCGTGTTCATGGCGTCGCTGTTCGACGAGCTCGTGGCTGACGGTGGGATCGCTCCGGCCGTGGCCGCCCAGGGGGAGGTCGAGATCCGCGACGCCAAGGGCAAGCTGGCTCCAGAGGGCGAACGACGCACGACGTTCGTCGGCCGGCTGCGCGAAGGCGAGCTCACCCGTGACCGGGTCAGCACAGTCGACGACCTCGACACGGCCGCCGGCCTGGCCGCCATGGTGCTGGCGCTCGAGGACCTCGGTGCGCAGCGAACTGGCCACTACGGGGTGGCACCCGGCGCAGGCAGGCTGCTCCCCGGCTCCGATCCGGAGACGTGACCGCCGCCGTCCGCACGTCGCGCGCGGCGCTCGGCATGGGAGCCATCGCGGCGGCCTCCCGTCTGGTGGGCTTCGTGCGCGTGCTCGTCGTGGCCGCCGTCCTCGGTACGACGTACCTCGGCAACGCCTTCCAGGCCGCCAACTCGGTCTCGAACATCTTGTTCGAGCTGCTGGCCGCCGGAGCGCTGTCGGCCGTGCTGGTGCCGACCTTCGTCTCCCTGCTCGACGAGGGGGACGACGACGGCGCGCAAGAGGTGGCCGGGGGAGTGCTCGGGGTCGCGCTGGTCGTCCTCGGCGGCGTGTCGGTGGTGGGCACCGTCGGCGCGCCCGCGCTGGCCCGGCTGCTGACGATCGGCGTGCCCGATGGGGTCGTTGCAGAGCAGCGTTCGCTCGTCACCTACCTCCTGCGGTTCTTCGTGCCCCAGGTGATGCTCTACGCGGCCGGCACCGTCGCCACCGCCGTCCTCTACGCCAAGCGCCGCTTCGCCGTCACCGCGGCCGCCCCGATCGGCAACACCATCGTCATGGTCGCGTGCTTGCTCGCGTTCCGGGCCGCGGTGGGCCCGCGGCCCGGGTTCGGCCTGAGCAGCGGGGCACGGTGGCTGCTGGTGGCCCCCCGCACCGGTGGTGTGGTGGCCTTCGTCGGATCCTTGCTGCTCGCCACCCATGCCGCCGGGTTCAAGCTTCGGCCCCGCTGGCCCGGACGCGACCCGCGCGTGCTGGCGGTGCTGCGGCACTCGGGATGGGGGGTGGTCCTCCACACGGGCGCCGGTCTGCTCCTGGGTGGCGCCATCGTCACCGGCGGCGCGGTGGCCGGCGGCGTGGTGGCGTACCAGGTGGCGTGGGTGTTCTTCCTGGCGCCCTACGCGATCCTCGCCCAGCCCATCCACACGGCCATCCTCCCCGAGCTCGTGACGGAGGCGCGGGACGCGGACCTCCAGCGGTTCCGGGCCTCGGTGCGGTGGTCGATGGAGCGCATGGCACTGCTCGTCGTTCCGGTGAGCGCTGGGATCATGGCCCTGGCCCTGCCCACGATGCGCCTCGTGTCCTTCGGTGCCGTGACCGCAGACGGCCCGGGGCTCTTGGCCGCCGCCTTGGCGCCCCTGGCGGTGGGCCTGCTCCCGTACGGCGCGTTCTTGCTCCTGGCTCGGGCGTACTACGCGCTCGGCGACAGCCGCACCCCTGGCCTCACCTCGCTGGTCGTGGCGGTCGCGGGCGTCGCCGTGATGGTGGTCGGCTCGGTGGCGGTGCACGGCTCGGCCCGCCTGGCGGTGCTGGGTGCCGGGCACTCGCTGGCCTACCTCCTCGGCAGCGTCTACCTCGCCGTCGGGCTGGCCCGTCAGGTCGGCGGCTCGGTGTGGCCGCACGCCCTCGGCCGGGTGGTGGCGCTCTCAGGTGCCATCGGGGTCGCCGCGTGGATGACGAGCGGCGCGCTCCTCGATCCCACCACTGGACGACTGGTGACGGTGGGGATCCTCAGCGGCATCGGTGCTGTCGGGACGGGGTGCGTCCTGGGCGGGTACCGCCTGCTCGGGCTCCACGCGGGACTCACCCGGCGGGTGGACGCCGGTGTCGACACCGACGGGATGCCCGAGGTGCTGGCGTGAGCCGGGCCTGGCCCCGTCGGGCCCTCGCTCTCGTCGTCCTGCTGAGCGTGATCGGCGGCTGCGGGCGCGCCACGCCTGTCGGGCGACCGGCCGTGCAGCGGGTGCTGGTCGTGTCGCTTCCTGGCGTGACGTGGGGCCAGGTCCGCAGCGGGCAGCTCCCCGCGCTGGGCCGATTGGCCGCCCAAGCGGCCATCGGTGACCTCTCGACCCGGATCGGGCGCCGCGGCGCCTCGACCACCGACGCCTACCTGTCCATCGGGGCCGGCACCCGTGCCATCGCGCCGCGGATCGACGTCGCCGTCGCGCTCGACCCCGACGAGTTCTACGCCGGCGTGCGCACCGACGACCTCCTCCGGCGCCGCCTCGGGCGGGTCCCGTCCGGGGTGGCCTACCTGCCGGTCGGCGCGGCCATCGACCGCAACGAGGCGTCGTCCTTCGGGGCGTCTCCGGGACGTCTCGGCGACCTGCTGGCGGCCGCCGGCGTGGCCCGTGCGGTGATCGCCAACGCCGATGCCGCGGAGGGGTTCGTGAGCGACGAGCCGCCTCCGGATGGTGCCTACGCCCGGGGGGCGGCCGCCGCGCTCATGGGTTCCGACGGGATCGTCCCGGGTGGCACTGTCGGGCGCGGCCTGCTCGTCGACGATCCGATCGCGCCCTACGGCCGCCGACTCAACCATGACGCCGTGCTCCGCGCCTTCGATGCCGCGTGGGGCGCTCCCGGACGATCGGTGGTGCTGGTCGAGGCCTCCGACCTCAGCCGGGCGCAGGGCTACGCGGCGCGCTCGACCGTTCCTCAGGGCAGTGCCCTGCGCGCGGCGGCCATGGCCAGCACGGATCAGCTCCTCGCCGAGCTCCTGGCTCGCACCGACCCTGAGCACGACGCGGTGCTCATCGTGTCGCCCGTCGCCGCGGCCCGGTCGCCCGAGCTGGCCGTGGCCCTCCTGAGGGCGCCAGGGGTCACTGGTGGCCTGCTGCGCTCCTCCACAACCCGACGCGACGGCTACGTGCAGCTCGCAGACATCGCACCGACGATCCTCGGGCTCCTCGGCGAGGCGCCGCCCGACGAGATCGAAGGCCGGCCGTTCGAGGTGCGTCGCGGGCGTCAGGGCGATCGAGTCGCCAAGCTTGCGGCCGCGGCCGCCGCCGCTGGCCACCGCGACGACCTCATGCCCATCGTCGTGCCCGTCATCATCGGCGGCCTCGCTGTGCTGGCCGTCGCCACGACGATCGCCACCCGACGGCGCGCCCGGTGGCGACGCCTGCTCCCCCCGATCGCGCTCAGCGCCCTCGGCGTGGTTCCGGCCACCTTCGTCCTCGGGCGCTCGGCTGCTCTCGTGGGCCACGTGGGGGCCTACCTGGCCGCGCTGGGCGCTACTGCGGCCGTCGTGGGCCTGCTGGCATGGGGCGTGGAGCGAGCGCGCCCCGGCGCAGGCGTGCTGGTCGGGACGGGCGGCATCGTGGCCCTGATCGGCGTCGACGTGATCCTGGGGGCGCCGCTGCAGGTGAACGCCGTGTTCGGGTACTCGGTCGCCGTCGCCGGCCGCTTTGCCGGGCTCGGCAACCTGGCCTTCGCCCTGTTCGGTGCGGCCGCCATCGTGCTGGCCGCCCTGATCGTCGACCGCTACGGGCCGCGGGGCCTCCCGCAGGCGTATGCCCTGCTCGGCGGCGTGGTGCTGGTGGAGGGTCTCCCGATGCTGGGCGCCGACGTCGGCGGGGTGCTCTCGATGGTGCCGGCCTTCGGGATCACCGCCATCGTGCTGTCCGGGCGTCGCCTGCGAGCGCTCGACGTCGTGCTGCTCGGGCTGGCCTCCGGGGCGATCGTGGTCGCCTTCGCCTTCGTCGACATCGCCCGCCCGCCCGGCTCGCGCACGCACCTGGCCCGGTTGGCCGAGCATCTCGTCGACGGGCGATGGGGACCGTTCCTCGACAGCCTCACGCGGCGACTCCAGGCCAGCTTCGGGGGCGCCGATCTGGCCGTCTGGGCCCTGGTGCTGGCGCTCATCGTGGGGGTCGGCGCCTACGTGGTGCTGGTGGCCAGCGGACGCCTCGACGCCCGCGCCGTCCTGACCCGTGGCCACCCACCCATGGCGGCGGCGGCGGCCGGCCTCGGTGTGCTGGCGTCGGTCGGGCTCGTGGCCAACGACTCGTCGATCGCCGTTCCCGCCACCATGCTCATCGTCGTCGTCCCAGTGCTCGTCATCCGCGCCATCGCCGCCCTCGACCCGGCCCCCCACCTAGACATGGAGCCCAGATGACCGTCGTCCTCGCCCTCGCCGCGGGCTTGGCTGCCGTCACGGCGCTCCTTGCCACGACGGGTGCCGTGCTGGCTCAGCCCGCGCTCAGCCGCCAGAACTACCGAGGTCACGTCCTCCCCACCGCGGTGGGCCTGGTGCTGGTCGCGGCGGTGGTCGCTGTCGACGGGGCCCGCACCCTGCTGGGGGTGGTCGGGGTCGGCGATGCCGCCACCGCGCCCGCTCGGCTGCTCGTGCTGGGGGCCGTGGTCATGTTCGGGTTCCTCGGCCTGGTCGACGACCTCCTGGGCGATGCCCACGATCGCGGGCTGCGCGGGCACATCGCGGCCGCCGTGCGGGGTCGGGTCACCACGGGGTTCGTGAAGCTGGGCGGTGGCGTGGCGGTGGCGCTGGTGCTGGCGGGCGCCATCGACGGCGACCGGCCCGCCCGTGTGCTGCTCGACGGCGCCCTGATCGCTCTGGCCGCCAACCTGGGCAACCTCCTCGACCGAGCCCCTGGCCGGACCCTCAAGTGGGGCCTGGTCGGCTACCTCCCGCTGGCCGTCGTGGCCGGCACCTCGGCGACGGGTGTGGCGCTGGCCGTTGTGGCGGGAGCGGCCATCGGTCTCCTCGTGGGTGACCTGCGCGAGACCTTCATGCTGGGCGACACGGGCGCCAACGCCCTCGGCGCGGCCCTCGGCTGTGCCGCTGTGCTCACCCTCGATCCCGGGGCGCGCACCATCGTGGCCGTCGTGCTGCTGGGTCTCACGCTGCTCTCCGAGGTGGTGTCGTTCAGCCGGATCATTGGTGCCGTGGCGCCGCTGCGGCTGTTCGACCAGCTGGGCCGGCGTTCCGTCAGGGGAGACGGGTGAGGCGGGCACGGGCGGGGAGCGCGTCGTGGCTCCTGGTCAGCGTCGTAGTGCTGCTCGCCGCGCTCACTGCGCTCACCGCCCTAGGCCCCCACGCGTCCGCGTCTCCGGCGCGGGCCGAGGACGAGCCACGGGGTCGACTCCTGATCGTGGCCTTGCCGGGGCTCACCTGGAGCGAGGTGGCCGACCATGACCTGCCCGCCCTCACCCGACTGGTCGAGGGGGCCGCCTTGGCCGATCTGGCACCCCGTAGCGTCTCCGCTCGATCCGGCCCTGGCGATGCCTACCTCACGATCGCGGCGGGGGCCCGCGCCACCACCGAGCGGGTGGTCGACGGGCAGGTGCTGGCCCTCGATGAGCAGAGCTCGGGCTCCGCCGCCGGTGAGATCTTCACGCGCCGCACAGGTCTCGCCCCATCGGGGCCCTTCGTGTCGCTCAGCTGGCCGACCTTGGTGCGACGCAACGCGGCCCAGCCCTATGACAGCGAGCTCGGGCTGCTCGCCGCCACGCTGGCCGAGGCGGGGGTTCGCACCAGCGTGGTCGGGAACGCGGACGGCACCGATTCGATCGGGGCCTCTTACGAGCGGCAGATCGGCCTGGCGCTGGCGTCGCCGAACGGTGTCGTCGAAGACGGCGCCCTGGCCAAGGAGCTCCTGCAGGACGACCCGACGAGCCCGTTCGGCAAGCGCTTCGACCCCGCCGTGGTGCTCGAGCGGTTCCGCAGCGCGTGGACTCGGGCCGACGGGAGTGACACGGGTGGCGTCGTGCTCCTCGAGGCGTCCGACCTGGCTCGGGCGATGCGCTACCGCCCGGTCGTGTCAGGCCCCCGCTACGACGCCATCCGCGCCCAGGCCCTGCTCGACACCGACCGGCTCCTGGGGGAGGTCCTGGCCGCGGTCGACCTCGACACCGATTCGGTGCTGGTCGTGGCCCCCTACAACCTGCCCGGTGACCGCGACCTGACCGCGGTGGCCCTGCGGACGCCCACCGGCCGGCCGGGCTACCTCAAGTCAGCCTCCACCCAGCGGGCCGGCTTCCTCACCCTCGTGGACATCGGGCCGACCATCCTCGACCACTTCGGCATCGCCCGACCCACCGCCATGGAGGGTCGGCCGGCCGAGGTCGACGCGGCAGGGGGGTCGCTCAGCGGCCGCGTCGACCACCTGGTGACGCTCAACGAGGCATCGCGGTTCCGGGAGCGCCTCCTGACGCCCACCACGCTGGTGGTGGTGCTGCTGCTGGCCCTCGTGGCGGCCGGTGCGGCGATCGTGGTCGCCGGGGGGCGTAGCCGACGCTGGCGGCAGACGCTGGCCCTGGCGGCCCTCGTCGATCTGGCCATCCTCCCGGCTTCGTACCTGGCTCGGGGCCTGCCGCTGGAAGACCTGGGCGTCGGCGTCTACTGGGTGGTGGTGCTGGGGGTGGCCCTCCTGGCCGCCGCGCTCGCCACCGCGCTGGCCGGGCGCCGCCAGCAGCCGGTCCTGGCCCTGGCGCTGGTGCTCGCCCTCGTCGCCGGGGTCCTCGTCGTCGATGTCACCACGGGCTCGCGCCTCAGCCTCAACGCCGCCTTCGGGTACTCGCCCACGGGGAACTCGCGGCTCTACGGCATCAGCAACTACTCCTTCGCCCAGGTGGCATCGGCAGTGTGCCTGCTGGCCTGCTTCGCCTCTTCGGCCCTCCCTGGTCGGCGGGGCCGGCTCATCGCCATGGCCGCCCTCCTCGTCACCCTGGTGGTGCTCGGCGCCCCCACCTGGGGAGCAGACGTGGGTGGGGTGCTCGCCTTCACCCCCACGATCCTGGTGTTCGGCGCCCTCCTGCTGAAGCGCCGGATCCGGCTCCGCACGCTCGTGGTCGGCGCGCTGGCCACGGGCGTCGCCATCACCGCCTTCGGGCTCCTCGACCTGGCCCGGCCGCCGACCCAGCGGGCCCATCTCGGGCGGTTGTTCGAGCGCGTGGGCGAGGACGGGCCGGGGCCGCTGCTGTCGATCATCCAGCGCAAGCTCCTGGCCAACATGGCCGTCTCCACGTCGTCGCTGTGGGTGGCCGCCATCCCGATCGCGCTCGCCATCTGGGTGCTCATCGCCAAGCATCCGTCGCGTCCCCTCGACCAGGTCCGGGGGCACATCCCGACGTTGGGCGCCGGACTCGCGGCCGCCCTCGTCGCGGCCGTCTTGGGCAGCCTGCTCAACGATTCAGGGGCCATCGTGGCCGGCGTGGCCGCCATGGTGCTGACCGCCTCGGTGGTGCACCTGGTGATGGTGCACGAGGGCCCTCCCGACTCGCGGTACGGTGTTCTCCCGTGACTGCGTCGATCATTCCGCTCATGGGAGGCCCCCGATGACCAAGCACATCTTCGTCACCGGTGGGGTCGCGTCCTCGCTCGGCAAGGGCATCACCGCCTCGTCCCTCGGGCGGCTGCTCAAGTCGCGCGGCCTGCGGGTCACGATGCAGAAGCTCGATCCGTACATCAACGTCGATCCCGGCACGATGAACCCCTTCGAGCACGGCGAGGTGTTCGTCACCGACGACGCCGGCGAGACCGACCTCGACCTGGGGCACTACGAGCGCTTCATCGACGAGAACCTCACCCGCGACTCCAACGCCACCACCGGGTCGATCTACTCGTCGGTCCTGGCTGCCGAGCGGCGCGGCGACTACCTGGGCAAGACCGTCCAGGTGATCCCGCACATCACCGACGAGATCAAGCGCCGGATCACCCGGCTGGCCGGCGACTCCGTCGACGTCGTGATCACCGAGGTCGGCGGCACGGTGGGCGACATCGAGATCCTGCCGTTCCTCGAGGCGATCCGGCAGTTCCGCCTCGACGTGGGGCGCGACAACGTGTGCTACGTCCACGTCACGCTGGCGCCCATGATCGTCGCCGAGCAGAAGACGAAGCCCACCCAGCACTCCGTCACCGAGCTGCGGGGCCGGGGCATCCAGCCCGACGCCATCGTCGTACGCAGCGAGCAGGCCCTTGCCGAGGGGCTCAAGCGCAAGATCTCCAACCTCTGTGACGTGCCCATCGACGCGGTCGTGAACGCGGCCGATGCCCGCAACCTCTACGAGATCCCGCTGGTGCTCCACGAGGAGGGCCTCGATGACGTCGTCTGCAAGCTCTTGAAGCTGGGCGACGCCGATCCGGACCTCTCGGAGTGGGAGATCCTCGTCGACCGGATCGAATCGGCCGACCGCGAGGTGCGGGTCGGGATCATCGGCAAGTACGTGAGCCTCCAGGATGCCTACCTCTCGGTGGTGGAGGCGTTGAAGCACGGCGGCTTCCACCACGGCGCCAACATCCAGATCGACTGGATCCAGGCCGAGGAGGTGGAGGGCATGCTGGCCGAGGGCCGTCTCCGCGACCTCGACGCCATCGTGATCCCCGGGGGCTTCGGCGAGCGGGGCACCGAGGGCAAGATCGCCGCCGCCGGCTACGCGCGTGAGCACGGCATCCCGTGTCTCGGCCTGTGCCTGGGCCTGCAGATGATGACGATCGACTACGCCCGCAACGTGCTGGGCCTGGCCGGCGCCAACTCCAGCGAGTTCGATCCCACCACGCCGCACCCGGTGATCGACCTGATGGACACTCAGCGCGGCGTCACCGACATGGGCGGCACCATGCGCCTGGGTGCCTACGTCGCCCAGCTGGCCGAGGGGTCTCAGGTGGCGACCGCCTACGGCACCACGGTGGTGTCGGAGCGCCACCGGCACCGCTACGAGTTCAACCCCAAGTACCGGGCCAAGTTCGACGACAGCCCCTTCTGGTGCTCGGGCACCTCGCCGGACGGTCGGCTCGTCGAGTTCATCGAGCTCCGCGACCACCCGTTCTGGATCGGCACCCAGGCCCATCCCGAGCTGAAGAGCCGTCCCACCCGGCCGGCGCCGCTCTTCCGCGATCTCGTGGCGGCCGCCCTCGACCGGGCCGAGGGGCGCTCGCCCCACCTGTTCGGTCTCGACGAAGAGCCCTCGTCCGTCGCGGCCCGCTAGTGGCCCCGTTCACCAAGGTCGCCGAGACCGAGGTGCACCGGGGGTTCCGCTTCAGCGTGCGCGAGGTCCGCTTCCGGGCCCCCGACGGCACGGAGTTCGAGCGCGACGTGGTGCACCACCCGGGGGCGGTGGCCGTCGTGCCCCTCCACGACGACGGCACCGTCACGCTCGTCCGCCAGTTCCGCGCCGCCCTCGACGCCGACCTCTTGGAGCTCCCGGCGGGCCTGCGCGACGTCGACGGCGAGGCCGACGCCCGTACGGCCGAGCGCGAGCTCGTGGAGGAGGCCGGCCTGGCGGCCGATCGACTCGAGCACCTCGTGACCTTCCACAACTCGCCCGGCTACTGCGACGAGACCGTGGGCGTGTTCCTCGCCACGGGCCTGCGCCCGGTGGCGGACGATCGCCAGGGCGTCGAGGAGCAGCACATGATCGTCGAACGGGTCTCGCTGGAGGTGGCGCTGGACATGGTGCGCGACGGGCGCATCACCGACGCCAAGACGATCATCGGCCTGACCCTCACGGCCGGCCGCCGTCGGGGCTGAGCCGCGTGGCGCCTGACGCGGTGACGGCGCCCGCAGCGCCGTTCCCGAGTGAGGCGGACGACCTGTTGCTGTGGCTGGCCGCCGAGCGGGGTCGCTCGCCGGCCACGCTGAGCGCCTATCGGCGGGACCTGCGGGCCTTCGCGGCATGGTTGCACGACCGCGACCTGGGCGTGGCCGGCGTCGAAGAGCCTGACGTGGTGGCCTACATCGGCGCCATGCGGGCACGGGGTCTGGCCCCCGCGTCGGTCGCGCGCGCGCTCGTCCCCGTGCGCGCCCTCTATCGGTTCCTCGTCGACGAGGGTCGCCTCCCGGCCGATCCCACCGCCCACGTCGAGCGCCCGCGGGTGCCGCGGGGCCTGCCCAAGGCGCTCAACGAGGACGAGGTGGGCCGCTTGCTGGCCGCCCCCCAAGGCGATGGCGCCGTCGCCCGGCGAGACCGCGCCATGCTCGAGGTCCTCTACGGGACGGGCCTGCGGGTCTCTGAGCTGGTGGGGCTCTCCCTGGCTGACGTCGATCTCGACGCGTCGTTGCTGCGGGCCTTCGGCAAGGGCAGCAAGGAACGGATCGTGCCCGTCGGCACCCACGCCACGCGGGCGCTCGTGGCGTGGCTCGAGTCGGGCGGGCGCCCCGCCATGGAGCCGACCCAGTGGCAGCGCCGGGGCGACGAGGAGGCCATGTTCCTCGGTGCTCGGGGCGGACGCCTCACGCGCCAGGGGGCGTGGGACGTGCTGAGGCGTCACGGAGAGCGGGTGGGGCTGGGCGGCCGCCTCAGCCCGCACGTGCTGCGCCACTCTTGCGCGACGCACATGCTCGACCACGGTGCCGACATCCGCGCCGTGCAGGAGCTGCTGGGCCATGCGTCCATCAGCACCACCCAGCTGTACACGCTGGTGTCCACCGAACGGCTCTGGGACGTGTACCGCTCCTCGCACCCGAGGGCCATCGCAGCCCAGTAGCCTGTTGTGGTGACTGACCAGACGATCCTCGACCAAGTCCGCGAGACCCTCTCCGCAGAGCGCGATCGCCTGGCCCTCCAGATCGAGTCGCTGGAGCCCAGCACGAGCGACAGCAGGGTCGACGACAACTTCGCGGACCTGGGCCAGGTGGCCGCTGAGCAGGGTGAGAACCAGGCGCTGGCGTCCCAGCTCCGCAACGAGCTCGAGGAGGTCGAGCTCGCCCTCACCAAGCTCGACGACGGCACCTACGGCCGCTGTGAGACGTGCGGTGAGCCCATCGCCCCCGCCCGCCTCGAGGCGATGCCCGCGGCTCGCTTCTGCATCACCCACGCCTGACCGGCCGTGGCCGGGCTCGCCCACCTGGCTCGCCGCTTCGTCGGCTCGTTGCGGCCAGGTGGCCCATCGGCGACTGACCAGCAGTGGATCGACGAGCTGCTCCTCCCGGGTGAGCGCGCCCTGTGGCAGCGGATGTCCGGTCCGGATCGCCGCCACGCGGCCGGAGTGGCGCGCAACGTGCAGCGGGCCCTCGGCCACGAAGCCGATCGGGCCGTGCTGGCCGCCGCGCTGCTCCACGACGTCGGCAAGGTGGAGTCGGGCCTGCGCACCTACGGCCGCGCGATCGCCACGCTGTCGGCCAAGGTGGCTGGCCCGGAGATGGCCCACACCTGGACCCGGCAGCGGGGCTTCGCCCGACGCGTCGGCCTCTACCTGCTCCACCCCGACCTCGGCGCCGATCTGCTGGAGCTGGCGGGCAGCGATCCGATCACGGTTGCCTGGGCGCGGGAGCATCACCGCGGCGAGCAGCACTGGAGCCTGCCCCGCCCGCTGGCCGAGGCCCTGAAGGCGGCCGACGACGACTGATCTCCCTCGCGCCAGCAGCTCGCGCGCTAGCGGGGGAGGAGGCCCACGGCCTCCCGAGCACGCCCCAGGGTGACCCGGGCAATGGCTCGTGCCTTGTCGGCCCCCTTGGCCACGATCTCGGTGAGGACGGCCTCGTCGGCGACCAGCTCGTGGTAGCGGGTCTGCACCGGCGTGAGCGCCTCGATGACGGCTGCCGCGGCGTCGGCCTTCAACGGGCCGTACTGGCTGTACTGGTCGGCCAGGGCCACCGGATCGGCCGCCGTGGCGGCGGCCAGGATCCCCAGCAGGTTCGACACCCCGGGCTTGGCCGCCGGGTCGTAGCGGACCTCCCCGTCGTTGTCCGTGACGGCTCGCTTGAACTTCTTCTCGATGACGGCGGGGTCATCGAGCATCAGCACCGTGCCCTGTGGCGACTCGACCGACTTGGACATCTTGCGCGTCGGTTCCTGGAGGTCCATCACCCGGGCCGCCACCGTGGGGATGTCGGCCTCGGGGACGGTGAAGGTCGGGCCGTAGCGGCTGTTGAACCGCTCCGCGACGTCACGGGTGAGCTCGAGGTGCTGGCGCTGGTCGTCGCCCACCGGGACGCGGTCCGTGTCGTAGAGGAGGATGTCGGCAGCCATCAGCGCCGGGTAGGTGAACAGCCCCGCCGAGATGAAGTCGTGGCGATCGGACTTCTCCTTGAACTGCGTCATGCGTCGGAGCTCGCCCATCGACACCGTGCACTCCATGAGCCACGCCAGCTCTGTGTGCTCGGCGACGTGGCTCTGCACGAACAGCGTGCACGCATCGGGGTCGAGACCGCTGGCGAGGTACAGCGCGGCGGTCTCGGTGGTGCGGCGGCGCAGCACCGCAGGGTCCTGCGGCACGGTGATGGCATGCAGGTCGACGATGCAGAAGCAGGAGTCGCTGGTGGACTGCTCGGTCGCGAAGCGGCGCAGGGCACCGAGGTACGTACCGAGGTTGAGCTCACCAGAGGGCTGGATGCCAGAGAAGACGCGGGGCACAGGGGGCGATGGTACGGCCCCGGGGGTCCGGGGGCCGAACCTGTCCCCGAAACCACACCGATGTGATTAGCATGGTCCCGATGTCGTACGAGGTGACCACACCGGTGTTCGAGGGGCCGTTCGATCTGCTGCTCCACCTCATCTTGCGCGAGCAGGTGGAGCTCTACGACATATCGCTCACCAAGCTGGTCGACGCCTACCTGACCGAGCTCGACGCACTGGAGCACTGCAACCTCGACATCGCCACCGAGTTCCTGCTCATCGCGGCCACCCTGATCGAGCTGAAGACCCGTCGGCTCCTCCCTGGCGACGACGACCTCGACCTCGACGACGAGCTGGCCCTCTGGTCAGAGCGCGATCTGCTGCTCACCCGCCTCGTCGAGTGCAAGACCTTCAAGGACGCGGCGGTAGCCCTGCAGCACCTGGCCAACGATGCCGGGCGGTCCTACCCCCGCGTCGCCGGCCCCGACGAGCGCTTCCTCGAGCTCACCCCCGACCTGCTGGCCGGTGTCACCGCCGACGACGTGCGTCGTGCCTTCTTGCGGGCTGTCACCCCGAAGCCGCAGGTCCGCATCGATCTCGAGCACGTGGCGCCGATCCGCGCCTCCGTGGCCGAAGCCGTCACCGAGCTGCTCGAGGAGCTTCCCTACCTCGGGCAGATCTCCTTCCGGGAGCTCACGGGCGCCCTCGTCGAGCGGCTCGACGTCGTGGTGCGCTTCCTCGCCGTGCTCGAGCTCTTCAAGCAGGGCTTCGTCGACCTCGATCAACCCCGGCGCTTCGGCGACATCCAGATCGTGTGGCTGGGCCGCGACCGCTCCGAGCTGGAGGAGCTGGCCGGCGTCGACGCCTACGATGGCTGACCGGATGTCCGATCAGCCTGGTGCCCAGCCCCGCGAACCCGTTTCGGCCGATGCCGATCCCGCCGAGCCGTCGCCGCCGGCCTCCACCGAGACCCGTCGGGCCGTCGAGGCCGTGCTCATGGTCGCTGAGATGCCTGTGGAGGCCCAGCTGCTGGCCCAGCTCCTCGAGGTGCCCGTGGCCCGAGTGCAGACCCTCTGCGAGGACCTCGCGGCGGAGTACGAAGCCGACGACCGGGGCTTCGCGCTCGTGCAGATCGCCGGCGGATGGCGCTACCAGAGCCACCCCGACCTCGCCCCCTACGTCGAGCGCTTCGTGCTCGAGGGCCAGTCGGCCCGCCTCTCGGGCGCAGCCCTGGAGACCCTCGCCATCGTGGCCTACAAGCAGCCCGTGTCCCGGGCGCAGGTGGCCGCCATCCGCGGGGTGAACGTCGACGGTGTGATGCGCACGCTCCACCAGCGCGGATTCATCGCCGAGATCGGCACGGACCCGGGCCCGGGTCAGGCGGTGCTCTTCGGCACCACGGGGCTGTTCCTCGAGCGCATCGGCATCAACAGCCTCGACGAGCTCCCGCCGCTGGCCGACTTCGTGCCCGGCGCCGACGTGGTGGAGCACCTCGAGGCCGGGCTGCGTCCACCTCCCGGTCCCACGTTGAGCGAGCGGCTCGACGAGCTGGAGGCCACCAACGCCGTCCGCGGCACCGAGGGCGCCACCGCTGGCCCGAGCGATCCCCTCGCGCCCCTCGACGCCGAGGACGACTAGCTCGTGCCCGCCACGGGCGAGGTGCCGGAGACAGGCGACGACGACCCGTCCGGCGCCGAGGACCACGAAGACGGCGTGCGCCTGCAGAAGGTGCTGGCCCAGGCCGGCCTCGGCAGCCGGCGCGTGTGCGAGGATCTCATCGAGCGCCGCCGGGTGCGGGTCAACGGCGAGGTGGCCGAGCTGGGCCGTCGGGTGCACCCCGACCACGACGTCGTCGAGGTGAACGGGGCCCAGATCGGCGTGCGCCCCGGCATGGTGCACTACCTGCTCAACAAGCCCACCGGCGTCATCACCACGGCGTCCGACACCCACGGCCGTCCCACCGTGGTCGACCTCGTACCCACCGAACCTCGGGTCTTCCCGGTGGGGCGCCTCGACGCCGACACCGAGGGGCTCCTGCTGCTCACCAACGACGGTGATCTGGCCCACCGCCTCACCCATCCCTCGTTCGGCGTCGACAAGGAGTACCTCGTCGAGGTGGAGGGCAATCCCCACCGGGGCGTCGTTCGTCGTCTGCGCGAGGGGGTGGAGCTGGAGGACGGCCTCACGGCACCGGCCAAGGTGGCCGTGCTGGGCGACCACCTCCTGCGGATCACGATCCACGAGGGCCGCAACCGTCAGGTGCGGCGCATGTGCGAGTCGGTCGGCACCCCGGTCGTGCGGCTGGTGCGAACCCGCATCGGGTCGCTCTCGGACCGCACCCTCGCGCCGGGGGAGTGGCGGGCGCTCACCCAGGACGAGGTGCGGGCCCTGGAACGCGACGTCGTCGCCCCGCGGCACCGCGGGTAACCTCCAACGCCGTGTCCGCCGCCCTTCGAGCCCTCCGTGGTGCCACCACCGTCGACGTCGACGAGGAGGCCCACGTCCACGATCGGGTGGTGGCGCTCCTCGAGGAGATGTGCGAGCGCAACGGGGTGCACCACGACGACATCGTGAGCATCCTGTTCACGGCCACTGACGACATCCACGCCACGTTCCCGGCCGCCGGTGCCCGCAAGCTGGGTCTCGGCGACGTGCCGCTGATCTGCGCGCGGGAGCTCGACATCGTGGGGGGCACCGAGCGCTGCATCCGGGTGCTCATGCACCTCACCACCACCCGCAGCCGCGCTGAGCTCCGTCACGTGTACCTCGAAGGGGCCGTGGGGCTCCGCGACGACCTCCCGGGCTGACACGATGGCTCCCCGTCGTGCCGCCGTCGTCGGCACCGGCCTGATCGGCGGCTCCATCGGTCTGGCTCTGCGCCGCCTGGGCTGGCACGTGACCGGCACCGACCGTGACGCCGCCCGGGCCGAGCGGGCCCTGGCCGTCGGCGCCCTCGATGCGATCGGCCTCGACCCGTCGGCCGAGATCACGTTCCTGGCCACACCGGTGCGGTCGGTGGCCGAGGCGGCCCGGGTCGCACTGGCGGGAACGGCGGGCGTGGTCACCGATGTCGGCAGCGTGAAGGCCTCCATCGTCGACGCCGTCGACCACCCGCGCTTCGTCGGGGGCCATCCGATGGCCGGTTCGGAGCAGGAGGGGGTGGAGGGCGCCGATCCCGACCTCTTCGCGGGAGCGGTGTGGGTGCTGACGCCGGCGGCGGGCACCGACGACGGGGCCTACGCCCTCGTGCGCTCGGTGGTGAAGTCTCTCGGGGCCGACGTCGTGGCCCTGGCGCCCGATCACCACGACGCCCTCGTGGCCGTCGTCTCCCACGTGCCCCACCTGACGGCCGCGTCGCTCATGCACCTCGCCGACGAGCGGGCCACCGAGCACCGGGCGCTCCTGCGCCTGGCCGCCGGTGGCTTCCGTGACATGACCCGCATCGCGGCCGGGCACCCCGGCATCTGGCCCGACATCTGCGCCGAGAACCGTGACGCCATCGTCGAGGTGCTCGACGGTCTGGTGGAGGCCCTGCGCTCGGTGCGGGAGGTGGTGGCCCAGGACGATCGAGCCGGGCTCTTGGCGCTCCTCGAGCGGGCCCGCTCGGCCCGCACCAACCTGCCGGCACGCGTGGCCAGCGCGGGCGACCTCTGCGAGGTGCGGGTACCCGTCCCCGACCGCGCTGGCGTGCTGGCCGAGGTCACGACCCTGGCCGGCACCCTCGACGTGAACATCGCCGACCTCGAGATCGCCCACTCCAGCGAGGGCGACCAAGGTGTGCTGATCCTGCTCGTGGAGGCCCCGGCTGCCGAGCGGCTCCGCCAGGGCCTCGTCGACCTCGGCTACCGCCCGGCCGTGCAGCCCCTCGAATGAGCACCGCCGATCCGCTGTCCGTCGAGCCCCTGGACCGTCCTGTCGACGCCGTGGCCGCCCTCCCCGGCTCGAAGAGCATCACCAACCGCGCCCTGGTGTGCGCCGCCCTGGCCGACGGCGAGACAGTGCTGCACAACGTGCTCCGCGCCGATGACACGGCGGCCATGCTCGACGGGCTGTGGGCCCTGGGCATCGAGGCTCGGGAGGGCGGCGGAACCGGTGACGCTGATGCCTTCCACGTGATCGGCTGTGGAGGCCGCCCGCCGGCCGACGTGGCGATCGTCGACGCCCGCCTCTCCGGCACCACCAGCCGCTTCCTGCTCCCGGTGGCCGCGCTGGGGGCGGGCCACGTCCGAGTGGACGGCGGGCTGCCCTTGCGGGCCCGTCCGATGGGCCCGTCGATCGAGGCGCTGCGGGCCGTCGGCGCCACGGTGGTCGATGCCGGCGCACCTGGCCACCTGCCGGTGGACATCTCGGGGGGCCCGGTGGCGGGCGGAGAGATCACGGTCCCCGGTGAGGCATCGAGCCAGTTCCTGTCGGGGATGCTCCTGGCCGGCCCCGCCATGCGCACCGGGCTCACCATCCGGCTGGCCGGTGCGCTGGTGTCGCAGCCGTACGTGGAGATGACCACGACCGTGATGGGGTCCTTCGGCGCCGTGGTGGGTCGCCCGGACGAGCGCACCTGGGTGGTCGAGCCCCAGGCCTACCGATCCACCACCTATGCGATCGAGCCGGATGCCAGCGCGGCGTCGTACGCCTTTGCCATCCCGGCCATCGTGGGCGGCCGGGTGCGCGTGGACGGCCTGGGGACGGCGTCGCTCCAGGGGGACGTCGCCTTCGTCGACCTGCTCGAGCGCATGGGGGCACGGGTGGAGCGCACGGCCGCCAGC
Source organism: Acidimicrobiales bacterium (assembly GCA_046598435.1). Taxonomy (GTDB): domain Bacteria; phylum Actinomycetota; class Acidimicrobiia; order Acidimicrobiales; family VFJN01; genus VFJN01. The sequence goes on from JBKJIL010000175.1 coordinate 28,455, forward strand.
ATCACGGTGCATGGCACCGGACAGCTCCACGGCATCGACGTCGACATGTCGCAGATCTCCGACACGGCTCAGACCCTGGCTGTCGTGGCCGCCTTCGCCGACGGGCCCACCCGGATCCACGGCGTCGGCTTCATCCGTCACAAGGAGACCGATCGGATCGGCAACGTCGTGACCGAGCTGCGGCGGGCCGGGATCGATGCCGTCGAGGAGCCCGACGGCTTCGTGGTGCGGCCGGGACCGATCCGACCAGCGCTCATCGAGACCTACGACGACCACCGCATGGCGATGGCCTTCGCTCTCCTGGGCCTGCGCTCGCCGGGCATCCGCATCGCCGACCCCGGGTGCGTGGCCAAGACCTTCCCGGGGTACTGGAACCTGCTGGCCGACCTGCGCCTCAGCGGTCAGGGTCCCACTAGGGTCCAGCCCTCGTGAGGAGCGTGCGCACATGACGGTCATCGCCATCGACGGCCCGGCCGGCTCGGGGAAGTCCACCGTGGCCAGGGCGCTGGCCGCCCGGCTCGGGCTGGAGTACTTGGACACCGGCGCCATGTACCGGTCGGTGACCTTCGCCGCCTTGCGGCGCGGTCTCGATCCTGGGGAGGCCGACGTGGTGGGCCGTCTCTCCCTCGACGTGGTGATCGACCTGGACCCGGAGCGCGTGGTCGTCGACGGCGCCGATGCCACCATCGAGATCCGCGGTCCTGAGGTCAGTCGGGCGGTGAGCGCGGTGGCCGCCAACCCCGTCGTACGGACCGAGATGGTGCGCCGTCAGCGCGCGTGGGTGGCCGAGCGCGGTGGGGGCGTGCTCGAGGGCCGAGACATCGGCACCGTGGTCTTCCCCGATGCCGATCTCAAGGTGTACCTCACGGCCGATCCCGAGGTGCGGGCCGCCCGCCGGTCGAAGGAGGTGACCGATCTGGACTACGAGACGGTCGCGGCCGACCTCGCTCGCCGCGATGCGCTGGACCAAGGTCGTGAGGTGTCGCCGCTGGCGGAGGCGGCCGACGCCTTCGTGCTCGACACCACGGGGCTCGGGGTGGACGAGATCGTCGACGTGCTGGCGGAGATGGTGGGCGATGCCTGAGCTCACTCGCCCGGGCGACGACGTCGAGATCTGGACGGGGGAGCCCACCCGGGGCACCCGGTGGTCCTACGCCGCCGTGCGATCGCTGTTCGTGCTCGTCTTCAAGCTCCTGGGCCGCGTGGAGGTGATCGGCGGCGAGAAGATCCCCGCCAGCGGGGCGTTCATCCTGGCGCCCGTCCACCGCAGCAACGTGGACTTCGCGCTGACGGCCCTCGTCACCCGCCGGCCGATGCGCTACATGGGCAAGGACAGCATCTGGAAGTCGAGGCTCCTGGGCCGGTTCGTGTCCATGCTGGGCGCCTTCCCGGTGCATCGAGGCAGTGCTGATCGCGATGCCTTGAAGGCATGCACCGACATCGTCACGGGCGGGAGCCCGCTCGTCATGTTTCCCGAGGGGGCTCGCCAGAGCGGCCCGGTCGTGCAGCACCTCTTCGACGGCACCACCTACGTGGCCGCCAAGGCTCGCGTGCCGATCGTGCCGATGGGCATCGGTGGGAGCGAGCCCATGATGCCCAAGGGCTCAAAGAGGCTGCATCGCTCGAAGCTGGTGCTGGTGATAGACGACCCCATCCCCGCCCCCGCGCCCACCGAGGCCGGCCGGG
>JBKJIL010000315.1:0-4345 GCA_046598435.1 Acidimicrobiales bacterium
TGTGCGACATCGTCTTCATGGCCGACACCGCGTTCCTCGCCGACACCCACGTGTCGGTGGCGCTGGTGGCGGGCGACGGCGGGGCGGTCACCTGGCCCGCCATGACCAGCCTGCTCAAGGCCAAGCAGTACCTCCTCACCGGTGACCGCCTGTCGGCCGAGGAGGCAGTGGAGATCGGTCTGGCCAACTTCGCCGTCCCCGCCGATCGGCTGCTCGACGAGGCCGTGGCGTTCGCGCACCGCCTGGCCGCCCAGCCCGCCCAGGCCGTGCAGGACACCAAGGCCATCCTCAACCAGCACCTGCGCGCCAACGCCGTGCGCGCCCTCGGCTACGGCCTCGCCACCGAGAGCCAGTCGCACGACACCGCCGACTACCAGGCCGCCGCCGAGCGCATCAAGCCCTGACCGGTGACCTCGCGACGATTGGGCCACAGAAACGTGGCCCAATCGTCGCGAGGTCAGCCAGGCAGGAGGCGCTTGAGGAGCTTGCCGGTGGGGAGGCGGGGGAGCTCGTCGACGAAGCGGACTGACCGGGGGCACTTGAAGTGCGAGAGGCGGGTGCGGCACCAGGCGATCAGCTCGGCGTCGGTGGCCTCCCCATCCGGGGAGAGCTGCACGAAGGCCGTGACCTGCTCGCCCATGTCGGGATCGGGTGTGCCGATGACGGCGACGTCGGCCACCGCAGGGTGCATCACGAGCACGTCCTCGATCTCGCGCGGGTAGATGTTCACGCCACCGCTGATGATCATGTTGGAGGCCCGGTCGGTGAGGTAGAGGTACCCGTCCTCGTCGACGCGGCCCACGTCGCCGAGCCAGCTCCAGCCCCGCGGGTCCCACACCTGCTTGGTCTTCTCGGGGTCGCGGTGGTACTCGAAGGTGCGGCTCGTCTCGAACCACACCTCGCCCTCCTCGCCGGCGGGCAGCTCGTTGCCGTTGTCGTCGAGGATGTGGATGGCGCCGGTCATCGACTTGCCGACAGATCCCGGGTGGGCGAGCCACTCCTCGGGGCCGACGTAGCAGAAGCCGGCGCCCTCGCTGCCGCTGTAGAACTCGTGGACGATCGGGCCGAGCCACTCGAGGAAGGCCTGCTTCACCTCCACCGGGCACGGCGCAGCGGCGTGCACCACCATCTGCAGGCTCGAGAGGTCGTAGCGCGAGCGCTCCTCGGGCGTGAGCTTGAGCAGCCGGATCATGTGGGTCGGAACGAGCTGCGTGTGGGTGATGCGATGGCGCTCCACAGCGGCGAGGAAGTCGAGTGGGTCGAAGTGCTCCATCACCACCGCAGTGCCACCGAGGCGCTGCGTGCCGATCGTCCAGCCGGCGGGGGCGGCGTGGTACAGCGGGGCGGGCGAGAGGTACACGGTGTCGCGGGTGAAGCCGAACAGGCCGCCCAGCAGCCGCGTGAGGAACGACACCGCTCCGAGGTCGACCTCGGCCAGCGGCGGGAGGATGCCCTTGGGCTGACCGGTGGTGCCGGATGAGTAGAACATCCAGCCGCCTTCGCGCTCGTCGGGGACGTCGCCGGTTGGCCCGGAGGCGACGATGTCCGCGTGGCGCTCGAACCCCGGCAGGTCACCGTCGACGACGATGCGGGTGGTGACCGCGGCGAGGTCGTCGCCCATGGCGGCCACCACCGGGGCGAGTCTCGACGTGGCCACCAGCGCCGTGGCGTCGCAGTCGCGCACGATGTAGCCCGCCTCAGCGGGGGCGAGGTGCCAGTTGATCGGCGTGACGTACAGGCCGCATCGCATGGCCGCCCACACCACGTCGTAGAACTCGATCTGGTTCTCGAGCAGCACGGCGAGGTGGTGGCCCGTGCGCATGCCTCGCTCGCGCAGCACCAACGCCAGCCGGCGGGACGCCGCCTCGAGCTCGCCATACGTGCGGGTCTGGCCGGTGCCCGCCATCACCACCGCGACGCGATCCGGGTCGACCGCGGCGTGGGCGACGACGTGCTCCCCGGCGGGGTCGAGCGTCATGCGCGGGTGACCGTCATGCGCGGGTGGGCCGTCACGGGCGGGTGAGCAGCCGGTCGGCCGAGGCGCCGAGGAACTCGGTCATGCCGTCGGTCGACAGCGGCAGCTTGCGGGCCGCGTCGATGGCCTTCTTGGCGGGGATCACCGGGTGGTCCGACGCGAACAGCACGCGCCCGCGGCCGCGGGAGGAGTCCATGAACGTGACGATGGCAGGGTCCATGTAGGTGGCCAGGTAGGCGGAGGTCATCACGTGCAGCTGCGGCCACTTGAGCATGTACTGGATGAGCAGGGCCTCGTAGGGGTGGCCCATGTGGGCGCCGATCACGGTGAGCCCGCGGAAGTCGATGAGCACGTCTTCGAGCAGCACTGGGTCTTGGCAGCGTGAGCGCACCTGCGGGCCGGGGATGCCGATGTTGATCGACACGGGCAGGCCGAGCTCCTCGGCGGTGGCGTACACGGCGTAGTAGAGGCCGTGGTTGAGCTCGTACTGCTCCACGAGCGGCGTGACGCGCACCATGCGGAAGGCGGGGTGCTGGGCCAGCTCCCGCACGCGGGCGCAGTTCGCGCCGGGGCGGCTGGCTTTGTCCACCGCCGCCGACACGAGGAAGCGCCCGGGGTGCTCGTCGGCGATGGCGAGGAAGTCCTCGGCCGCGTAGCCACCCATGCGATGCGCTCGCTTCGGATCGCTGAGGCCGCTGGTGAGCACGCCCACCTCGACGCCGGCGTCGTCCATCGCCTCGAGGAGGCCCTCCACGGTGGGGCCCTTGGCGAGGTCCTCGCCGAAGAGGGCCCGCACCCCCTGGTTCTCCTCTTGGGCCACCCACTTCGCAGCAAAGGCTTCCGGGAACAGGTTGACCCAGGCGTCGACGATCATGGCGGCACAGTACCTGACGCAACTGTCAGAAAGCGTGCCGACGGGGTACGATCTGCACATGCACGATCTCGGTTTTCGCCCCTTCGACGCCGACCAGCACTACTACGAGGCGGAGGACGCCTTCACCCGGTACATCGACCCGTCGATGGCCAAGCGGTGCATGCAGTGGGCTGACGTCAACGGCAAGCGCCGCCTCCTCGTGGGCGGAAAGATCAACAAGTTCATCCCGAACCCGCTGTTCGATCCCATCGCCAAGCCGGGCAGCCTCGAGGACTACTTCCGCGGCAAGAACGCCAAGGGCCTCGACCTCAAGACGATGTTCGGCGACCTCGACCCGCTGAGCGAGCGGCCCGGCTACCGCGACCGCGACGCTCGTGTGCGGCTGCTCGACGAGCAGGGCATCGAGGGCACGCTGCTGTTCCCCACGCTCGGTGTCGGCATGCAGGAGGCCCTCAAGCGCGACGTGCCCGCGCTGCACGCAGCCTTCCGCGCCTTCAACGAGTGGCTCGACGACGACTGGGGCTTCGACAAGGGCGATGGCCGCATGTACGCGGCGCCGATGATCACGCTGGCTGATCCCGTGCTCGCCGCTGAGGAGGTGCGCCGCGTCCTGGCCGCCGGTGCCCGCATCCTCATCATGATCCCGGGCCCCGTGCCCAACGGCGAGGGCTACGTCTCGCCCGGCCACTCGCAGTTCGACCCGGTGTGGGCGCAGCTCAACGAGGCCGGCGTGCCCATGGCGCTGCATGCCGGCCTGAGCGGCGTGTCGCAGTACGGCAAGCTCTGGAGCGCTGCGGCCGCCGGTGGCGGTGGCGGCGACTTCGAGGGCTTCAAGCACGCCGCCTTCCCGATGGTGGCCTTCCAGGACCGCGGCATCTCCGACACGTTCGCGGCGCTCATCTGCCACGGCGTGCTCCAGCGCTTCCCGAACCTGCGCCTCGCGTCGATCGAGAACGGCGCCATGTGGGTGCCCGACCTGCTCCGCAACCTGGCCGACGGCTACGGCAAGATGCCCTTCGCCTTCAAGGAGCACCCGGTGGAGCAGTTCAAGCGCCAGGTCTGGGTGGCGCCGTTCTACGAGGACGACATGGCTGGCCTCAAGGACCAGCTCGGTGTCGACCGGCTGCTCTTCGGCTCTGATTTCCCGCACGCGGAAGGCCTGCCGGAGCCGACCTACTTCACGAAGGACATCCCCACCTTCACCGACGACGAGACCCGCGCCGTCATGCGTGACAACGTCCTCGAGCTCATCACGCCCCGCCCGATCTGATCTTCCCGCTTCTCTGCACACCCACCCCCGCATTGCGATGGTGGGTGTGCAGAGAACGGCTCAGGTCTTGCCGCGCTGCTCGTCGGTGAAGGCGATGACGCCGGCGAAGAAGTCGTCGATGGCTGACGTCTTGAACTCGGCGATGGCCTTCATGTCCGGCAGGTAGTGCTCGAAGCGGTCGCCTTCGATGGCGGCGATGATGCCCTCTGCGATCGGGCCCGGGGGG
>JBKJIL010000161.1:0-7259 GCA_046598435.1 Acidimicrobiales bacterium
CGGTGCGAGCGGGAGGTGGAACCGCGGGTTGCCCCACAGCAGCAGCGGGATGACGAGCAGGCCCACGAGCCCCGATGCCACCAGCAGGCGACCCGGTCGGTGCTGGCGCCGGGTGAACCGCGGCAACCCGAGGACGGCCAGCCCCACCACGCCGTAGAAGTACCAGTCGGCCACCGGCTCGGCCACGTTCACCACCCGCTCCGAGAGGAAGGCCCCGCCGCCGAGCGTCTGCACGGCCAGGATGCCGTCGTGGTCGTCGCCGAACATGAACCGGGCCCGCCGCAGGATCTGCAGCGCCTCGCGGCCGGGGTGGTCGAGGACGAAGTGGATGGCCTTCTTGGTGTTGCCCGCGTTGCGGGGCACCTCGGGGAGGTCGGGGTCGACGCACCCGTCGTGGTCGGCGAACCGGAAGCCACCGGTGGCATCGAGGTTGCGGTCGATGCACAGCGTGTCGCCCATGTTGGTGGACGACGGGATGAAGGCGTCCATCTGCACGGCGTTGCGGATCGTCCACGGGATCGAGAAGGCCACCACCACCGCCACCGGGATGGCCACGGCCAGGCCCGTCCGGCGCCAGCCGATCCGCAACGAGAGCAGCGCGCCGGCCAGGCCCACCAGGACGACCGCCGCGAACGGTCGCACGAGCACCGACACCCCCAACGTGGCCCCGAAGGCCAGCAGCCGTCGGGTGCTGGGCAGACCGATCGCCCAGTCGTGGGTGACGATCACGGCCAGGGTGGCCAGCACCAGGAAGATGAACGTGGTCTCCAGCTGCACCGTGGCCACCTGGAACACGATGTTGGGGAACAGGGCCAGCACGGTCGCCGCCACCAGCCCCACCCGCACGCTGGCCACGGCGCGCCCGACCACGAACATCAGCGCCACCGACGCCGTGCTGATCACCACGTGGAACAGGGCCGTGACCAGGAGGAGGTTGTCGGGGATCGGCGTGTGGAGCACCACGAAGTACAGCGCCCCCAAGATGGCCGGGTAGCCGATCGGGTAGTAGGCGGTGGCCTGCCCGGTGATGTAGCCGATGTAGCCGCGGCCCCGGGCGATCTCGCTGCCGTAGTGGTAGTAGGAGTACTGATCGCCCGACAGGAACCAGTCCACTGGCGGCTCGCCCCGGGCGTACAGCGCCCAGCCGAGCCGCAGGACGAAGCCAACGGCGACGACCAGCCACAGCATGCGTCGCTCGACGGCGGTCATGGGGCTCCCACCGGGGGCAGCACGAACACCGCCACCGGCACGCCGATGTCCAGCATCCGGCTGAGGAGCAGGTTCACTCCCCCGCCGAGGCCCTCGTTCAGGGCCACGTTGAACAGATCGGTGTCGAGCTGCTCGATCAGGTCGTCGCGGCCGAGCTCGCGCAGCGCGGCGACGGCGCCGGTTCTCGCCTGCTCGAACTCGACGCGGGCGCTCGGCGAGCGAGGGTCGTCGAACGCCACCCGAACCGCCCCGGGCTCGGCCGCCCAACGGTCGATCCAGCCGCCGCTGGCCAGCACGACCCGGGCCGTCGTGTCGTCGTCGGCGCGCACCCGGTGCGGTCCGATCTTCACGGCGTCGCGGGCGTCCACCCCCACGTCATAGCCGCGGCGCACCAGCTCGTTCACCAGGCCGATGCCCTCCGACCCCCCGTTGGTGGCGTCGTCCCAGTAGACGAGGTAGCGACCGTCGTGACCAGTGGCCGCTCCGGCATCGTCCTCCAGGGCGTCGACGGTGCCCGGCACGAGACGACCCAGCTGGCCGGTCTGGTCCGGGGTCTCGGTGGTGGCGTCGGGGGCGATGGCGAGCAGGCGCACCGACAGCGCGACGACGAGGGCAACACCCGTCCAGCCGAGCGCCGCCTGTCCCGCTCGCTCATCCAGCGCCGGCCACCGGCGGCGCGCGAGCACGACGGCGGTGGCCGCGATGGAGAGCGCCATGAGCGCGCCGATGCCGAAGCCCCACAGCATGAGGTAGGGCCACGGGACGCCGTAGATGCGGGAGATGGCAGTCAGCCCGATGAGCGCCGAGACACCTACCACGGCGTGCAGGGCCAGCAGGCGCCGGTGGCGCAGGGCCACCGCGGCGGCGACGCAGAGCGCCCAGACGGCCGTCGTCACTAGGCCCCGGGCGCGGACCGGTCCAGGGCCGCTCAGCACCCGCACGTAGGTGCCTGGGTGGGCGGTCTCGCCCACGATCAGCTGCCACGCGTCCATGCGCTCGAGCAGGAACGTGCCGGCCTGGCGCACGCCGATCGGGTCCTGCGTCGGCGTGCCGAGATGGTCGACGAGCTTCGTCAGGTTCCCCGGCTCGTGCACGACCTCGTCGATCAGCGGTGGCATCCAGAGCACCAGACCAAGGGCGCCGCCCGCCGCGATCCACCGCCACGCGCCTCGCGTCTCGTCATCCCGACGTTGGCGCAGGTGGACGATGGCAGCCACCAGGACCATGCCACCGACCCCCACGGTCACGGCGAGGTACGGGACATGGGTCTGAGCGCAGATGGATGCGGCGACCACCGCTGGGATCAGCATCGGCAGGTCACCGTCGACGACCGCCCAGGCGGCCACCAGGAACGCCGCGAACCACAGCAGGGGGAGCTGTGGGTTCCACGGTTCGGTGAGCGCACCCAGCCCGTAGCCCTGGATGAGCAGCAGGACCACGAGGGCCACCGCGAGGAGCACCCGGCCGTCGCGACGTCGGCTGACGACGAGGAGCGCGGTGGCAGCCGCGGCGGCGTGCACGGCTGCCGTGGCCGCTTGCAGGGCGAACGCCGACGAGCCCAGCAGCCGGTACACCGGCGCGAGGAGGTAGAAGGACAGCGGGCCCGGGTGGCTGCCATCGGGCCCGATGCGCCCCTGCAGCCCGATGAGGGGGCTGTGCCGGCCGCCGACGTCGCGGACGCGCAGCTCCGTCATGGCCAGGTCGAACACCGGGTGCCAGCCGGCGCTGCGCTGCGCCACCACGGCCACCAGCAGCGGGGCGGTCACGGCGACGAGTGCCGCTGGGAGGAGCCAGCGCGGCATCCAACGGGGACGCGGTGTCACGGTTCGGGCGTGTCCACGGGCACCACGAAGATGGCCAGCGGCCCGCCGATCTCCAGCATCCGCCCCATCTGCTCCTGGGTGGCGTCGGGCACCCGCTCGTCGATGCCGGCTCCGAAGAGGTTCTCGTCGAGCTCGCCGATGAGCTCCTCGAGGCCGAGGCGGCGCAGCGTGCTCGTCACCTCGTCACGCAGCCGAGCCTGCTCCGCCAGCTCGGCTCCACTGCGCGGGTCGACTGAGGCGATCTCGACTGCCCCCGGCACGCCTCGCCAGCGCTCGACGAACACGCCCGTGGCCAGGTGCACCCTGGCGGTGGCGTCGTTCGGGTCGAGCACCCGATGGGCCGTGGCCGGCACACGCCGCCCTGACTCCACGCCCACGTCGAAGCCGCGCCGCTCGAGCTCGCTGAGCAAGCCGTAGCCCTGCGAGCCGATGTGGAGAGCGTCGCTCCAGGTGATGAGGTAGCGGCCCTCGTGGCCGATGGCCAGACCGGCGCCCGCGTCGAGGCCGACGGCCACGTCGTCGATCACGGCGGCCAGCTCTGCCGCCACCGTGGCGTCGGCGTGGGGGCTGCTCCATGCGTCGACGCTGAAGCGGCCGACGGTGAGCAGGGCGACGAGCACGAGCAGCGCGGTGGCCCGATTGGCCGCGCTGCGCCGTCGGTCGGTGCTCCACCGCGCCCCCATCTCGTCGGCGACGGTCCACCCGGTGGCCACCAAGGCGAGGAGCCCGACCGACCACCCCCACAGCGTGAGGTAGTACCAGACGGCACCGAAGATCCGGCTGATGGCCACGATCATCAGCACGATGCCCGCGCCCACCACGAGGTGCAGGCGCTCGAGCGCGGCGTTGCGGTGTCGCCGGTGGGCCAGCACTGCGGCACCGGCCCACACGAGGAGCAGCACGGCGCCCCGTGACGACGTCGGCCGGTTGCCGTCAGCGTTCGTGACGAGCCAGCCCGGGTCGACGACGTCACCGCGCACGAGGTGGGCGAGGTCGAGGTAGCGCAGGCCGACGTCGACGCCCTCGCCGAGGCCGCGCGGCTCCTCCGACGGATCTGAGAAGTGGTCGATGAGCTGGCGGTAGTTGCCGGGGTCGTGGCGCACCTGGTCGAGCGTGGGCGGGAGCCAGAGCAGCAGGCCGAGCCCGAGGCTGATGCCCACCCAGCGCAGCACAGTTCCTCGATCCTCGGGCTGGGCCCGCCAGCGCAGGGTCAGCGCCCCGACGGCCAGGGCGCCCATGCCGAGGGTGAGCCCGAGGTAGGGCACGTGGGTCTGCGCGCAGAACGAGGCGGCCAGCACGGCCACGGGGAGCAGCACGACGTCCCCGCAGAGCACCGACCACACCGCCAGCAGGGCCACGAGCCACCACAGCACCGGCAGGTACGGGTTCCACGGCTCGGTGAGCATGCCGCCGCCGTAGCCGGCCGTCAGCACGGCGAGCAGCCCGGCGACGACGAGCACCAGGCGCGCGCCACCGCGCCGGGCCCCCACCCAGAGCGCCACCCCCATGGCACCCACGTGCAGCAGTGCGGTGGCGACCTGCAGCGCCCAGGCCGTGGAGCCGAGCAGTCGATAGGTCGGGGCCAGGCCGTAGAAGCTCAGTGGGCCCGGGTGGCTGCCCTGCTCGGCCAGGGTGCCGATGCGGCCGGGGAGGCCGATCAGGGGCGTGTGGCGACCGCCCACGTCACGCACGCGCAGCTCGGTCATGGCGAGGTCGAGGACCGGGGTCCACGTGTGGCGTCGAAAGCCGGCCAGGGCCAGCACCAGCGGGACGCACAGCACGGCCAGGCAGGCCGCCACCACGCGGCCCGGGTGGGCAGCCCAGCGGTCGCGGGGGCCATCGAACGCGGGGGCCGGGGCGGGGTCGGGGCGCGGGGTCCCGTGCACCGAGGAGAGCGCCACGTCCGCGAGCCTAGGGCAGGCGCTTCAGGAGCTTGAGGAGCCCCAAGCGGGCCGGGGACTGGTGATGAGACTTGCCGGACGCTCCGAGCTCGGCCCGGTGGGCGAGGAACCACTCGTAGGACTCGATCACCATCGAGGCGTTCGAGTGGGTCGGCGCCCACCCCAGCTCGGTGCGGGCCTTGGTGGTGTCGAACCACAGCGACTCCCCGTAGAGGAGCCAGTGGTAGGGGGCGAACGGGGCCTGTCCGAGCTTGGACACCACCTGCATGCCGAGGCTGGCGGGCGCCGAGGGGAGCGAGCGCACCTTGGACCCGGTGCCGGCGTGGTCGACGAGCGCCTGCAGCGTCTCGCGCATCGTGCCGAACTCGGTTGCGCCGATGTTGTAGGTGGCCGCGCCGGGGCGGTCCCCGGCCAGCAGGCAGGCGTCGGCCAGGTCCTCGGCGTGGACGAACTGGTAGCGGTTGTGGCCGCCGTCGAGGACGAAGACCGGTGCACCCTCGGCGACGAACTCGAACAGGATGGCCATGATCCCCAGCCGACCGTGCCCGAGGATCGTCCGGGGCCGCACGATCGACACGTCGAGGCCGGTGGCCGCCGCCTGGCGGCACAGCACCTCGGCTTCGAGCTTGGCCCGTCCGTAGGCCTCCAACGGGTGCGGCGGCGAGTCCTCGACCACGGGGTTGTGCTCCGGGATGCCGAAGATGGCGCTCGACGAGGTCGACACGACCTTGCCGACACCGGCGTCCCGGGCGGCCAGCAGCACGTTGGCCGTGCCGACCACGTTGACCGACCAGAACAGCTCGCGATCCTTGGCCAGGGGCACCTGGGCCACGTTGTGCAGCACGACGTCGACGCCGTCGCTGGCCGCTCGCACCACGTCCAGGTCGCGCACGTCGCCGATCACGGTGTCCACGGCCGCACCGGGGCGCGGGTCGGGCTCGTTGAGGTCGAGGATGCGCACCTTGTCGCCGCGGGCCAGGGCCCGATCCACGAGGATGTCCCCGAAGTAGCCGCTGCCGCCCGTCACCAGGATGGTCCTGCCGCTCACAGCTGCTGCCCCCGCTCGAGGCACCAGCGGATGCTGGCCCGCATCCCGCCCAGCAGATCGGTGGGCGGGTCGTAGCCGAGCTCCTCTCGGGCCAGTGCGATGTCGCAGGCGATCGTGTCCTTGAGCTCGCCCAGCACGTGGACGGCCTGGAGGTACCGGCCTCGGCCCTGCAGGAAGGTGTCGACCTTCTCGGCCACCACGCCGGCCAGCCGCGGCATCCGGGGCTGGCCACCGGAGGTGGGGAGCCCTTCCGCGTCGAGCGCCGCCCGCACCGTGGCCAGGATCGTGCGCATGTCGAGCGGGTCGCCGTCGGCGATCCAGTAGGCCCGGCCCGGGGCCTTCGCAGCCACCTCGGCCCTGAGCACGCCGTGGACGAGGTTCCCGGTGAACACCATCGACCGCCGGTTGGTGCCGTCACCCACCAACGGGAAGCGGCCCTTGCGCACGGCGCGGAACCACTGCGTCTGGCGCTCCGGTTGGAACGGCCCGTAGAACCACGGGGGCCGGAGCACCACCGTCTGGAGGTCGCCCCGTTCGAACGCTGTTGCCACCAGCCCCTCGGCATCGGCCTTCGACCGGCCGTACCCGAGGTAGGGGTTGAGCGGCGAGGTCTCGGTGAAGCGGTGGTCGGTGGTCGGGTTGGCCCCGAACGGCGAGTTGGACGAGATGTGCACGACGCGCCCCGCCCCTGCCCGCCGGGCCCGGTCGAGCACGAGCTGCGTCCCGCCCACGTTCACATCGTGGAGCTCCTGGACGCGGCGCAGTGGGTGGATGATGGCGGCCGCATGCACCACGGTGGCGCCGTCAGTGCCCTCGAAGAGCCGATCGAGGGCGGCGGGATCGCGCACGTCACCCACCACGGTCTGCACGCGGGGCGACACCAGCGACAGCAGCGAGGCGTCCTCGGCGGTCTGCACGAGGCAGCGCACGGCGCTGCGGTCGGGGGCGACCGCCCGCACGAGGTTCTGGCCCAGCCAACCGGCCGCGCCCGTGATCACCATCGTGTCGGGACGCGCCGCGTCCGTGGAGTCCGTCATAGGCGCTCGACGTTACGCGACCACGCCCGTCCGTCCGCGCCCCGGGTCGCTCGTTGCGAGGCAATAGGTTCCGTGGCGGCGAGCCTGAGGCAATTGGTTCCGCATGCGGAACCAATTGCCTCAAGAGCACCCGAGCGGAACCTATTGCCTCGCGACGAGCGACCCGGGGCGCGGAGGGACGGGCGTGGTCGCGTAACGTCGAGCGCGTATGACGGACTCCACGGACGCGGCGCGTCCCGAC
>JBKJIL010000229.1:0-9429 GCA_046598435.1 Acidimicrobiales bacterium
CTGGCCGGCGCGATGCGAAGGGAAGAATGCGATGACGGTATTGACCTGGTCCGACGATCGCCTCGAGCAACTGAAAAAACTCTGGGAAGGCGGGCTTTCGGCCAGCCCACGCACTGCCGCGACACGATGGGCAAGCTCAACCGGCCGTACACGGTCGGTGGCGAGAAGGCGTTTCAGTTCGCCAACGCCGGTGTGTTCACCGAGCGCACCGTGGTGGCCGAGAGCCAGGCCGTGGTGATCTCCAAGGACGTGCCCCTGGCCACAGCGTGCCTCATCGGCTGCGCGGTGGTCACCGGCGCCGGTGCCGTGCTGAACCGGGCCAAGGTGCAGCCCGGGGAGACGGTCGTGGTGATCGGGGCCGGCGGCATCGGCCAGTCGGTGATCCAGGCGGCGCGCATCGCGGCGGCCGGCCGCATCGTCGTGATCGACGCCAACCCGGCCAAGGAGGTGGTGGCCCGCCAGTTCGGCGCCACCGACTTCCTCGACGGCTCCACCCTCACCGGCGACGGCGAGCTGGTCACCGCCGTGAAGGACCTCGGCCTGCCCAACGGCGTGGACCACGTCTTCGAGTGCGTGGGCCACCCGGCGCTCATCCGCAACGCCATCGACCTGCTCGACTGGGGCGGTCAGTGCATCCTGCTCGGCGTGCCCAAGATGGGCACCGAGGCCAGCTTCGTGGTGTCCACGATGTACAACGACAAGTCGATCCTCGGCTGCCGCTACGGCAGCACCCGCCCTCACCACGACATCCCGCTCTACATCGGCTTCTACCTCGACGGCCGCCTCATGCTCGATGAGATGGTGAGCCAGGTCTACGACCTGGCCGACGCGCAGCAGGCCCTCGACGACCTGCACAACGGCAAGCTCAACCGCGGCGTCCTCGCGCTGTAGCGCCTAGCGCCGGGCCAGGGCCTGCAGCGCGTCCTCGTCGATGCGGAAGGCATGGCCCGGGGTGAGGGGCTGGATGCAGACGTGGTCGGCGCCCGCGTCGAGGTGCTCCTGCACCCGGTCGGCGATCGACTCCACGGTGCCCCAGGCCACGACCGCGTCGAGGAAGCGTGGATCGGAGCCGGCGATCTCCTCCTCGGTGAACCCGAGGCGCAGCCAGCTGTTCCGGTAGTTGGGCAGCCCGACGTAGACCGACAGCGCGCCCACCGCCGTGGCCCGAGCCACCTCGGCATCGGTGGTGAGCACCACCTTCTGCTCCACGCAGAGGAGCTTGTCCGCGCCGAGGGCGGCGCGGGCGATGGCGGTGTGCTCGGGGGTGGTCCAGTAGGGGTGGGCGCCATCGGCGTGCGACGCGGCCAGCTCGAGCATCTTGGGACCGAGCGCAGCCAGGAGCCGCGGTGCGGGCACCTCGGGGGCGGGCGCCATGTAGGGCGACGCGTCCATGGCCTCGAGGTAGGCCCGCATGGTGGCGAGGGGCTTGTCGTACGGGAGGCCTCGCACCCCGGCGACCATCGGCTGGTGGCTCACCCCCACCCCGAGGATGAAGCGGCCTCCCGTCTGCTCGGCCAGCGCGTTGGTGGCCTGGAGCATGGCGCCAGGGTGGCGGTGGTGGATGTTGGCGATCCCGGTGGCGAACACCAGCGACCGGGTCTGATCGGCCAGGTGGGCGATGTGGGTGAACGGGTCCCGGCCCATGGTCTCGGGCAGCCAGAGGGCGCCGTAGCCGAGGTCCTCCACCCGCTTCGCGAACCCGGCCGCCTCGGCCACCGTCGTGCCATCGGTGTGGGCCCACACGCCCAGTCGGCCGATGCGCTCGCGCCACTCCGTCATCTCGCTGCCCCTCGTCGTCGGTGAAGGGCTCTGGTCTAGCGCCTTGCGGCACGGGTGCCGAACCGGCGGGGTGGGGTCAGCTGAGCGCCGGGAGGCAGCCCGCCGGGCGGCCGACGGCGCCTAGGCCCCGCAGGTCGCCGGGGCCCCAGGTGCGGGCGCTGCCGTTGCCAGCGGTGCCCATGATCTCGTTGGTGGGGCTGACATGGCCGAGGCCGAGGACGTGCCCCAGCTCGTGGCGCAGCATGAGGCTGAGGGGGTTGGCCGTGCTGGTGCCCTGCGTCCAGCCATGGTCGGGCCGCAGCACGACCTGGCCGCTGGCGTACTGGCGGCGTCCAGTGGCGGCATCGGTGACAGGAACCGCCTGGCCCCACCCGGAGGCCGTCGGGGAGCCGAAGGGCAGCTCAGCAGCGGAGGCGAAGCTGATCAGCACCGGGACGTAGCCCGAACCGTAGCGGGCGGCTCGCAGCGGGCGGCTGCCGACGGGACGCTCGGTCGTGGTGCCGGCGTCCACCAGATCGAGGCCCGATGCCGATTCGAGTGCGGCCACGGCGGCCGAGAGCTCGCTGCGAGCGAAGCTCGGCGCGCCTTGGAGGTTGACCACGTACGGGATCGACTGGCACGGGTTCCAGCGGACCGCGCTCCCGTCGGCGTTGGTCAGGGCGATCCGGTACTGCCCGGTGGGGGCCGGCGCCGGCGCGCTGGCGGCCGGAAGCTGCGGGGCTGCGATCGGGAGGACGGCGGCCGGCTGGCAGGCCGAGAGGGCCCCCGCTGTCGCCAGAGCCACCACTGCGAAATGCGGTCGAAGTCTCACGCTTCAGGCATCGGCGCCGAACTGCCCCGGCCGCATGGCCCGACCGAGTCATCTCGACGTTGACAGTGTCATGGTCATCCCCGCGGGAGTAGAACGTGTTCTAGTGCGGTGGTACCTTCGCCGCGTGTCGCTGCCCGAGCCCCTCCGTGCGCTGGCTGCCGAGGTGTCGAACTGGGGGCGGTGGGGCGCCGACGACGAGCTCGGCACCCTCAACCTCATCGACGACGCGGCCGTACGGCGAGGCCTGGCGGCCGCCCAGCACGGTACGCGGATCCCCCTCGCCATCCGGCTCGATGCCAACGGCCCGCAGCTCGGCACCATCCCCGGCCGCATCAACCCGCTGCACTCGATGGTGGGCATCAACACCGCCTACACCGGCGACCCTGGCGACGTCTGCTTCAGCGACGACGTGCTCACCCTCGGGCTGCAGGCGTGCACCCACTGGGACGCGCTGGCCCACGTCAGCTACGACGGGCTCCTCTACAACGGGCACCCGGCGTCGTCGGTCACCGCCGAGCGGGGCGCCACCCGGTGCGGGATCCACAAGGTCACCAGCATCGTGAGCCGGGCCATCCTCCTCGACGTCGCCGCCGCGTTGGGCGTCGATCGACTGGCCCCCCGTCACCCGATCAGCGAGACCGACCTGGAGGCGGCGGTCGCCCTGGCCGGCGTGCGCCCCGAGCCGGGTGATGTCGTGCTGGTGCGCACCGGGCAGATGGCGCTGCTGCGGGCCAGGGACCGCCAGGCCTACACGCTCGGCGATCAGCCGGGTCTCACCGTGGGCACCGTGCCGTGGCTGCGTCGCCACGACGTCGCGGCGGTGGCCACCGACACCCTCGCCCTCGAGGTCTTCCCCTGCGAGGACCCGGCGGTGCTGTTCCCCGTGCACCTGCTGCACCTGCGGGACGTGGGCCTCATGCAGGGCCAGAACTTCGATCTCGAGGCCCTGTCGGCCCACTGTGCCACCGACGGCCGCTACGAGATGCTCTTCGTCGCCAACCCCGAGCCCGTCACGGGCGGGGTCGGTGCCCCCACCAGCCCCGTGGCCATCAAGTAGCCACCCACCCGGGAGACATCCATGGTCACCGCCGCTGCGCCCGCCTCGTTCGCCTTCGCCGACGTGTGGGAGATGGTCGCCGACGCCGTAGGAGAGCGAGAAGCCCTCGTGTGCGGCTCGGCTCGGCGCACCTACGCACAGCTCGAGGAGCGCGCCAACCGCTTGGCGCACCACCTGCGCTCGACGGGAGTGGGGCCGGGCGACCACGTGGCGCTCTACCTCGAGAACTGCCCGGAGTACCTCGAGGCCATGCTGGCCTGCTTCAAGCTCCGGGCGGTGCCCATCAACGTCAACCATCGCTACGTGGCGGGCGAGCTGCGCTACCTCCTCGAGGACAGCGACGCCGTCGGGGTGCTGCACGGGCCGACGCACGACGACGTGGTGGCGGCCGTGCTGCCCGACCTGGCGCGAGTGGCGTGGACCCTCTGCACGGGGGACGCCTACGAGGCGGCCCTCGCGGCGGCCTCCTCGGAACGTCCGGCCCGCGACGGCCGCAGTGGCGACGACCGGTACGTGATCTACACGGGTGGCACGACCGGCATGCCCAAGGGCGTGGTGTGGCGGCAGGAGGACGCCTTCTTCGGATGCCTCGGGGGCGGCGACCCGATGCGCTTCCAGGGCGAGGTGACCTCGCCGGACGAGCTGCCGGATCGGATCGGCGACGGTGGGCCCGTGTACTTCACGCTGGCACCGCTCATGCACGCGGCCGCGCAGTGGACCTCGTTCATGTGGTTCTTCGTGGGGGCCAAGGTGATCCTCCTCGATGGTCCGCTCGATCCGGAGCAGGTGTGGTCGATCGTCACCGAGGAGCGGCCCAACATGATCACGGTCGTCGGCGACGCCATCGCCAAGCCGCTGCTCGACGCCTGGGACGCGGCTGAGCCGGGGCGCTGGGATGCGTCGTCGCTGTTCACCATCTCCAACGGCGGGGCACCGCTGTCGGCGGGCTGCAAGGCGCGGATCCTCGACCGGTTCCCCCACCTGCTCGCGACCGACGGCTTCGGCTCCTCGGAGGCGGGGATCCAGGGCTCGTCGCGCATCGGCGCCGCCGAGGCGCCGGCAGTGGGCGCCACGGTGCGCTTCGACAAGGGCAGCAAGCCGCTCCTGGTGCTCGACGATGACGATCGACCCGTCGAGCCGGGGTCGGGGGTGGTGGGTCGCATCGCCACCGGTGGGCGCCTGCCCCTCGGCTACCACAACGACCCGGAGAAGACGGCGGCGTCGTTCACCACCGTCGACGGACAGCGGTGGCTCATCACCGGCGACGTGGCCACCGTCGCGGCCGACGGCACCATCGACCTCCTCGGCCGCGGCTCCACCTCCATCAACACGGGCGGCGAGAAGGTGCACCCCGAGGAGGTGGAGGGCGTGCTGCACAGCCACCCGTCCGTCGCTGACGTGCTCGTGGTGGGCGTGCCCGATGAGCGGTGGGGGAGCGCGGTCACCGCCGTGGTCGCACCGGCCGCCGGGGCCACGGTCACGCTCGACGAGCTGGTCGCCCACTGCAAGGAACAGCTGGCCGGCTACAAGGTGCCCAAGCGCGTCGTCGTGGTGGACGCCATCGTGCGCAGCCCGGCCGGCAAGGCCGACTACCGCTGGGCCCTCGCCACGGCCACCGCCTCCCCTTGACCCGTTCTGTGCACCGGCAGCACCGCATGGCGGACGTGGGCGTGCACAGATCGAGGGTTGGGGCGGGTCAGGGGGTGCGCACGACCGCCTGCCAGGGGCCCACGATCTCGAGGGGGCAGGTGGCCGTCGCCGCCCGCACCAGCCACCGCAGGGTGATCTCGGCCGGGGTGTCGTAGGTGCGCAGCACCAGCCCGCGCCGCGGGTGGTCGGCCACGACGTACCACTCCTCGGGCACCGTCACGCCCTTGGCGGCGAGGTAGCGCACGGCCCGCCCGCCGGCCATGTGCTGGAGACCGATCTCGCCCGGCGTCCAGGTGGCCAGCGGCACCACCGGCCCACGGCCCCCGAGCAGGCCGCCGAGGGGGCTTTGGGCGGGGACCTCGTCGGCGTCCACGCCGGGGTGCAGGTTCACGAAGCGGGCCCCGGCGAGGTGCTGGAGCAACGGTGTGATGTCCCCGTCGGGGAGCTCGACGACGAGGTCAGCCACCTCCGGACGCTACCGAAGGGCGCGCCCCTAGAGTGCGTCGGTGGCTGTCCCCGTCGCTCCCGTGCCCCACGTCGAGTCGTCACGAGGCGGGTTGGGCATGGCCGCGGCCGCCGCCGCGGTGGTGGTCTGGGGTGTGTCGTCGGTGCTGATCAAGCAGGTGGAGGGCCTCAGTGGCCTCGGCGTGGCCTGCTATCGGATCTGGCTCGGCGCCGTCGTCGTCACGCTCGTGTTCATGGGTAGCGGCGGTCGGCTGTCGCGCCGTCTCCTGCGGCTCTCCCTGTGGGGTGGGCTCACGTTCGCGGCGGACCTGGTCCTCTACTTCTGCGCGGTGCAGGTGACGAGCATCGCCAATGCGACGGTGATCGGCGCCCTGCAACCGATCCTCGTGCTGGGCGTGGCCAGTCGGCTCTTCGGGGAGCGCTCGCACCCGGCGGAGCTGGTCTGGGGAGCGGTGGCCGTGGTGGGCACCGGGCTGGTGGTGGTGGGCGGGGACGGTGGCGGCGCCAACAGCCTGGGCGGGGACGCGCTGGCGGTGGGTGCACTCGTGGCCTGGACGGCGTACTTCGTGTGCACGAAGACCGCTCGTCAGCAGCTCAGTGCGTTCGAGTACCTCACCGGCATGGCCATCGTGGCCGCGGTGGCCGTCGCGCCGCTCCCGCTGCTGGTGCCCGGCACGCTCGGTGCCACCAACACGGCCGGGTGGGTGACCATCGTCTACATCACGCTGATCAACGGGCTGCTGGGGCACTTCCTCATGTCGTTCGCTCACGGACACGTGAGCTTGCTCACCATCTCGCTGCTCACGCTGGGGATCCCGGTGGGCGCGGCGGCAGCCGCGGCCTTGTGGATCGACGAACCCCTGACCGTGGTGCAGATCGGGGGCATGGCCGTGGTGCTCGTCGCTCTGGGGATGGTGTCGCTCAGCGCCGCCCGTCGGGCGCCCGATCTGCTCGAGGCCGACATCGATGCGCTGGAGGCGGCCCCGCACCCGTGAGCGAGCTCTGCGCTGGATGCCGGCGATGGTGAACGTTGATGCGCTGTGATCGGGTCATCACGCTCAGACGGCCCCCGTAGGCTGAGCCGATGGACCTACCTGTCATGCTGCGCGAGGCGCTCGAGCTCCAGATCCTCGAGCAGGCACCCGAGGACGCCGCCACCGTCATCGGCTCCGGGGTGGCCGAGCACGGCGCCGCGATCGTGGCCCAGGTCCTGTTGGAGGCCACCGCGGTCGGGTTCCGACGCATGGTGTCGATCACCGACGAGGCCTTCGACCTGGCCGACCTCCTCACGCAGCTGGCCCTCGACGGCGCCGTGCCCGAGCATCGCCTCGAGCTCCTCACCGAGATCCTGACGGCGGCGGCTGCCACCGCGGGCGGGATCCGGCCCTCCGTCGAGGCCATGCAGCGTCGCCTCGGCGAGCAGGACCTGCTGTTCGGAGCGTGGCTCGGGCTCCTCACCGGCCTGCGGGTGGCGTCCCTCGCCATCGAGGTCACCGAGACCGAGCTCCTCGAAGACGTGCTGCTGGCCTTCGAGCTCTTCAGCGAGGAGCAGACCGAGATCTAGGCGCTCGTGTCACGAGATCGGGGACGATGACCCGGAGCTGGTGACACGGCCCGGGTCGAGGGCCGCTGCGACCGGCTAATCTGACGGGTCGTCAGGTTCTCTGCAGGGGGTCGTCAGCATGCCGAACGTCGATGGGGGAAGCCTCTGGGAGCTGGTGGAGCGCCGGGCGGAGGCCACGCCCGACGCGCTGGCCGCGGTGGACGAGGACGGCCGCACCCTCACCTGGGCCGAGACCAAGGCCCGGGCCGAGGTGACGGCGGCCGGCCTGGCCGGGCTCGGGATCGCCGAGGGCGACGTCGTGTCGTGGCAGCTGCCCACCTGGCTGGAGTCGAAGGTGCTGGTGCTGGCCCTCGCCCGGCTCGGCGCCATCCAGAACCCGATGCTGCCGATCTACCGCCAGCGCGAGGTCGAGTTCATCACCCGCCAGGCCCAGAGCAAGCTGCTGGTGGTGCCGTCCACCTGGGCGGGGTTCGACTTCGAGGCCATGGCCCGCGGCATCGCGACCGACATCAACGCGGGCGGTGGCCACCTCGAGGTGCTGGTGGCCGACAAGGAGCTCCCTCAGGGCGACCCGGCCACCTTGCCCCCGCCTCCGCATCCCTCCACCGACCCGGTGCGGTGGTACTTCTACACCTCGGGCACCACGGCCGATCCGAAGGGCGCCCAGCACACCGACCGCACGATCCTGGCCAGCGCCCTCGGGATGAACGCCTGCCTGGGGATCACCGACGCCGACAAGAACGCCGTCGTCTTCCCGTTCACCCACATCGGCGGCATCGGCTGGCTGTTCTCGGCCCTCGTGGTGGGCTTTCCCACCGTGTACATCGAGCGCTTCGACCCGGCTCGCACCACCGAGCTCATCAAGGAGCACGACGTCACCATGGCCGGCGCCGGCACGCCGTTCCACATGGCCTACCTGGCCGCCCAGCGCAAGCTCCCGGCCGGCGAGCGGCTCTTCCCGAAGGTGCGCGTGTACTGCGGTGGTGGCGCACCCAAGCCGCCGCAGCTCCACTACGACATCAAGGTCGAGATGGGCGGGGTGGGCATCGTGTCGGGCTACGGGCTCACCGAGGCGCCGATCATCGCCATGGGCACGATCCACGACACCGACGAGCAGCTGGCCAACACGGAGGGTCGGGCCACCGGCACCACGCAGCTGCGGGCCGTCACCCTCGAGGGCAAGGAGGCCGGGATCGGCGAAGAGGGCGAGATCCGCGTCAAGGCCCCGCAGCTCATGAAGGGCTACCTCGACCGCTCGCTCGATGCCGACGCCTTCGACGACGACGGCTGGTTCCGCTCCGGCGACCTCGGCCGCATCGACGCCGAGGGGATGGTCACCATCACGGGTCGGGTGAAGGACATCATCATCCGCAACATGGAGAACATCTCGGCCAAGGAGGTGGAGGACATCCTCTTCCGCAGCCCCGACGTCGCCGATGTGGCCGTCATCGGGGTGCCCGACCCGAAGACCGGCGAGCGGGTGTGCGCGGTGGTGGTCCCGGCCGATCCGGGCGCACCGATCACCTTCGAGGCCATGGTGGCGTGGTGTCGAGGCGAGGGGCTGATGACCCAGAAGCTCCCGGAGCGCCTCGAGATCGTCGACGTGCTGCCCCGCAACCCCACCGGCAAGATCCTGAAGTTCGAGCTCCGCGACCGCTTCGGCGCGCGCTGACCCCACCCACAACGGAAGCGAGACACGCAGATCATGGGACTCCTCGACGGCAAGGTCGCCATCGTCACGGGCGCCGGGCACGGCATCGGCCGCGCCCACGCCCTGGAGCTGGCCAAGCACGGCGCCCGCGTCGTGGTGAACGACCTCGGCACCTCGGTCACCGGCGACGGCGCCGACCAGAAGGCGGCCGACCTCACCGTGGAGCTGATCACGGCGCGGGGCGGCACGGCGGTGGCCAACTACGACGACGTGTCCGACTACGCGGGCGCCGGCCGGCTCGTCGCCCAGGCCGTCGACACCTACGGCCAGCTCGCCGTGCTCGTGAACAACGCCGGCATCGTGCGCGACACGGCCATCTGGAACATGTCCGAGGCCGACTTCGACGCCGTCATCAAGGTGCACCTGAAGGGCAGCTGGGCACCGTCGCACCA
>JBKJIL010000061.1:0-2598 GCA_046598435.1 Acidimicrobiales bacterium
GTTCGACGTCAGCCACCTCGGCACCGTGCGGGTCGAGGGGAAGCCCGCGTTCGCCGCCCTCCAGCACGCGCTCACCAACGACCTCGCCAAGATCGCGCCGGGCCGGGCGCAGTACACCCACCTGCTCGACGAGGACGACGCCTCGGTGCTCGACGACATCATCGTGTGGTGGGTTGACGCCGAGACCTTCGACGTCATGCCCAACGCGTCCAACACCGACCGGGTGGTGGCCGCCATCGGGGGTGACGACGTCACCGCCACCCGCGCCATCATCGCGGTGCAGGGGCCGGCCGCCCGTGAGCGGCTCGGCGCCATCGCCCCGGAGGCGGCCGCCATCGGCCGCTTCCGCGTGGGTCAGGCCACCGTGGCCGGCGTGGCCTGCACGGTGGCCGGCACCGGGTACACCGGCGAGGACGGCCTGGAGCTGGCCGTGCCGGCGGAGGCGGCCACGACCGTGTGGAACGCCGTCCTCAGCGCCGGCATCGTGCCGGCCGGTCTCGGGGCACGGGACACGCTGCGGCTCGAGGCTGGTCTGCCCCTGCACGGCCACGAGCTCGGACCGGGCATCACCCCTCTCCAGGCCGGCCTCGGCTGGGTGGTGGCCTGGGAAAAGCAGGGCGGGTTCCGTGGTCGCGAGGCCCTCCTGGCCGAGCGTGAGCGGGGGATCGGGCGCCGGCTGCGGGGGTTGGCCACCGCAGGTCGACGACCGCCGCGGGCTGATCAGGCGGTGCTGGTCGCCGGCTCGCCGGCGGGAATCGTGACGAGCGGCAACTTCTCCCCGGTGCTCGGCCACGGCATCGCCCTCGCCTTCCTGCCGCCCGAGGTGGGGGAGGGGAGCGAGGTGGCCATCGACGTGCGTGGCGAGGCCGTGCCCGCCACGGCGGTGCCCACACCCTTCGTCACCCGCTGAGACCTGACTGGCGGGTCAGGTGCCGGCCTTGGCGGCCTTCTCCTGGTGGTGGCTCTGCACGGCGGTCATCACGGCACTGGTGGCGGCCGTGATGAACTCCGGACGGTTCTCGGCCGCCCAGTCCCGGCTGGCCGTGGTGGAGGCTGCCGAGCCCTGGAAGTGCGGAAACACGTAGCGGGCCATCAGCTCGTAGCTGCGCCACATGGCCGGGCGATCGGCCCAGTCCTGGGCCATGTTCAAGAAGGTGCCGAAGCCGCCCGACTGGGCCACCAGGCGCTCGATCTGGGCGATGGCGTCGTCGACGGTGCCGATGACGGCGAAGCCCGAGGCGTTCATGGCGTCGGCCATCTCGGTGACGTCGGTGGTGTCGGGGCCGAGGGGGAGCGCGGCGACGCGCTGGAAGTAGTCCACCCACTGGGGCAGCCCGAACTTCACGTCCTCGTAGGCCTGCTCCTTGGTGTCGGCGATGTGCATCGGACCGACGAGGCGCCAGCCCCGACGGTCGACGGTGGTGCCGAACTCGGCCGCCCGTTCCTCCATCACGCCCCAGTGGGAGCCCAGGATGTCGAACCCGCCGGTGCTGGTGGCTCCGATGGACAGGAGCGACTTCCCGAAGCGACCGGCCAGGCGGGGGCCCGAGGGGGAGACCTGGGCGGCCACCGCGATCTCGAAGCAGGGGTCGGAGTAGGGGCGCAGCTGCAGGCGGGCGTCGCGCAGGGTGAACCAGTCGGTGGTGCGGTTCACGGGCTTCTCGCCGTCGAGGAGCTCGAGGATGACCTCGAAGGCCTCCTCCATCATGTCGCGCTGTCGGGCCACCTCGATGCCCATCATGAAGGCGTCGGACGGGAGTGCGCCGGGGCCCACGCCGAACATCACGCGCCCTCGGGTGAGGTGGTCGAGCAGCACCATGCGGTCGGCCAGCATCAGTGGCTGGTGGTAGGGGAGCGGGCTCACCCCGGTGCCGAGGCGCAGGTGCTTCGTGCGCTGGGAGGCGGCCGCGATGAACACCTCCGGGCTGGCGATGATCTCGTAGCCGGCCGAGTGGTGCTCGCCGATCCACGCCTCGTCGAACCCGAGGGAGTCGAGGTGCTCGAGGAGGTCGAGGTCACGCTCGAGGGCGAGGGTCGGGTTCTGTCCCACGGGGTGGAACGGTGCCAAGAAGATGCCGAAGCGAAGAGGCCAATCCATGGCGGGGGAGCGTACGCCGGTTCTTGACCGGCCGGTCAAGAACCGGCCCGGGCGACTGCTGCTCGAGGGACTGCTACTCGAGGAGGTCGGGCTGGTCGGCCACGATCTTGTCGAACAGCGGCTGGAAGCTGAACCAGCAGGCGAAGTGGCTGCCCACCTGGTTGCGGGTGTGGCGGGCCATCTCCGGGTCGATCGGCACCGGCGTGCCGGCCGCTTCGGCCATCAGCTGCACCTCAGCGCTGCGCTCCATGGTGATGTAGAGCCAGGCCGCCTCGTCGACGCTGTGGCCGACGGTCAGCAGGCCGTGGTTGCGCAGGATGGCCGCCTTGTTGTCGCCAAGGGCATGGGCGATGCGCTTGCCCTCTTCAACGTCGATCACCACGCCGGTGTAGTCATCGAACAGGCCGTGGTCCTCGAAGAAGGTGCAGGAGTCCTGTGATGGGGTCGAGCAGTTTGCCGAGGGTGGAGAACGCCCGGCCGTGGGTGCTGTGGGTGTGGGC
>JBKJIL010000078.1:0-13710 GCA_046598435.1 Acidimicrobiales bacterium
TGGTTGGTGATGCCGAGGGGGTCGACCGGCCCGTGGTCCGCCAGCACTGCGCGGGCCACCTCGAGGGCGACGGCCGCCATCTGGACGGCGTCGAACTCGACGTGGCCGGGTTCGGGGGAAGACGGGAGCAGCTCGCGGTGTTCGGAGGCGGCGATGGTGGCGTCGGGGCGCACCACGGCGGCCCGCAGCCCCGAGGTTCCGACGTCGATGACGAGGATGCTCATCGGCGCGTTCTAGCAGGGTGACGTCGCCCCAGGGTGGCTCCACCGATGCCGAGCAGCGCCCCGACCACGAGGAGGGCGGGCACCCCGGTCCAGGCCACCTCGTCCTCGGCCACGATCCGGCGGGCCACCCCCAGCGCCACGACGACGGCCATGGCCGCCAGGCCCGTCGCTCCACCAGCGGCTGCTGCGCTCGACGGCACCCGCTGCCCTACCACCCAGCCGCCGACCAGCATCCCGACGAGCACGACAGGCACGAGCGCGAAGATCACGGCAGGGGCGACGCCGTCGTCGGCGAGCGAGTCCAGCACCTGGGCCAGCAGCGCGGCCGGCAGGGCAACGGCCAGGGCCATGCCGGTCCCGAGCGCCAGCGGGCGCCACCGCATCAGTAGCCGGAAGAGCCGAACGGCGACGGGAGGCCGAGCTTGCCGGGGTTGAGGATGCCGTGCGGGTCGAGCGCGGCCTTGGTGGCGGCCAGCACGTCGACGGCGGGCCCGAGCGCTTCGGCCACAAAGCGGCTCCGGTTCAGGCCGACGCCGTGGTGGTGGGACAGGGCCCCGCCGGCACGCAGCACCGCCCGGGTGCCGGCGTCCCAAACGGCCCGGTAGTAGCGGTCGCGGTCGTCAGGCTCCACCTTGGCCGCGAAGGTGAAGTAGAGGCATCCGCCGTCCGTGTAGCTGTGCGACTGGTGGGCGGAGGCGGAGACCGTGCCCTCGACGCTGGCCAAGGCGGCGGTGGTGGCGGCGTAGATGGCGGGGAGGTCGCGCCAACGGCCGACCACCTCCATCGTGTCGACCACGTAGCCGCGTGTGATCAGGGCCTCCAGGGCGGCGACGTCGTTGCGGTGGCCGAGCCAGTGGGCCACGTGGGCCACGTCTTCGTGGTGGCCGTCCTTGCAGGCCTCGGCCACCAGCTCCATGGTGGCATCGACCTGGGCCAGGTGGCCCTCGTCGAGCACGAGGAGCAGGGCGCGATCGCCGGTCTTGTAGGTGCGGTCGGCTTCGGCCGGATCGTAGAGGCGCAGCACGGCCGGGGTGCCGCCGCGCTGCAGGACCCGTCGCATGGCGTGGAGGCCGTCGCCGAAGGACGCGAGCCCGTAGGCCGCCCGGCGCTCGTGGGTGGGCGCGGGGTGCAGGCGCAACCTGGCGCCGGTGATGATGCCGAGGGTGCCCTCCGAGCCGACGAAGAGCTGGTTGAGGTCGGGGCCCACCGCGGCGCGGGGAGCGCCGCCGGTGGAGATCTGACGGCCGTCGGCGAGAGCCACGTCGAGGCCCAGCACCATGTCCTCGATCTTCCCGTAGCGGGTCGACAGCTGGCCCGCCGAGCGGCATGCGAGCCACCCGCCCACGGTGGAGAGGGCGACCGACTGCGGCCAGTGGCCGAGGGTCAGGCCGTGGTCGGCCCGCAGCGCGAGCTCGAGATGGTCGCCGAAGGTGCCGGGCGCGACGTCGAGCACGAGGGAGGTCTCGTCGACCTCGACGATGCCGGTCAGCCCGCAGAGGTCGAGCAGCACGCCGCCGTGCACAGGGACCGAAGCTCCGCAGACGCCGCTGCGTCCGGCCGCCGCCGTGACGGGGATGCGAGCGTCGTTGCAGATCCGCAGCACCGCAGCGACCTGGTCGGCCGAGGTGGGGGAGACGACGGCAGCCGCTTTGGCCGCCACCTCGCCGTCGAGGGCCCAGATCATGGCCTGGGGCCACCAGTCGCGGCTCGCCTCGCCCACGACGTCGCCTTCCGTCACCGTGGGGCAGATGGCGGTGAGGGCGTCCACCACGGCGGGCGGGACGGCGACGAAGGGGGCGCTCAGTCGACTGGTGGCGGCGGCGCCGCCGTCGCGCAGCGCGATGGGCGGGGTGGGGGCGCCGGGCCCGGCCGGGGGCAAGGAGTGCGGGGCGGTCATCGGGCTCCTACGGGACGAGGTCGGTCTGGGCCAGGCCAGGCGCGGTTCGCTCGGCATCGACGAGGGCGACGTAGGCGGCGACCTGGCGGGCGGTCTCCTCGGGTGACCAGCCGAGGTCGTCGGCCACGAGCGCGGCTGCCGCCGGCGCAGCCGCAGCGCTCGCATCGCGCGCCTGCAAGCGGGCCCGCGTGCGGCGGGCCAGCACGTCGTCGAGCGTGCGCGCCATCTCGTGGCGGACGGCGTAGAGCGCCTCGGCCCGCAGGTAGGGGAGCCCCTCCACCAGCGGTTCGCCGAGGGCGGGGTGGGCGTCGATCATGGCCAGCACCACCTGGGCCTCGCTGCCGTAGCGGTCCTTGAGGTGGGTGGTCGCCGCCGCCGGGGCCCGGCCGCCACCGCGCAGGACGAGCTTGCGGGTGCGGCACCGCTTGGCGCGGCGGGGCGAGTCGTCGAGCTGCTCGAGCAGGGTCTCGACGGTGTCCTCGGCCATCTCCCGGTAGGTGGTGAGCTTGCCGCCGGTGATCGACACCACGCCGCTCTCGGACACGAGCACCTTGTGCCGACGCGACAGGTCCGCCGTGCGGCCGCTGGTGGCGGCCTTGACGAGGGGGCGCAGCCCGGCCCAGGTGCCCACCACGTCGGCTGCCGTGAGCGGCTCCCGCACCGAGAAGTTGATGGCCCGCAGGAGGTACTCCACATCCTCCGAGGTGCACTGGGGATCGTCGACGGAACCGTCGTAGTCGGTATCGGTGGTGCCGATGTAGGTGAGCTGGAAGGTGCCGTCGTCGTTCGGAAGCCACGGCACCACGAACACCGAGCGCTTGTCCTTGGGCACCGGCACCACGACGGCGATGTCGTTGCGGACCTTGTCCCACGGCACGGTGATGTGGATGCCCTTGGCCGGACGGATCGTGTCGGGGTTGCTGCCCTCGTCGAGCCCGCGCACCTCGTCGGACCACACGCCGGCAGCGTTGACGACCGTGCGGGCCGTCACCTCGATGCGCCGGCCATCGGCCTCGACGACGGCACCCGTCACGCGACCGCGATCATCGTGGCGCAGGCCCACCACCGCGGTGTGGTTGGCGACCACCGCGCCGTGGTCGAGGGCGGCCGTGCGGGCAAGGGTGAGGGTGAGGCGGGCGTCGTCAGCGGCGGCGTCGTAGTAGAGGTAGGCCCCGGCCAGGCGCTCCTCCGGGAGCGTCGGCATGTGGGCGACGGCCTGCGCCTTCTTGAGGCGCCTGTGGAGCTTCCCGATGCGGGCGCCGCCGGTGAGGTCGTACATCCACATCGCACTGCCGAGGGCGCGGGCCACCTTCGGGTTGATGAGCCCGTCCTTGGAGAAGATCGGGATGAGGAACGGCAGCAGCCGCACCAGGTGCGGGGCGTTGCGGCGGAGGCGCTGGCGCTCCCGCAGTGCCTCGTAGACCAGGCGGATGTCACCGTTCTGCAGGTAGCGCAACCCGCCGTGCACGAGCTTGGAGCTCTTGGACGAGGTGCCGCTGGCGAAGTCGTCGCGCTCGACGAGCGCTGTGCGCAGGCCACGGCTGGCCGCATCCAGGGCGACACCGCAGCCCGTGATGCCGCCGCCGATCACCAGGACGTCGAAGGTCGTCTCCCCGAGCGCCTGCAGGGCCCGGGTGCGGTCGAAGCTGCCGAGGGTCACGGGCGGAGGCTATCGGTGCGCCCTGGCGAGCCCGTCAACCGCAACCGCAGCTTCCGCCGCAGCAGCCACCTCCACCGCCCCCGGCTCCCATGGGCGGAGCGCTGGGGGTGCCGCCCGTGCTGGCGAACACCGAGAGGAGGCGCGTCGTGTCGGCATGCCCATCGGGGCAGGTGGCGGGGGCGTCGGCGTCGGCCATCGCTCGGCGCTGCTCGAAGGTGGTCCCGCACGCCCGACACCGGTACTCGTAGGTCGCCATGGCGCTGACTCTACGACGCGCGCCGGCGGGTCGAGTCGCCGTCCGGACGCTGCGCACGGCGCATCTTGGCTCGTCCGCCGGGCCGCGCGGCGACGAACACCTGCCATGGCCCGTCCCGCACATCGCTCCTCCCGTCACCGTCAGCCAGTCACACTGGCAGCAGCGGCCTTCGTCCTGGCCGGCGGCTACGTGCACCTGCGGGAGTGGCTCGATGGCTACCGCGATGTGCCCGCCGACGCGCCGGGCGCGTTCGTGGTGCGGATCGGCTTCCCCGTGAACGCCGCCCTGTCGGTGGTCGTGGCCGGGGCGCTCGTCGTCACCCTCTTCGTGGCCACCCGCCACGCCTCCAAGGTCGTGGCCGCCGCGGCGCTGTTCCAAGCCGGGTCCCTCGCAGTGCTCATCGGCACCCGCGTCGGGTCGGTGCTCGGGTGGATGGAGCCCACGTGGACGCCGGGTGCCAACCAGTCGCGGGCGCTCGAGATCGGCGCTCTGCTCGCCCTCGGTGCCACGCTGGCCGTCGGTGGCGTGGTCCGACGCCTGCCGCAGCCGGCCCGCGTGCTGGCTCAGCACCCCGTCCACGGCTGAGCGAGAGCTTCGGGGCATCGGCGCGCCGCGCGAGGGCGGCGATGCCCCGGACAACCGCGTCGCCCAGCGGTGACGCGACGCGATCAGGCGAGGCTGGCGGACAGCGTGATGGTGGTGCCGGTGAGCGCCTTGCTCACGGGACAACCGGTCTTGGCGCCCTCGGCCGCCGCCGCGAAGTCCTCCGCCGACATGCCGGGGACCGTGCCGAGCACGGTCAGGTGGATGCCCGTGATGCCCTCGCCCGGTTGGAAGGTCACCTCGGCCGTCGTCTCGAGCGCCTCGGGCGGCGAGCCGGCCTTGGCCAGCGCGCTGGAGAGGGCCATGGAGAAGCACGACGAGTGGGCCGCGCCGATCAGCTCCTCAGGGCTCGTGCGCCCGGCGGGATCCTCGGCCCGCGAGGCCCACGTCACGTCGAAGGTGCCGAGGCCCGACGACTGGAGCTCGACGCGGCCGGCGCCCTCGAGCAGGGAGCCGTGCCAGACGGTGGTGGCGGAGCGGGTGGTGGCCATCAGGTCCTCACTTCGGTCGGTGTTGGGCGGACGGCGCCACGGTAGGTGCTCCACGGTCGGCCGGGAGGGAAGTAGTCAACAACTATTGTTGATCAGCAGCATCTGCATGCTAGAGTGCCGACGTGAAGTCGGTCGAGGTGCTCACCCAGCAGTTCCGGGAGCGGGGCCTGAAGGTGACCCCGCAGCGCCAGTCGATCTTCCGTGTGCTGTCGAGCTCGACCGTGCACCCCACCGCCGAGTCGGTGTACGCCGCCGTGTCCGCAGAGATGCCGACCATCTCGTTGCGCACCGTGTACCAGACGCTGAACGATCTCGCCTCGATGGGCGAGCTCAGCACCCTCGACCTGGGCACCGGCTCCACCCGCTTCGATCCGAACCTCGACCCGCACCACCACCTCGTGTGCGAGGTGTGCGGCCGCATCGAGGACCTGCCCACCGACTTTCCCGGCGTGGCACTCCCGCGCGGCCGCGCCGCCAAGGGCTTCCAGGTCACCGCCACTGAGATCGTCTTCCGCGGCCGCTGCGCTGACTGCGCGGCGTCGGCCACCCGTTCCCCACAACCCAACACAGGAGACCCGCATGCCTGAGCTCAAGGGCACCAAGACCGAACAGAACCTGAAGGAGGCCTTCGCCGGCGAGAGCCAGGCGAACCGTCGCTACCTCTACTTCGCCCAGAAGGCGGACGTCGAGGGCTACCCCGACGTGGCGGCGCTGTTCCGCTCCGTCGCCGAGGGCGAGACCGGTCACGCGTTCGGCCACTTCGACTTCCTCGCCGAGGTCGGCGATCCCGCCACCGGTGAGCCCGTCGGCTCTACCGAGGACAACCTCCGGTCAGCCATCGCCGGCGAGACCTACGAGTACACCGAGATGTACCCGGGCTTCTCGAAGACCGCCCGCGAGGAGGGCTTCGAAGAGGTTGCCGAGTGGCTGGAGACCCTGGCCCGGGCCGAGAAGAGCCACGCCGGCCGCTTCGCGCAGGGCCTCGAGCACGTCTCGTAGCCGAACCGACCAGAGGACGCAGCGATCGGGGGGCGCGGCGACGCGCCCCCCGCCGCGTCCGGGTCAGCCCGACAGAACCCAGAGGAGTAGCGATGACCAGCGCAACGAAGCTCACGTTGGACGACATCTCGGACCTGCGGGCCTACGAGCGCGAGCGGGACGAGTTCCGGGCCCACGTCATCGCCTTGAAGAAGCGGCGCCGGGTGCAGGTCGGTCCGGTGGTCACGTTGGTGTTCGAGAACCGCGACACGATCCGCTTCCAGATCCAGGAGATGGCGCGCGTCGAGAAGCTCATCACCGACGAGGCCATCCAGGGCGAGCTCGACGCCTACAACACGCTCGTCCCCGACCCCGGGCAGCTGTGCGCCACGGTGTTCATCGAGCTCACCGAGGACGCCCAGATGCGGGAGTGGCTGCCCAAGCTGGTCGGGATCGAGCGCGCCGTCGCCTTGCGAGCCGGCACCGGCGACGATGCCGTGCTCCTGCGAGCGGCCCCCGAGGCGGCCCACGCCGAGCAGCTCACCCGTGACGAGATCACCGCCTCGGTCCACTACGTGTTCTGGGAGCTCACGCCCGAGGAGGCCCGGGCCGTCGCCACCGGTCCTGTGCAGCTCGTCCTCGACCACCCCGCCTACCGCGAGGAGACCCTGCTCAACCCCGAGACGATGGCCGAGCTGCGGACCGACCTGCGCGTGTGAGGCGAGGCGGTTGGAGCGGTTTGTGCGGTTCGCGCCTGTTGACCGGTACATCCCGTTGCCCGAGTCGAGTTCGTCGGGCACACTCGGCCTCACGGACGGTGGCTTCGTTCCGACCCACTCCGGGGGATCCCAAGCCGCCAGGAGGGCACGCGTGGAGCGGGTACGAAGCCGGGAAGCACTGCTCCAAGAGCTCACGGGCGACGGCGACAGGCCCGGCTCGATGCAGGGGCGTCTGCTCCGCACACGTGAGGTGGCGCTCCTGTTCCAGGTCTCTGAGCGGGCCGTGACCGACTGGGCCCGTCGCGGCCGGATCCCCTCCGTGCGCACGCCTGGCGGCCACCGGCGCTACCCGGCCGATGACGTGTGGGCGCTCCTGCGCCGCACAGAATCCGCCGAGTAGCAGTCCCGCGGCGAGGCGGACTGCCCGGCTCGACCCGGTTTGCATCGGTGGCGCGCTGGCCGAGAGACTGCGACCAAAGCCCCGCCCCCGTCACGAAGAGCCCCCCGAACCATGGACCTCGCCTGGCGCCGACATTCGGCCTGCCGCGGACTGGACCCCGACATCTTCTATCCGGCCACCGATGAGGAGGCCGAGCACGCGAAGGTGATCTGTGCCCAGTGCTCGGTGCGCGAGACGTGCCTCGACTTCGCCCTCCAGGGTCGGGAGAAGGAAGGCGTGTGGGGCGGCGCGACGGAGAAGGAGCGGCGCCGGATCCACCGGCAACGCCGGCGGGCCTCGTAGCCGACGCGGGTAGCGTCGCCGCCGATGGCTGACCTCACCTTTGCTGAGCACGGCGGCTGGCCGGTCGTGCTCGGCCACCTCATGGAGGGCGACGCGCTGAGCCGCGAGGTCGCCCGGGCCGCCATGGCCGAGATCCTCGAGGGCGCTGCGTCCCCCGCTCAGATCGCCGCCTACATGGTGGCCCTTCGGATGAAGGGCGAGACGGTCGAGGAGCTCCTGGGGATGGTGGACGCCATGCTCGCGGCGTCCACGAGGGTCGACATCGACACGACTGGGCCGGTCGTCGACGTGGTGGGTACCGGTGGTGATCGGGCCCACACCATCAACGTGTCGACCATCTCGTCGCTCGTGGTGGCGGGTGCGGGGGCCCGCGTCTGCAAGCACGGCAACCGAGCCGCGTCCTCCGCGTGTGGCTCCGCTGATCTGCTCGAGGCGCTCGGGGTGGCGATCGAGCTCGGACCTGCCGGCGTGCAGCGCTGCGTCGAAGAGGCGGGGATGGGCTTCTGCTTCGCGCCCCTCTACCACCCAGCGATGCGCCACGCCGGGCCATCCCGGCGCGACCTCGGGATCCCCACCGCGTTCAACATCCTCGGCCCCATGTCGAACCCGGGCCGCGTGCGGCGCTACCTCATCGGCGTGGCCGACGAGCGGGTGGCCACTCGGATGGCTCAGGTGCTCCTGGCGAACGGGGCCGAGCGGGCGCTGATCGTCCACGGCGGCGACGGCTTGGACGAGCTCACCACCACCGGGCCGTCGAGCGTCGTCGAGCTGCGAGACGGCGAGGTGACGGCCTGGGCGGTCGATCCGGTCGACCTGGGGCTCCCGCGGGTCGACCGTGAGGACTTGGTCGGCGGCGATGCCAACGTCAACGCCGACCTGGCCCGGCGGGTCCTCGCGGGGGAGCAGGGCCCGCACCGGGACATCATCAGCCTGAACGCGGGCGCGGCGCTCGTGGCCGCCGGGGTGGCCGAGGACCTCCCAGCGGGCATCGCCGCCGCCCGCGCGTCGATCGACAGCGGCCGCGCCGTCGGGGCGCTGGCCAAGCTCGTCGAGGTCTCCCAGCGCGAAGCCGCACCGCCTGCCTGACGCGCGGGGTCAGGGTCGAGGGCCAACCGAAGGCGGGGCGCCGCCGGTCATCGGCTGGACGGCGCCGAACATGACGGGGATCCGAGCGGCGAGGATCACGTCGCCCTCAACCAAGACGCGGGTCCCCACCACGGCCTGGGCCAGGGTCAGCTCGCCCGAGCAGATGCGGATGAAGTCTGGCAGCGTGGTGTGCACGGTCAACGCTGCGTCGTCCGGGCGGCCGGTCCGGATCTTCGCCGCGGTGGCCCCGATGTCGATCGTCCACCAGTCTGGTGCGACGGCCTCGATGCCGTCGTCGGGGGGCCGCAGTTCCACCGCGATGACACCGGTGAACCCATGGGCCCGCATGGGCTGGAAGGAGCGGCTCATCGCCGTGAAGAGGGTCCTCTGCGCCCGAGCCGTCCCGAAGCGCCGCAGCAGGTCCTCGTCGCTGTCGTCCCGTGTCCACCACGCGACGGCGGCGCGCCCTCTCGTGGTGATCGCGGCCCGGGCTCGGTCCCGACGCCGAACGTGCAGATGGTCGGCGGCCTGCGCTGCGGGCGCGCCATCGAGCAGAGCGCGCAGGGCAACTCCGTCTCGTACCAGCCCGGCCAGGCCCAGGTGCTCGGCGAGAGCCACACCCTCCATCAGCGCGGCTCGTGCCCCGACCTCGTCATCTGGACCACCGCGCGCGGTCAGCACGGCGGCGCGCCGCAGCAGCACCTCGGCGCTCACCGCGGCCCAGCCGTGGCGGTCGGCGACCGCGGCGGCCACGTCGAGGTGGGCTTCGGCCTCGTCGTGGCGTCCCGTGGTTGCTGCGCTGAGGGCCAGGCCCACCCGGAGGGGGCCGAGGCCGATGGTGGCGATCCCGGCGAAGTGGTCGGCGTACGGCAGGAGCAGCTGATGCAGTTCCGCTGCTCGCGGTGCGTCGCCGATCCTCCAATAGGCACGGGCGAAGCACTGGGCGGAGAAGGTCCAGAAGGCGTCCCTCGGGAGGGTGCTGGGCTCCGCTCCTTGGAGCACGGTCCGGCACTCCTCGATGAGCCCGAGCTCGGCGAGGAGCACGGCCTCGATGGCGGCCGCGGACTGCCGCAGGGTCGGGTAGAGGTCGTGCACCTGGTATACGAGGTCGAGCAGCTCACCCCCGCGGCCGGCGTAGAGGTACGAGCCGAGGGTGGCGCCTCCGAGGACGATGATGGCGTTGGGGTCACCCCGCTCGTGGCCCCTGCTGAACCCGGTGGCGGTGAGGGCCGCGGCATCTGCGAGGCGGCCCTCAAGCTGGGCCAGCCCCCCCTCATAGGTGGGGAGGAGGTACTCGGCGCTCGGGTCGCGCACCGCCGTGAGCAGAGTGGTCGCCCGGTCCAGGTGGACCATCGCCTCCTCGAGGTCGCCGGCTTCCGCCTCCGCATGGAAGCGGTGCAGGGCAGCATGGCTCTCCAGCTGGCGGTCCCCGAGCGAGATGGCCAGCGCCCCCGCCTCAGCGGCCATGGTGGACCGCTGACGGACGGTGTGGGGGCCGTACGTGGCCAGGCACGCGTCGAGGAGCACGCTGCCGATCGTGGCCTGGTCACCCACGCGGCGGGCCATGGCGATGGCGCCCGCGGCAAGCTCGGCCTGCTCGTCGGCCGCTCCGGGCACTCGGCTGAGCTCGCGTCCGAGGCAGGCGAGCATGCGGGCTCGCAGCGAGCTGTCACCCTCTCCCAGCCGGTCCAGTCCCGCTCGCAGCAGGCTGATCGTGCGCTCCTGGCTGAGGGCCAGCTCCACCCACACGCTGCGCTGGTGCGCGCCGGCATGGCCGAGCACCGCCCTCGCGTTGCGCTCTGGGTCGGTATCCCCCACGAGGGCGGACGCGCGAGCGAACGCGTCGCGGGCAGCGGCCGCGGCGCCGGTGGACCAGTGGAGGTCGCCGATCTCCAGGAGCAGATCGGCGCGCTCCGCTGTCGGCGCCCCGGCATCCTCGGCCACCTCCAAGGCGACCGTCAGGTGGCGGACCCCCTCCTCGTAGGCGGCCAGTGAGGCCGAGTGACGGGCAGCGCGTCGCCCGTAGTGGACCGCCTTCTCCGCCTGCCCGGCCACCGCCGCTTGGGCGAAGTGGTGGGCCAGCTCGGCCAGGTGTGGACCGTCCGGAGCGGTCCCCGTGATCCGCTCGAGCGCCGCGCCGATCCGCTGGTGCAGGCGGACCTGGCGGGTGAGGCTGAGCTCGTCGTAGAGAACGGATCGCACGAGCGCGTGGGTGAACGCATACCGGCCGGGAAGGCCGGGGACCTCGTCGAGCACGCCCGCGCCGGTCGCCTCCTCGAACGCGTCGAGCAGCTCGTCGGCCGTCAGGTCGGTGGCCCGCTCCAGGACGTCGATCCGCACCTCTCGGCCGAGGACCGAACCGGCCCGCAGCGCCACGTTCGTCGTGGCGCTCAACCGGGTGAGCCGACGTCCGATGACCTCGCGCACGCCCTCGGGGATGCCGAGCTGGTCGATGCGCCGCAGTGTTCGCCAGCCGCCACCGGGATCGGCTTCGATCGCTCCCGTCTCGGCCAGGTGGCGCAGGCTCTCGCGGAGGAAGAGAGGGTTGCCCTCGGTCTCCTGCCACAGCGAGATGGCGAACTCCTTGCGGCTGGGGTCGGCCTCGGGGTCGCCCCCGACGAGATCGACGATGTCTGCGTGGTGGAGGCCCTTCACCGGCAGGCGGGTGATGAGGTTGGCCCGGCGCAGCTCGCCCAACGTCTCGGCCAGAGGGTGGCCGCGCATGAGGTCCGTGTCGCGATAAGTGCCGATGATGAGGAGTCCCTCCGGCCCGGAGCCCCTGAGCAGGTGCTGGAGGAGCTGCAGCGTCGGGCGGTCGGCCCAGTGGAGGTCGTCGAGCAGCAGCAGGACAGGTGCGTTCTGGCGGGCGGCATGGAAGAGGGCACGGACGGCCTCGAAGACCCGGTAGCGCTCGGTCTCTACGCTCTTCGGCGCGGCGTCGGCCACCTCCGGGAAGCGCCTCCCGATCTCGGGCACGAGCAGAGCGAGGTCCGCGAGCTGGGAGCCGAGCAGGAGGCGCAGCTCGTTCGGGTCCGTCGCCGACACGTGGTGCGACAGGGCCTCGACGATGGGCTGGAAGGGCACCAGGCTCTCCTCGTCGCAGCGACCGAACAGCACCGCTCCCCCGCTGTTCGCCACGGCGACGGCCTGCTCCACCGCCAGCGTCGTCTTGCCGACGCCAGGCTCACCGGCCAGGAAGACGACTTCGACGGCGCCCTGCCGCGCTGCGTCCCAGGCCGCCGCAAGCGCTGACAGCTCCTCCCGTCGGCCGACGAAACGGGCCTGGCGCATGCGCTCCACAGCGGGTGGCAATGCGCGCACGGGCGGAGCGTCGGTGGGGGTCAGGTCCTGCCCGAGCGCGGGGTCCTGGGCCAGGATCTGCTGCTCCAGCTGCAGGAGAGCCGGATGGGGGTCGATCCCGACATCCTCCCGCAGGATCCGACGAAGCTCCTGTAACGCCTGCAGGGCTTCCGCCTGCCGACCAGAGCGGTACAGGGCCGTCACACGGAGCTCCCAAAGTCGCTCTCGCGTCGGATGGTCGCGGCACAGGGCCGCCAGATCCTCGATAGCGGCGCCGCTGCGGCCGCAGGCGACCTCCGCTGCGATGCGGTCCTCGACCAGCTGCAGACGCAGCTCCTGCAACCGGGCCCGCTGGGCCGCC
The DNA here is from genome assembly GCA_046598435.1 of Acidimicrobiales bacterium. Classification (GTDB taxonomy): domain Bacteria; phylum Actinomycetota; class Acidimicrobiia; order Acidimicrobiales; family VFJN01; genus VFJN01. Next base: position 12,318 of record JBKJIL010000078.1, read on the forward strand.
GCCCACGGCAGGTGGGCGAGGCCGCCGAGGGCCTCGCCGCGCCAGAGGTGCAGCGCCTCGCGGAACGCCAACGCGGCAGTGTCGTGGTCGCCGGCTTGGGCTGCTTGCCGCCCCTCGGCGCCGAGGCGGTCGAGCTCCTGGACGTCTAAGCCCCCTGCGGGCACCCGCAACCGCCAGCCGCCCGGCGACGCCTCGAGCGCCCACCCCTCGTGCCCGGCGATGGCCTTGCGCACGCGCGACACGTACGCCTGCAGCGTGCGGTGCGCCGTGCGAGGCGGGTCCTCGGGCCACAGCGCGTCGATGACCGCCTCGACCGACACGCTCCGATCCACATGGACGGCGAGGTAGGCGACGAGCGCCCACACCTTCGGGCCTCCGAGCCCTCCCTTCGCGCCCGCGCCTTCCAGCTCGAGCGGCCCCAACAACCGCAGCTGCACGGATGGGACGCTACGGGACACGGGACACAGGTGTGTTGCAACATGTTGCAACGGTCGGCCGCCCGGCGCGCAACGCCGCTGCAGCGTCCTCGGTGGACACTTCTCGCATGGGGCGAGATGGTGGGGCAGGCGGGATGATGTGGATGGTGCGACCGCTGTCGGTCGAGGCTGTCCGCTACCTCGGACGGCTGGGGGCGATCCTCTACCTGGTGACGGGCGCCAGTGCGCTGCAGGTCGGTGCGGCGGCCTCGGGGCACCTCGATCAGCCGTCACTGTTCCTCGCCGTGAGCCTCACCGCCATCGCCATGGGCATCCTCACCCTGGCCGTGATGACCGTCGCCACCGATCCGTGGGTGGAGCGCTTGTACGGCGGGCTTGCGATGGCTCTTCTGTGCGGCGCGTCCGTGCTGGTGACGGTCGGTCTCTACGCGGCCGGCCCCACGCTCTGGAGCACCGGGAGCGCGGCCTACCTCCTGGGGCCAATCTTCGGGTTCTACGTGCTGCGACCCTGGGCCGCGATGTTGCTCGTGATGATCACGCCGGCGGGCTACGGCCTCGTGCTGGCGACGGGCCCGACGCTGGCCGCACCGGCCTCGCAGTGGTTGTTCCTCGTGAGCATCCTCGCGACGGTGTCCGTCCTTCTGGCCCGGTTCGTGGAGCGCGGCGACCAACTGGCGGCCATGGCCGCGGAGGCCACCGGGCGCCTTGGGGAGGTCAACGCGCAGCTGGCCGAGGCCAACGAGGCGCTGGCGGTGCGCATCGCCGAGCAGGGTGAGGAGGTCGAGCGGCTGGGCCGGCTCCGCCCCTTCCTGTCAGCGCCCGTCGCCGAGGCCCTCCTGACGGCGGGCACACCGGCACTGCTGGAGCCGCACCGGCGCCTCATCGCGACGATGTGCTGCGACCTCCGCGGGTTCACCCGCTTCGCCGCCGCGGCCGAGCCCGAGGACGTGGTCGAG
>JBKJIL010000216.1:0-29085 GCA_046598435.1 Acidimicrobiales bacterium
GCGATGTCCGACGCCGGCCAGGAACACCGCTGACGGCGTCCTCGGCCTCGCATTCGCTGGTGGAGTCCTTCGGCCTGCGTCCTTGTCAGCGGCGCCCCTGACTCGCCGTCAACCACCGAACGTCACCTGACGCGGCACTAACGAGCCAGGACGAACAGCTGCAGGGCGGCGGCCCCCAGGATGAGGCTGAGCAGGATGGCCATGACGATGGTGGTGCCTGGTCTCACGGGGCGCTCCGGGGGGTGAGGGTGACCGACTGGGACGTTGCCGCGGGCGCATCGACGGTGTCGGCACCGGGATCGACAGCACCAGGATCGGCGAGGGTGACCTCCGTGCCGACGGCCATGGTGAGCTCGTCGGCCGCCGAGCGCTTGCCCATGCACACGGACAGGAGGCCGTAGCTGTCGACGACCAGGCCGACCTGACCGACGGCGATCCCCTGGTAGGTGGGCGCCCGCTCGGCCATGCGGACCTGGTCCGCCCATCGCAGCTGCACCCGTGCACCGAGGGCGTCGATCTCCTCGGGGTCGACGTTCAGCTGGCAGTTGCCGAAGTGATCCACCCAGAGCACCTCCGCCACCAGCGCATCGCCGTCTTCGCGGGTCAGCGGCATCAGACCGGGACGCAGCGAGAGCGGGTCGATCCGCGTGCCGAGATCGTCCAGGGGCAGGCCGTTGCAGAGGTGGGCGGCGGCCGGCGCGAAGACGTCCCGGCCGGCGAAGGTGGCGCCGGGCGCCGGGAGCTGCAGGTCGGTGTTGGTGAGCTCGACGACGGCGGTCGCCCCGCCGCTCATGGCGACGGCGGAGGCGAGCAGTCCGTTGTCCGGGCCGACGAGGTAGCTCTGCCCGTCGCCCACCTCGATGGCCACCCCGCGTCGCTCGGTGCCCACACCGGGATCCACCACCGCCAGCACCACACCAGGGCAGAGGTACTGGGCGGCGCGGCCCAGGGTGAGCGAACCGGCGCGCACGTCGTAGGCCGGGATCTGGTGCGTGAGGTCGATCACGGTCACGTGCGGGGCGATCGAGCGGATGACGGAGTGGACCACGCCGACGAACTCGTCGCGGGTGCCGTAGTCGGACAGGAACGTGATCGTGTCGAAGCGGGGGGCCATGACCCCGGCGACGCTACCGGCGGGGGCGGGGTGGCCGCCTACCCGGCGTCGCTGAAGCGAGCCTGCAGGTAGCGGTCGACGTCGTCCTCGCTGATCCGGTACGACTTCCCGATGCGCGCCGCGCGCAGGTCACCCGACTTGATCAGCCGGTAGACGGTCATGGATGAGACTCGCAGGTGGTCGGCGACCTCGGCTGGTGTGAGGAACCGAGACCGCGCTGAGGACGTCGCCATGGAAGGCACCCCTTCTCCGCAGGTGTGGCCGAAGCGTACGCATCTGTGGCTCGTGTGGCTAGTGGTGCCCTCGAGCCAGGAGTGACGTCGTGTCGATCAGCCCCGGCCGAGCTCGCGCGACCGCTCCGTGGCGGCGCCCACGGCGTCGAGGAAGGCCGCCCGCAGCCCGTGGTGCTCGAGGGCGCGCAGGCCGGCGGCTGTGGTGCCCCCGGGGGAGGTGACTGCGGCGCGCAGGGCCTCCGGGCCGTCGTCGCCGTCGGCGAGGAGCGTGGCTGCACCCAGCAACGTCTGCACAGAGAGGCGAGTGCTGATGTCGCGGGGCAGGCCGGCCAGCACGCCGGCTTCGATCAGGGCCTCGGCGACCAGGAAGACGTAGGCGGGGCCGGATCCCGAGAGGCCGGTCACGGCGTCGAGCAGGGGCTCCTTCACCCGCACGACGATGCCCACGGCGCCGAGCAGCGACTCCGCCCACGCCAGGTCGTCGTCCGCGGCGGCGGAGCCGGCCGCGATGGCCGAGGCGCCCAGGCCCACGAGCGCCGGCGTGTTCGGCATGGCCCGCACGACCGCCGTGCCCGGAGCCAGCGCCGCCTCGAGCGCGGCCAGCGTCACACCGGCGGCGATGGACAGCACCCGACCCGAGCCCGCCTCGGCCACCGCCGCACACGCAGCGCCCACGTCGTTCGGCTTCACGGCCAGCACCGTCCCCTGGGCCTCGGCGGGCACCGTCGCCAGCTCGACGCCGGGGAACAGGTCGGCCAGCTCCTTGCGGCGAGCGTCGACGGGCTCCACCACGCGCAGGGCATCAGCCGCGACGGTGCCTGCGCGCAGCAGGCCGCCGATCAGGGCCTCACCCATCCGTCCCCCACCGATCACCTGCAACGACGCCATGCCGCGCAGGCTACCGGCCGCCCCAGCGTCGGCCCGCCCCAGATCACCCGAACCGTGCCGCCTTGCACCCCCAGGGCCGAACCCGCCACGCACGTGCATCCCGCCACGCACCACTGGCCCCTGACGGGCCGGTGTGCGGCCCGGAGCCTGCATCTACGGGGTGCGACGCGCCACCAGCCGCGGGTCAGGACGGGGGCGCAGGCTCGCTGGCGCGGCCGTTGCCGAAGCGGCCGACGAGCTCCACTCCCACCAGGGTGGCGGCCACTGCCCCGCCCACCACGAAGGTGGTGTGGGTGCCGACCGCGCCATACAGCCCTGCGGCGGCCAGCGGCCCAACGGTCTGACCGGCGCGCGCCGCTCCGACCCACATGGCGACGACCGCCCCGCGCTGCGCAGCGGGGGCCGCCCCGGCGACGATGTCCTGCAGGGTCGGGATGATGAGGCCCTCGCCGAGGCCGTAGACCATGGCCCCCGCGATGAGCACCCCGAGCGAGCTCGCCAGCCCGATGATCACGAAGGCGACCGTGAAGAGCGCAGCGGCAACGGCCACCACGGCCACGGCGCCGATGCGGCCGCGGATCCGACCGAGGCGCAGAGCAGTGACCGTCGAGGTCAGGGCCGGTGCCGCGATCACCAGTCCCCGTGCACCAGCGCCGAGACCGAACTCGCGCTCCAGGTGGACCGGCAAGGTGGTGAGGAAGAGCCCGAAGATCAGCATGAAGATCACGAAGCCCATCGAGATCGACCCGAGCACGTCACGGTGCCGACCGGCCGAGCGAGCCCCCCGGAGCTGGGTTCGCAGCGTGTCGGCCCCGAGCGGTCTGGCCGGGTCGAGCCGACGCCAGATGACGGCCGCCGTCACGAGGCCCAGGCCGTACGGCGCGAAGGACAGGCGCCAGCCGCCGAGCTCGGTGAGGAGCCCGCCCAAGGGTGGGAACACGGCGAGCGACACCGTGAGGACCGCCGCGTTCTGGCCGACGAGGCGCGCTCGCTCGATGCCGGTCCAGTGATCGCCGAGGAGGACCACAGCCAGGTTGATGAGCCCCGCCGACCCGACGCCCTGGAGCAGCCGCAGGCCGAGGAGGATCTCGAAGGTCGGGGCCAGAGCCGACAGCAAGCCGAACGCACCGAAGGCCACGAGGCAGGGCGCGAGGACGGCCCGTCGCCCGTGGCGATCGGCGAGCACCCCGATCACCGGGGCCATCACGATGCCGGGGAGCGTGCCGGCGGCGACGAACACGCCCGCCCGAGCGTCGGGCTGATCGAAGGCGGCGAGGATGTCGGGGATGGCCGGGCCGATCAGGGTGTTGGCCAGGATGCCCGTGACCGTGATCGAGAAGATCAGCGCCAGCGGAGGCACCCGCCCACCGGTCCCCACCGCCAGCGACGAGGACGATGACGGCGGGGCCGAGGGCTCGCTCACCGCTTCCCCGATCGGGTGTTGACGAACCGAGCCCCGCCGTCGTCTCGAACGGTAGATCGAAAGGCTATGAGATGCAATGAGGGATCTTCAGCCGTGGAACCGGGTCGCGAAGCCGATCCGCATCGCAGGCCGGAAGAACTGCTCGACCCACTGGTAGAGCGACCCGAGCACCCGATCGAGCTCATCCTCGGTGATGGCGGCGTTGTCGAGCTGGCCGACGAGGAACACGGCGTCTTCGTCACCGATGGCGAAGGCGGCGCCATAGAGCTGCCGGTTCCTCCGCAGCAGGTGCTCGTAGAGCGCCCCGTGGTTCTCCTCGGGTGCGGGCATCACGTAGGTCTCGTAGTGCAGCGTGCGCTGACGAAGCGTGAACCAGACCGTGAAGACGTCCTTCTCCTCGCCGCGCACCCGCACGAACCAGCGCCGCTCGCCCGAGGTGTGATCGCGCTCCACGGCGGCGACGACCGGGTTGTCGGCCCGCTGCGCGGCCAGCCACGTCTCGAGCACCGCGTCGAGCGCCGCGAGGTCGGCATCGCTGGACGGCTTCGACATGGCGACGGACCCTACCGATCGCCTGTCAGCTGCAGTCGACGAGCGATCGCGAGGTGATGTCGGCGTAGAGGCGTCGCAACCGGGCGGCCGCCGTCGACCAGGTGTAGTCCCGGGCCCGCAGGGCGGCCTGCACCGACAGCTCGTTGGCCATCGCGGGCATGCCGAGGATCTCCTGGGCGTAGGCGGCGAAGTCCGCCGGGTCGCGGCCCTCCACCAGGAATCCGGTGTGCTCGTGCTCCACGAGCGTCCGCAACCCGCCCACGGCGGCGGCCACCACCGGCGTGCCGCATGCGGCCGCCTCGAGTGCCACCAGGCCGAAGGACTCCGAGCGGCTCGGCACGAGGCACACGTCGGCGGCCCGGTAGTAGGTGGAGAGCAGGTGGTGCGGGACGGGGTCGACGAACCGGATCCGATCCGCCAGCCCCAGCTCGGCGACCAGCTTGTCGATCCGGTCGACCTCGACGCGACCGTCCGGGCCGCTGGCGCCACCGACCACGACGAGGGTGGCGTCGTCACGGCCCAGCGCGCCCAGCGCCCGCACGGCCACGTCCAGGCCCTTCAGCGGCTGGATCCGACCCACGAAGAGCAGCACGGGCCCGTCGCCCAGCCCGAGGTGGCCGAGGGCTCGGCGAGCACCGTCGCGGTCGCCCGGCGAGAAGAAGGCGTGGTCGACGGCGGGGGCCACGATCTCGACCCGGGCCGGATCGGCGCCGTACAGCCGCACGAGCTGATCGGCCTCGGCGACGCAGCTGGCGAGGATGGCGTCGGAGCACCCGATCACCTGGGCCTCGGCGTGGACTCGCAGCGCAGGCTCCGCGTCGCCGGTCTCGGCCTTCACCCGGGCGAGCGTGTGGAAGGTGGACACGAGGGGCAGGTCGAGCTCGTGCTTGAGCCGATGCCCGGCCACGCCGGAGAGCCAGTAGTTGGCGTGGAGCGCATCCACGTCGCCGAGGCGGACCAGGTGCTCGCGCACCCCGTCAGCGAACACGTCGACGATCTCGGGGAGCTGCTCCTTGGCCAGCTCAGGCGGGCCAGCCTCCACGTGGACGACTCGAAAGCCGGGCTCGACCTCGACGATGTCCGGGGAGGCGTCGTCCCAGCGCCGCACGAAGACATCGGTCTGCACGCCCGCCTGCGCCAGCGCCGACACGAGCTCGCGGACGTACACGTTCATCCCCCCGCTGTCGCCCTGACCGGGCTGAGCGAGCGGCGATGTGTGGAGGGAGAGGACGGCGAGGCGGCGCATATCGGTGACGGGTCGGGGACCCGAAGGGCATCAACGCTCGATGTCAGCCAGTTCTTCCCCGGCCGGGGCAACGTCGGGCTCGTTCTCGTGCCGGAAGGAGCTGTAGATCCGGATCAGGGTCTTCTTCTGCTCTTCCGAGAGCTCCGGATCGCGGCGGATCTCGGCCACGAGGTCGGCCCCTTCGCGCTCCTCCAGGATCCCGGCCCGCACGTAGAGGGTCTCCGAGGAGATCTCCAGGGCCCGGGCGATCTGCTGGAGGATCTCGGCCGACGGCTTGCGAAGGCCCCGCTCGATCTGGCTGAGGTAGGGGTTCGAGATGCCCGCCATCTCGGACAGCTTGCGCAGCGAGAGGTGCCCGACGCGTCGCTGGTCGCGGATGAACTCACCCAGGTCGCTCCACCGGTGCTCGAGCTCCTCCTTCATGTGACAAAGGCTACGCGACTCCCGCGAGCAACCGTTAGTCGGGCGCGAACTACTGGAGCAGTGCGTCGACGCTGGCTTCGCCCGTCTTGTACCGACGGGTGATCTCGGCCTGGAGCGCGTCGATGCGGTCGAAGAGGGCTCGGCGGTGATGCGACACCTTCTGCTCGAAGGCGCTGAGCTCGTCGGCCACCGACGTCAGCTCGGCATCGGCGAGGGTGGGAAGCTCGGCCAGGTGCCCCGCCCCGGTGATGGCCTCGAGCTCGGCCTCGAGCTCGGGGGGCAGGGCGCCGGGGGCCATGATCTGGGGGAGTCGGCCCACGCCGGGGGTGCTGGTGCGATCGGCCAGCACCCCGGGGAGCTGGGCGATGAGCTCGGGCAGGTCGGAGGGGTCACCACCCTCGGCGCGACGGGTCAGCTCCACCCCGACGATGTCGAGGCGGCCCTGGACGATCCGGCGCAGGAGCGAGAGGCCGCTCTCCACCTCTTGGCACTCGGCTCGCATGGCCCGCACCTCGGCCATCGGCCGAGTGGTGACGTCGCCGAGGTAGCCGGGATCGAGCAGCGTCTGGAGGTCCACGGCCATGGCCAGAGCGTACCCCGCCTCCGCCGCCGGCTCAGGGGCGGAAGTGGTCGATGAGGACACCGCGCCCATAGCGTTGGGCCATGCGACGAACCCTCCTCAGCATCGCCGGGGCTGCCGCCCTGGCCACCACCCTGTCTGCCTGTGGCGACTCCGGCGAAGCCGAGCCGGCCGCCGGGTCCTGCACACCTGCTTCGACGGTGTCCGTCGAGGCCTTGGACAAGCTGCAGTTCGATGCCGACGCCTACGACGCCAAGGCAGGCTGCATCGAGATCGACTACACAAACGCCGGGAGCGTGGCCCACACCCTGGTGATCGAGGGGCAGCCGGACTTCGAGAAGCTGTCCGTCGGCGACGCCGACTCCGGCGTCGTGACCCTGAAGGCAGGCACCTACACGCTGCTCTGCGACATCGCCGGCCACGAGGCGGCCGGCATGAAGGCGACGCTCACCGTCAGCTGACCGACGGCCACCAGCGCGACGAAGGGGCGGCCCGTGGGCCGCCCCTTCGTGGTGTGCCGAGCGAGGGCTCAGACCGGGAGCAGGAGCTCCCAGCCGATGAAGTACACGATCGCCAGCAGGATGAACCCGCCGATGATCGTGTTCTTGTGGTTGTCGAAGGCCAGCTTGTTGAAGGGGCTGTCGAACCCGCCGATGAGGCCGAGGGCCGAGCCTTCGATGAAGGCCCACAGCGCGAGGACGAGGACCCAGTACACGAGGGTGCCGCCGATGGCGGTGGTGTAGAAGCCGCCACCGTGGGCGGAGAACACCATGAACCAGAGCATCGTGATGGACATGAACGTGTTGGCCCGCGAGGCCCGGGCGGCCGGCTTGGCCAGCGTGGCGGCCCGAGGGTCGGCCTGCCCGCCGTTGGCCACGGCCTCAGCGCTGCCGATGATCACCTTCTGATGCCGCCAGATGACCCCCCACACGTTGAGGAACATCGTGGTGCCGAAGAGCATCCCGGTGAGGATGGCCGTGCCGTGAGGGCCCTCGAAGTAGGTGTCCATGTCGCTCACGGAGATGATGAGCAGACCGAAGAGGAACGTGGCGAGGGCGGCGAACCGGAACCACCACAGGGCCCGGAAGGTCAGCTTGCGCAGCGCCTCGGAGCGGGCGCCGTCGGACAGCTGCGCGTAGGCCGGCGTCTGCACGAAGTTGAAGAAGTAGAGCAAGCCGATCCAGGTGATCCCGGCGAGGATGTGCCCCGCCCGGGACAGCACGGCAAAGGCCCCGTTGGCCTCGAAAAAGTCGTTGAAGAGCTCCACGTCACGCACCTGTTCGGTAGGGGATGGCGCTCGCAACCTACAGAGGTTGGCCATAGCACCTCAACCATCCTCGGTAGCGTCGGGTCCCCGGTTCGCAAACGGCGCCACCCACTTCGCCATCCGGCCGCCCGCGCGGTCTCGAACGGGGGACGCGTGGGTACGTTCGCAGCATGGCGTTCACCCTTCCCACGCTCCCCTACGACCTCGGCGCGCTGGCCCCCCACCTCAGCCGCGAGACGCTCGAGCACCACCACGGCAAGCACCACGAGGCCTACGTCACGAAGCTCAACGAGCTCACCGCTGGCGAGCAGTCCGACGAGCAGCTCGACGCCCTGGTCCTCGGTGCCGAACCCGGTCCGCTGTTCGACAACGCGGCCCAGCACTGGAACCACAGCTTCTACTGGCGCTCGATGTCGCCCACGGGGGGCGGTGCGCCCCACGGTGCCCTGGCCGATGCGCTGGGCCGGGCCTTCGGCTCGGTCGACGCCTTCACCAAGGAGCTGCAGGAGGCGGCCGCCACCCACTTCGGCTCCGGGTGGGCCTGGCTGGTGCACGACGGGTCCGGGCTGGCCGTCACCCACACCTCAGATGCTGACCTGCCCCTGCGTCACGGTCAGAAGGCGCTGCTGACCATCGACGTGTGGGAGCACGCCTACTACATCGACTACCTCAACAAGCGGCCCGACTACGTGAGCGCCTTCCTCGACCACCTCGTCGACTGGGACTTCGCGGCCGCCAACCTGGCGGCCGTCTGACCGACCGCTGGTCTCACCGGCTCAGACGACGAGCCCCACGCCCAAGCACCAGATGGGCGCGGCGAGCAGCAGCGAGTCGAGCCGGCGCAGCGACGAAGCCGGGGCCTTGGCCGCGGGCAGCAGAGCTGACGCGAACAGCTGCCCGAGCGGAGCAGTAAGGACCACGATCCCGCCGAAGAGCCACGCCTGGCCGAAGTCCAGGGCCGAGATCGGCAAGGTCGAGATGATGAAGGTCACCACCACCATGGCGGCGGCCCCGGCCGCCGGGCCCTCGTAGGGGTTCCGGGCGCCCGATCCCACGAGGTAGTCACCGGTCTCGTACGCCGACACCAGCAGCAGCAGAGCGATGGCGGAGCCTTGGTCGAGGCGATCCAGCAGCACCATCGACATGGCCACCAGCCCGGGCGCCAGCGCGCACTGGATGGTCCAGCCGGCGTCGGCGAGCGTCGGGTTGGGTGACCGAGCGTCGCCGGCGGCCACCAGGTAGGCCAGCGCCACCCCGATGAGGATGCCCAACCCTGCACCCCCGGCCCCGAAGCAGGCACCGGCGGCCATGAGGCCGGCCATGCCCGACGCCACCGCATCGTTGGGGCGCTGACGGCGCTTGCGCCAGCAGCGTGACGTCTGGGCCGCGGCGATGGCGGCGGCCAGGCCGTAGACCAGGGCGCTGGGCAGCGGGCCGACGGCCAGCGCGGCTGCTGCGACCACGAACCACGCCATCCCCAACCGCACCTTCGGGCCGTTCGTGTCGTAGACGACAGCCAGCCGGCGGCCAGAGCGCTTCGTCGACCGACCAGCCCGACCCTGCGCGGCGCGGGGGGCCGTCGCCTTGCCCACCGCCTTGCCCGTCGGCTCGGGGGACCTCGACGACGTGCGGGTTCCGGCCATCAGGCCGCGCCACCCGACACCGGGGGCAGCACCGCCACCTCGTCGGTGTCGGTGACGGGGTCAGTCGGCGAGCACGGCTCACCGTTGCGCCACACCTGGCAGTGCTCGACCACCTGGGCGAACGAGGCGCCGTAGCGCGCCCGGGCGGCGTCGATCACCTCGGCCACGGTGGCACCGGGCAGGTCGTCATGGCCGGTGCCGGCCGCCTCCCGAGCACCCGCGAACAAGCGCAGCACAGCCATCCGTCGTGCGTCGTCACCGCCTCAGGCGGGGACGACCTCCAGCTGACCGTGGACCCTCACGCTGCGAGCGTAGCGACGGGCGATCGCAGCGGCCCACCCGACGCCGACGGGTTGCTGGGGGTACAGACCGGCCCGGTAGGTTCGCAGACCATGACCCGGGTGCTCCTCGTCCGCCACGGCCAGTCGGAGTGGAACGCCGACGGGAGGTGGCAGGGCCAGGCCGACCCGGCCCTCACCGACCTGGGGCGCCTCCAGGCCCGTCATGCCTGCCGCGCCCTCGGCGTGGTCGATGCCATCGTGTCGTCGGACCTGCAGCGCGCCGCGGAGACGGCGGCCATCATCTCGAGCGAGCTCGGCGTGGGCCCGCTCGTGCTCGACGTCGACCTGCGCGAGCGCCACGCTGGCGAGTGGCAGGGGCTGACACGGGCCGAGATCGACCGCGACTGGCCGGGCTACCTCGATGCTCCGCCGCCCATCGAGGGCACGCGCGAGGCAGCCGAGCCCGCGGCGCGGGTCCGAGCCGAGGGGGGGCCGCGCCGCCGGCCACCGGGGTGGGAACCAGATGACGATCTGGTCGAGCGAGCCGTGGCCGCGCTCGTGCGCATCCACGAGCTCGTCCCCCACGGCGAGGCCATCGCCGTCACCCATGGCGGGCTCGTCTATGCGCTGGAAGCGACGTTGGGCGCCGGCTTCGTGCGCTTGCCGAACCTCGGCGGGCGTTGGGTGGAGGTCGGTCCCGAGGGCCCGCAGCGCCTGGGAGACCGGGTGGTGCTCGTCGACCCCGACGAGCTCACGGTCCCCGACCAGATCTGATCGCCGGCCGGGACCGGGCGCCCTGCCGCCCGCCGGCGGCCGCTCTCAGGTGACGCACAGGTTGGGGGTGCACCATGCCCGGGTGGTCACGTTGCACCGACGAGCAGCCCGACGCCCCGCCGAGACCCGCAGCGCCGTCGCTCACCTCGTGCGACGGGCGGCGTTCGGTGCGCCCCCCGAGGAGATCGACGCCCTCGCCGCGCTGGGCTACGAGGGGGCCGTCGACCAGCTGTGCCAGCTGACCGCACCTGACCCCGCCGCCGAGGCGGTCGCGCCGCCGCCGTTCGACACGGCTGGGTACCTCGCCAGTCGCGACGCTGACGAGGCGACGCGCCAGGCCGCCGAACGGGTGGCCCGCGACGAGCGGCGGGCCCTGCCCCTGTGGTGGGTGCGGCGCATGGTGGCGGCAGAGCACCCGGTGCGGGAGAAGCTGACCCTGCTCTGGCACGACCACTTCGCCACCAGCCTCGAGAAGGTGAAGGTGGCCGAGCTGCTGCATCGACAGCGCCACACCCTCTACGAGCGGGGCGGCGGCCGCTTCGACGAGCTCGTGGGCGCGATGGCCCGAGATCCCGCCATGCTCGTGTGGCTCGACGGGCGCGAGAACCGCGCTGGCGCGCCCAACGAGAACTTCGCCCGGGAGCTCCTCGAGCTCTTCACGCTGGGCCGCGGCGGTGGGACGGACGGCGGACACGGCGGGCACGCGGGTCAGCCCTACGCCGAGGCCGACGTCGCCGATGCTGCCCGTGCCCTCACCGGCTGGGTGATCACGCCCACCGGCGACACCCTGCTCGTGCCCCGCCGCCACGACGCCGGCACCAAGACCGTCCTCGGCATGACGGGACGGCTGGGGCTCGACGACGTCGTCGGCGCGGCGACCACCCATCCCGCCTGCGCGCCGCATGTCGTCGCTCGGCTGTGGAGCCGTCTCGCCCGGCCAGCGACCCCCGATGATGCGGTGGTGGTCGAGCTGGCCGGCCCCTTCGCCGACGATCTCGACGTGGCGAGCCTGCTGCGGCGGATGTTCCTGCACCCAGCGTTCCTGGAACCGGCGAGCCGCGCCGGCCTGGTGCGCACGCCGGTGGACCTGGTGGTGGGGATCGCCCGAACGCTGCGCATCACCCCGGATCCGCGGGTGGGACCGTTGCTCGTCGGCCTCGGCCAGCTCCCGTTCCTGCCGCCCGACGTCGCCGGATGGCCCGCCAACGAGGCCTGGCTGTCGACCGCGTCGGCGCTGCTGCGACTTCAGCTGGCGTCCACCGTCGCGGCGGAGGTCCCCGCCGCCGACCTCGTCGGGCCGGACCCGACGCGTCGACCGGCCGAGCTCGCCCACCTGCTCGGCCTCGATCGGTTCGGTGCGGCCACCGCGGCGGCGCTGCGGGCCGCCCCCGACGCCCGCACGGCGCTCACCCTGGCCCTCGCCTCTCCCGAGCACCTGGTCGCCTGATGGTCCACCGCCGTGACTCGGTCACCCGGCGCCAGTTCCTCCAGGGCGCCTCTGCCCTGGGAGCAGCCGCCGCCCTCGGCGCCTGCACCTCCGACCCCGATCGAGCGCCCAGCGCGGCATCGGTGTCGTCCCCCTCCACCACGACGCCGCCGACCACGCCGACCACGCCGACCGACGGCACCCTCGTGGTGCTGACCCTCTACGGCGGCAACGACGCCCTCAACACGGTGGCCCCGGTGGAGGACGACACCTATCGGTCCCTGCGCGGCGACCTGGCCCTGGACCCCGCGCTCACCCACGACCTCGGCGAGGGGTTCGCCCTGCACCCGTCGCTGGTCCGCTGCAAGGCCCTGTGGGACGCGGAGCGCCTCGCCGTCGTGCACGGCGTCGGCTTCGACGGCCTCGACCGCAGCCACTTCCACTGCATGGACGTCTGGCAGGCCGGCGGGCCCGACGACACCACCACCGGGTGGCTGGGGCGCTGGCTGGACCGCGTCGGCGACGATCCCCTCGACGCGGTGGCCGTCGGCCGCGGCCTGCCGCTGCTCACCCGCGGTCGCACGCGGGCGGCCGCCGTCGTGCCGCCGGGCGCGTTCGAGCTTCCCGGCGGCGACGGCCTGCCCGCGCTGCTCGCCGTTGGCGCGCGGGCCGAGTCAGGACCCACCTCGCTGACCGCGATGGCGGCCCGCTCCACCGCCGACCTGCTGCGCGTGGCGGCAACCGTCTCCCCCGTGCTCGCCGGTCGGCCGGCCGCCGACTCGCTGTCGGGCCGACTCGACACGGTGGCCACGCTCATCGAGGCCGGCCTCGCAACCCGCGTGTACGCGGTGGACCTCGGGGGCTTCGACACCCACGCCGGACAAGCAACGACCCACGCCGCGCTGCTCAGCGAGCTCGACGCCGGCTTGGGCGACTTCCTGGAGCGAGTGGTCGACCGCCGTGTGACCGTGCTGGTCTACAGCGAGTTCGGACGGCGGGTGGCGCCCAACGCCAGTGGCGGTACCGACCACGGGCAGGCGGGCACGGTGCTCCTGGCGGGAACAGTGCGGCCGGGGCACCACGGCGAGCCGCCGCCACTCCAGCACCTGACCGATGGCGACCTGGCGACGACCGTCGATCTCCGGGCCGTCTACGGCGGGGTGCTCGAGGGAGTGCTCGGCCTCGATGCCGCCGACGTGCTGGAGGGCGCCGTGCGACCACTCGACCTCGTGTGAGGCGTTGCCGGCGAGACCCCGTGGTCAGGCGGCGCCGCCGTAGCGCTCGACGAGGCGAGGGATCCGTGCTGCGAAGCTCACCTTGTCGAAGCAGGCTGTGGCGCCCCGAGCTCGGCTGCGAGAGAACGCTGCTTCCCCGGCGTGAGCGCTCACGACCAGCACCCGAGCGTGGGGGCAGCGGCGCTTGAGCTCGGGCAGCGCGGAGAGGCCGTCGCGGTTCGGCATGTAGAGGTCGAGCACCACGAGGTCGGGGCAGACGAGCCCGATGCGCTCGATGCAGTCGTCGCCGTCGACGGCCTCCTCGACATCAGCGCCGTGGTCCTCGAAGGCGAGGCGGAACAGCATTCGAATGTCCGGCTCGTCATCACAGATCAGCACCCGCACGCGCCCACCGTAGGCAGCCGCGGCCTCCCGCACCATGAGCCGGTCGACCCGGCCCGCTCCGAGACCGGACGACAGCGGCGGAACGCCGCGAATCGCTGCCGGTGCGAGGATGGCCCGATGCGCTTCGACCTCATGACCGGCGCGGCCACGTGGGCCGACGCCGCCCAGCTGGCCCGCCAGGTCGAGGGGGCCGGGTTCTCGGGGATGCTGTTCACCGAGACGACCCAGACCCCGTGGATGTCCATCGCGGCCGCCGCCACGGCCGCCCCCACGCTGGAGTTCACGACCGGCATCTCCGTCGCGTTCGCCCGCAGCCCGATGGTGGCCGCTGGCCTGGCCTGGGAGCTGGCCGAGAACACCGGCGGACGGTTCCGCCTCGGGCTCGGGAGCCAGGTGAAGGCCCACGTCGAACGCCGCTACGGCGCCGAGTTCTCACCACCCGGGCCCCGGCTGCGCGACTACCTCGAGGCGGTGCAGGCCTGCCTGCGCGCCTTTCGGGGCGAGGAGCGACTCGAGCACCACGGCCCCTACTACGACCTGTCGCTCCTCCCCGCCGAGTGGGCGCCCCGGCGCCACGGGTTCGGCACCATCAAGGTGGACGTCTCCGCCGTCGGCCCCTGGATGTGCCGGATGGCCGGCGCCGTGGCCGACGGGATCCACGTGCACCCGTTCCACTCGATGCCCTACCTGCACGACCGGTTGCTGCCCGACGTGGCCGCCGGCGCCGCGACCGTCGGCCGCTCGGTCGAGGCGGTCGACCTCATCATCCCCGTGTTCGCCATCCCTGGCGACAGCCCCGAGGAGCGGGTCGGCCTGCTCGAGCGAGCCCGCTTCCAGATCGCGTTCTACGGCTCCACGCGGAACTACGCGTTCCAGTTCGACGATCTCGGCTTCGAGGGCACGTCGGCCCGTCTGAACGAGCGGATGAAGGCCGGTGACCTCGCCGGCATGGCCGCCCTCATCACCGACGAGATGCTCGAGCACTACGCCGTCATCACCACCTGGGACGACCTCGCCGACGCCCTCCTGGCCCGCTACGACGGCGTGGCCAGCCGGGTCGTGATGTACCTCGCCGAGCAGTCGATCCGATCCGATCCCGGCGCCCTGGGCCGGTGGGGCGAGGTGGCGCGCGCCGTCACCGGGCCGGCCGCCTGACGCCGACGCGTTCCGGCACGCCATCGGTGGAAGGATCCCGGCGTGCGACTCGGGGTCGAGGCAGCGGTGGTGGATGGCGCCCTCGTGGACGGCGACGTCGAGATCGACCCGGCGACGGGCACGATCGCCGCCGTCGGCCTGACCGGCCGCCTCGGCTCGGGCCTGGCCATCCCTGGCCTCGTCGACCTGCAGGTGAACGGCATGGCCGGCGTCGACTTCAGCGCCTGCGGGCTGGACGGCTACACCACGGCGGGCGCCGCCATGCTGGCGGCGGGTGTCACCGCCTACCAGCCGACGCTCGTGACCGCCGCCGAGCAGAGCATCATCGCCGCCTTGGCCGTCGTCGCCGCCGCGACGGAGCTCACCGGGGGACCGCTGGTTCTCGGCGCCCACCTCGAAGGACCGTTCCTGTCGCCGACGCGCCTCGGTGCCCACCAGCCCGAGCACCGACGCGACCCCGATGAGGCGCTGCTGGAGCGGCTCCTTGCGGCCGGCCCCGTGCGACAGGTCACCCTCGCGCCGGAGCTGCCCGGAGGACTGGCCCTCGTCCGGCGCCTGGCCCCCTCGATCACCGTGTCGCTCGGCCACACCGACGCCACGGCCGAGGAGGCCCACGCCGCCTTCGATCTCGGCGCCCGGACGGTCACCCACCTCTTCAACGCCATGCGTCCTCCCACCCACCGCGACCCGGGCGTGGCCTTCGCGGCCCTCGCCCGCGACGACGTGGCGGTGCAGGTGATCCTCGACGGACACCACCTCGCCGCCGAGACCGTCGGCGTCGTGTGGCGGGCCGCCCGCGGACGTACCGCGCTGGTGACCGATGCGGTGGCCGCGGCGGGCCTGGGTGACGGCGACCTCCGGTGGGGCCGGCGCCAGGTGCGCGTGCGTGACGGCGCCGTGCGCCTCGCCGACGGGACGCTGGCGGGGAGCGCGCTGACGCTCGACCACGCGCTGCGGAACCTCGTCGCCGCAGGCGCATCCGTCGCCGAGGCCGTCGGGGCCGCATCGACGGTGCCCGCCCGCGTGTGCCGCGCCCCCGAGCGGGGTCGGTTGCACCCCGGCCACCCAGCCGACGTGGCCGTCCTCGATGCGGACCTCAGGGTGGTCCGCACCCTGGTGGCCGGCATCGAGTGCTACGCCAACGCCTGACCCCGGCGGTGGTCCCTCGCCGTCACAGCACCTCGGTAGGGTCGACCGGGTGGAGGCACTCTGGTCGGGATCGATCGATGGCTGGCGGGAGGACGGCACGGCGATCCCCCCGACCCGGGACGTCGCGTCGCCCCCGGAGACAGACGGGCCACCACCAGCGGGCGTGGCCGGCATGGCCGTCGAGGTGGTGCGCTCAGCCAAGCGCCGCAAGTCTGTGTCGGCCCGCATCGTCGACGGACGGGTCGTGGTCCGCATGCCCCAGTGGATGTCGGCGGCGCAGGAGGCGGAGTACGTCACCTCGCTCGTGGCCAAGCTCGAGCGCCAGCACACGGCCACGCAGGTCGACCTACCTCGACGGGCTGCCGAGCTGGCCCTGCGGTACGACCTGCCTCGACCGAGCTCGATCCGCTGGGTGGCCAACCAGCAGCACCGGTGGGGGTCGTGCACCCCGTCCACGGGCGAGATCCGCATCACCGATCGCATCGCGGGGTTCCCCGGTTGGGTGCTCGACGCGGTGATCGTGCACGAGCTGGCGCACCTGGTGCACCTCCACCACTCCCCGGCGTTCTGGGCACTGGCCAACCGCTACCCGAAGACCGAGCGGGCCTACGGCTTCCTCATCGCCAAGCAGCTCGCCGACGGCGACGAGCTCGACTGATCAGGTGGGCCGGTGCTCGCCACAGAACGCTGTGGCGGGCTCGGACGCCAAGCGCTCGTCGTCGATGATCGCCCCACACGCCTGGCAGGTGCCGTAGCTGCCTTCGTCGAGGCGAGCCAGGGCCCGCTGCACGTCGGCCAGCTCCGACTCCACTTCCGTGAGGATCGACAGATCGGGTGGGCGCGGCGCCGTTGCCTCGTGGGTCACCGGGGCGGGGTCGATCGGGTCGTGGTCCACACAGCGCAGGGTAGGCGCGAGGCGCACCGCGACCGGTGGGGGCGGAGAGGCTCGAACTCTCGCGCGTCGGCTTAAAAGGCCGCTGCTCTGCCAGCTGAGCTACGCCCCCGCCCCGGCACGATAACCCCCGCCCACCTCGACGCAGCGTTGCGCCGTGGGCCCAAGGGGATGCCGAGAGCGGCGGTAGCGTGGCCGGCGCATGTCAGGCCCCGATGCCCTCGCCGTGTTCGCCTCGGTGGTGTTCCTCGTACGGCTGCTCCCCCAACCGATGCGGCTGGCCCGCCACGGCGTGGCCGCCGGGGTGTCGGCCCTGTCGGCCCTCAACGCCGTGATCTCCGCCGGCGCGTGGGTGGGCTACGGCCTGCTCGCTGACCTGCCGGTCGTGTGGGGGGTGTCGGTCCTGGCCCTCGTCCCGGGGATCTGGCAGGCCGCCCTGCTGCGGCGGGTCACGAGCCGCAGCGACCTGGCCTGGTCGGGGGCCTTCGTGGCCGCCTTGGTGGCCGCCGGCCTCGCCGGCGAGCTCGGCGTGGCACTCGGCGCCACGGTGGCGGTGACGGCCGGCCCGCAGGTGCACCGAGCCCTCACCGAGCGCGACCTCTCGGGCGTGGCCTCCGCGACCTGGCTGGTGGCCATCGTCGACGCCTCGACCTGGGGGGCCTACGGGCTGGCCATCGGCGACGCCGCACTCCTCGGCTACTGCGCCGTCCTGCTCAGCGCCTCGATCACCATCCTCGGGCGCATCACCTGGACCCGCCGACGGGCGGCCCAGGCCGACGTCGTGACAGCGGTTGCCGCGACCGCCGCACCGGTTGCTCGCTGAGATCGATCGGTTTGCTACCTGCCGGGGACGGGTAGGATGCGATGCGTACGCCATCTGGGCGTAGAGTCGTCGCGTTGGCGGCGAGCGCTGCACCTGGGGTGCGGCGGGTGAAGGTCCTAGGAGGACAGCAGATGTTGAACGTACGACGAACTACGGCCATCGCGGCCATGGGCGCCATCACGCTCTTCGCGGTGGGCACCGGCCCAGCCGCCAGCGCAGATCCCATCGGCACGGGCGAGGCCTCGGCCTTCGGCATCACGGCTGCGCTGGGCGGCACCGAGGTCATCCCGCCCACCCCCACCGCGGAGACCACCGCCCCGGCTGACGGCGAGACCTCGGAGACCGTCATCGGCATCCCCGGTGATCCGTTGGCGATCAACGGCACGCTGATCGCCCGGAGCGCCGTGCACACGGCCTCCGACCTCGCCAGCGAGCTGGCCCAGTCGGAGCAGACCGTGGCCGGCCCCTACAACGCACGGGCCATCGGCCAGGTCGAGGCGCTCGACGTGCTGCTCAACGAGGGCATCCCCGGCGGCCAGCTGCTCAACGCCGATCTCATCCGTGGCGAGGCCGTCGCGGTGTGCTCGGCCGGGGCCGTGCAGTACTCCGCCGAGTCTGAGGTCGTAAACCTCCAGATCGCCGATCAGGACCCGTTGAGCGGCCCGCTCAACGACCTCATCGACCAGATCACCCAGGGCATCAGCGACTCACCCCTCGCTGACGTGATCGACATCGACGCCAACGTGCTCACCGTCGACGCCAACGGTGCCGCCGTCGACGCCCTCGTCGTCACGGTGCTGGCTGCCGCCGGCGAGGCCCCCCTGGCCCAGCTGCGCATCGGTCACGCCGAGGTGAGCGGCGTGGGCTGCGGTTCGGCCCCGGAGTGCTCCGACGGCGCCGACAACGACGGCGATGCTGCCATCGACGCCGCCGACCCCGGCTGCCACACCGACGGCAACCCGGACAACCCCGACACCTACGACGCCAATGACGACTCCGAGGCCAGCACCCAGTGCTCCGACGGCGCCGACAACGACGACGACGAGGCCATCGACGCCGCTGACCCCGGCTGCCACAGCAACGGTGACGCCACCGACGCCGCCTCCTACGTGCCGTCGGACGACGACGAGACCAACGGCGGTGCGCCCCTGCCCTTCCAGGAAGAGCTGCCCATCACCGGTGGGGCCGCCACCACCGGCCTGGCCGCTGCCCTCGCAGCAGGCGGGTTGGCCCTCGTGGCCGCTCGTCGCCGGCTCGTCTGACCTGACGCACCAGCATCCGCAGTGCTGAACGGGGCCCCCTCGGGGGCCCCGTTCGGCGTACCGGTGTCGGTCGGCTTGTACCCTGGGGCGCCCATGAGCACGCGTCCCGAGGCCGACGGCCTCACGGTCCTCGGCCACACGGTCCGACACCCCATCGAGGGCCTCGAGTGGTTCGACGCGCCGGAGCACGTGAGCACCGTGCGCTTCACCACCCATGAGGTGATGTCGCTCTGCCCTGTCACCGAGCAGCCCGACGTGTCCACGCTGGTGCTCGAGTACCGGCCCCACCGGCGCTGCATCGAGTCGAAGTCGCTCAAGCTGTACCTGTGGTCGTTCCGCGACCGCAAGGTGTTCTGCGAAGCAATGGCGGCTGAGATCGCCGCTGAGGTGGTCCGAGCCGTCGACCCCCATGAGGTGACGGTCACCCTCACTCAGCAGCCGCGGGGAGGGATCGTCATCGAGGCCACCGCCACCCGGCGACGGGACACGTGAGCCTCGTCGTCACCACGCTGTCGGGCGGACTCGACTCCGTCACGTTGGCCTATGCACTCGCCAGCGACGGGAACGAGCTGGTCACCCTGTCGTTCGACTACGGCCAGCGCCATGCCAAGGAGATCGAGCGGGCGGCGACCTGCGCGGCCCACCTCGGTGCCGACCACCATGTCGTCGACCTCCGCTCCGTGGGGGCGCTCCTGACCGGATCGGCCCTCACCGATGCCACCGTGGCCGTGCCCGAGGGCCACTACACCGACGCGTCGATGGCGGCCACGGTGGTGCCGAACCGCAACGCCATCATGCTCTCGGTGGCCATCGGCGTGGCTGTCGCCCGAGGTGCTCGAGCGGTCGCCACCGCCGTCCACGCCGGCGACCACCCTGTCTACCCGGATTGCCGGCCCGCCTTCATCGAGGCCATCGAGCACGAGGCACGGGTGGCCAACGAGGGCTTCATCCACGACGACTTCGAGGTGCTGGCGCCCTTCCTGCACCTCGGCAAGGACGAGATCGTCCGGCGGGGCACGGTCCTCGGGGTGCCGTTCGCCGAGACGTGGTCGTGCTACGTGGGATCGACGCACCACTGCGGCCGCTGCGGCACGTGCGTGGAGCGGCGCGAGGCGTTCGAGCTGGCGGGCGTGCCCGACCCCACCGAGTACGAGCCAGTCGCACGATGACCTACACCATCGCCAAGCGGTTCTCGTTCTCCGCCTCCCACTGCCTCACCGCCGTGCCCGACGACCACAAGTGCCGACGGCTCCACGGCCACAACTACGAGGTGGAGGTGCTCTGCGCGGCCGACGCCCTCGACGAGCGCGGCATGGTGGTGGACTACTTCGAGCTGGATGGCGTGAAGCGCTTCATCGACGACACCATCGACCACCGCCACCTCAACGACATCCTCCCCGGAGAGCCCACCGCCGAGCACCTGGCGGCGTGGCTGCACGAATCGCTCGGCGCCGTGCTCCCCGCCGAGGTGGCCGGGCGGATCGTCGCCATCCGGGTGCACGAGACGCCGAAGACGTGGGCCGAGTACCGGCCGAGCTGACCCCCGGCGACGGCGAGCTGCTCGTCGCCGAGGTGTTCGGCCCCACGTTCCAAGGCGAAGGCCCCTCGATCGGGCGACGGGCCGGGTTCGTGCGCCTGGGGCGCTGCAACCTGGACTGTGCGTGGTGCGACACCCCCTACACCTGGGATTGGAGCCGCTTCAGCCCCGCCGCCGAGCTTCGTCGCGTGACGGTGGACAGCGTCGTCGGACAGCTCGCCGCCATGGCCCCGGAGATCGTCGTCGTCACCGGCGGCGAGCCCTTGCTCCAGCAGCGCAACCTCATCCCGCTGCTCACGCGATGCGCTGAGCAGGGCTGGCCCGTCGAGATCGAGACGAACGGCACGATCGCACCGAATGCCGAGCTCGCGGCGCTGGTCGCGCGCTGGAACGTGTCCCCCAAGCTGGCCAACAGCGGGGTGCCCCGCCACAAGCGGATCCGGCCCGGAGCCCTCGCGGCGCTGCGCGCCACGGGAGCGGCTGCCTTCAAGTTCGTGGTCGCCGCGGCAGACGAGCTCGACGAGGTGGCCGAGCTCGTCGCTGAGCACGACCTGGCCCCCGTGTGGATCATGCCGGAGGGCACCGACGCCACCACCTCCATCGAGCGGTCGCGGGCACTGGCTGATCTGGTGCTGGCCCGCCGCTGGAACCTCACCCCTCGGCTGCACGTGCTGCTGTGGGGCGACGAACGAGGGCGCTGACTCGGCCGGCGGCAACGGCTGGAGGTCCACACCTACCGTCGTTCGGCCCTACCGCAGGCCAGCGATCCGGACGCACGCTTCGGGGGATCCCGCACGCGGAGGATTCCGATGACCGACCTGCTCGAAGCACACGTACGCGACACAGATGCCTTCACGATCCGGATGGAGCGCGACCCGCTCCTCCGGTCGACCATCACCGCCGTCGCGGTGTTCGACCGGCCGCCGAGCTGGGCGGTCCTGGTCGACCGGGTGGAGCGAGCGACGCGCCTCGTCCCGTCGTTTCGGGAGAAGCTCGTCCCCAGCCCGCTGGGCCTGGCCCCGCCGCGGTGGGTGCTCGACCCGGACTTCGATCTGCTGTGGCACGTCCGCCGCGTCGATGCGCCGGCCCCGCACACGCTCGGCACGGTGCTCGAGATGGCTCGCATCGCCGGCATGAGCGCCTTCGACCCCGCCCGTCCCCTTTGGGAGTTCACGCTTGTGGAGGGCCTCACGGGGGGGAGGGCGGCCCTCCTCATGAAGGTGCACCATGCGCTCACGGATGGCATCGGCGGCGTGCAGCTGGCCGCGCACGTGGTCGACCTCGAGCGTCAGCCCAGCGACCTCGGCCCGATGCCCGAGCTGCCCAGCGCGCCGAGCCACAGTCTCACCGACTCGGTCCTCGAGGCGATCGGCTTCGACGTCGAGCGGTGGTCGCGGGCCGGTTGGTCACTGGCCGCCGCCGCACCAGGTGGGCTGCTGCGGGCAGCCCGCCACCCGGCCCGCACCGTCGGCACCGTCACCGAGACGCTCGGCTCCCTGGCTCGGTTCGTGCGTCCGCTGCGCAGCACGTTGTCGCCCGTGATGACCGAGCGACACCTGCGGTGGCACCTCAACGTGCTCGACGTCCCGGTCCGGGCTCTGAAGGACGCCGGGCGGGCGGCCGACGGCACCCTGAACGACGCCTTCCTCGCCGGCATCGCGGGCGGGCTGCGGCGCTACCACGAGGGCCACGGAGCGGCCGTGAACGCGCTGCGGGTGACGATGCCGATCAGCGTGCGGGAGGCCGGGGACGCGGCCGGCGGCAACCGCGTCACGCTGGTGCGCTTCGAGGTGCCGGTGGAGCTCACCGACCCGGTGCTGCGCATGCAGGCCATCGGGCGGACGACCGCCCGGCTCCGACACGAGCGCGCGCTGCCGTACTCCGAGGCGGTGGCAGGCCTGCTCAACCTGCTCCCGGCCGGTGTGACCGGCGGGATGCTCAAGCACGTCGACTTCCTGGCCAGCAACGTCCCGGGGTTCCCGGAGCGGGTGTACCTCGGCGGCGCGCTGATGACCGGCTTCTACCCGTTCGGTCCGACGATCGGCTCGGCGGCCAACGTCACCCTGATGTCCTACCGGGGCACCTGCCACATCGGCGTGACGACCGACGGCGGAGCCGTGCCGGATCCTGAGGCGTTCCTGGCGTGCCTGGTCGACGGGTTCGACGAGGTGCTGGCGGTGGGGGGATCCGGAGCCCGCGCCACCCGACCGAGCGGCACCGTCGGCGCCAAGCCTCGCCAGAAGGTTGTTGCAATGTAGCAATGCATTGCTACATAATCGCGGCATGGCTGCTCTGCTCCTCCTGCCCCTTGCGCTCGTGCTGGTGGCCCTCTCCCGGGCCTACGGGGAGGTCGATGACGACTTCCTCGACGAGTGGTCACGCGCCCATGCCCTCGAGCTCACCGACGCCAATCGGCCGATGGTGCGCTGGTACCTCCGCAACGCCCGCGTGCTGCGCACGTGGGGCGCCTTGGCCGGCATCTTCCTCCCGTCGCTCGCCGCCGCCGCCTTCGGCGCAGACATCCGGGTGCCGCAGGACTGGGTCTGGATCTTCGTCGGCTACCTCGTCGGGGCCCTCTACGCCGAGCTCTCCCTGGTGCGCCCGCGCGGCGCGGGGCGCCGTGCCGCCAGCATCGTCCCGCGCGAGCTGTCGAGCTACCTCCCCGCTCGACTGCTGCGCGCCCAGCGCGGCCTCGGCGTCGGCACGGTGGCCGGCGCGCTCGTCGTCGGCGTCCTCCCGTTCGGTGGTCACGGTGGCCCACTCCCGAACACGGCGGTCGTCATGGGGGTGGGCCTGGGCGCGGCGGCCGTCGCCGTGGGCCTGGAGCGCCTGCAGCGCTGGCTGGTGGAGCGTCCCCAGCCCCTCACCGACCCCGACCTCGTGGCCGCTGACGACGCCATCCGCTCCCAGTCTGTGCACTCCCTGGCCGGGAGCGGGCTCGCCGTGCTCCTGCTGCTGGCCGGGTCGGTGTGCCTGGCGATGGCGCAGAGCGACGTGCAGGTGCTGCGGTGGACGATGTGGGTCCCCGGCGCGACCTCCTTTGTGGCGGCGCTCTACGCGTGCCTCTACTTCGGCCACCGGGCGTGGCGCGTGACCCGGCCGGCGGTCGGCACGGGGTGGCGCACCACATGATGCTCGAGGTCGACACCCGCTCGCCGGTGCCCCCGTACGAGCAGATCCGCCAACAGGTGCGGGCACTGGTGCAGGGTGGGGTGCTGCCACCGGGCACCCGCCTCCCGGCCATCCGTCAGCTCGCCAACGACCTCGGCCTGGCGGGCGGCACCGTGGCCCGCGCCTACCGGGAGCTCGAAGCTGATGGGGTGGTGGGCACGCACGGCCGCCACGGCACGATCGTGGCGGCCATGATCCCGAGCGACCTCGCCGCCGCCGCCCCGCCCCTCCTCGCGTCAGCCCGGCGATTCGCCGCTGATGCCAGTGCCCTCGGCGTGGACGTCGACGACGCCATCGCCGCCGTCCGAGCCGCCTTCGCCTCCGGGAGCCCCCAATGACCGATCTCGACCCTTCGTCCCCCTCTCGTGCCTACGTACCCCCCGGGCATCCGGTCCGCTGGTTCGTGCTCGCCATCGGCATCGTCGCCGCCGTGCTGGGCGCAGTGTGGTGGAGCGGCGGCGGACGCGCCGATCTGAGCGTCGAGATCCTCGAGGTCAGCCCCGATCAGGCCCGTCTGGGCATCACGAACGAGTCCCGCTCCTCGATCGAGCTGCGAGCGCTCCACTTCGACGATCCCCGCCTCGATGACGAAGCGGTGGACCGGCCGCCGGGGCGGCTCGCCGCCGGCCAGTCCGTGGTGGTGGTGGTCCGGTACCGGTCCGCTTGCGCGCCGACCCCGCCCGGTGGCTACTGGATCCCCCTCGGGGTCACCGGGCGCACACAGCTCGGCCTCGTTCGTCACGTCGACGCAGGTGACGTGAGCGGGATCGCGGACCTGGCCTGCTCCGTCGACGGCTGACCCCACCCGACAGCGGTGGGTCAGCGGGCCGGGTTGGCGACGCGATCGTCGAAGCGGCCGGCGGGGCGGACCTTGCGGTACGCGTCGACCACGGGCTCCAGCTCGGCGGGAGCCGAGCCGTGCAGGATGACGCCGTCGGCACCAGCGGCGAGCTGGTCGAGCACCCGAGCCGCGCACCGGTCGGCTGAGCCGACGGCGGCCGGGAGCCACGACTCCGGGATGAGGGTGGCGATGTGCTCGAGCTGCTCGACGGTGGCCACCGCGTCGATGGCTCCGGCCACCGACTGCACCACAGGATCGGCCCTGAACCGCTCGAGCGGTGCGGGGTCCCAGCCGTTCATGGCTGCCAAGGCATCGCCGTAGACCTGGAGGTAGGTCGCCATGCGGCCGGTCACCCCACGCAGCACTCGCTCGTGGTCCGGCTCGTGGAGGGTGGCCAGCACGGCCCACACGCGCACCGACGCCGGATCCTTGCCCGCCTCCTCTGCGCCGGCGCGCACCTCAGCCACGCATCGGGCCAGGGCGTCGTCGGTGACGAAGGTGTGCAGGATCACGCCGTCCATCACCCGGCCGGCCCACCGCATGGTCTTGAACCCGAGGCAGGCGGCCATCACGGGGATGTCGTCGTCGAAGTCCGAGCCCAGCGACAGGAGCGGGTAGCGCCCAGCCGGGCCGTCGTGCCCGAAGACGGCCTCGCCCCGCCACAGCCGCCGGTAGAGGCCGACGGCATCCTCCATCTGGGCCATGGTGATCTTGGGGAGCCCCATGATGTCGGTGAGGGGGCCGATCCCCCGGCCGATGCCCAGCGCGAAGCGACCGCGCGTGAGGCGATGCATCGTCATCCCCCACGCGGCCGTCACGAGCGGGTGGCGCGTCGGGGTGTTGGTGACGCCCGTGGCGATGCCCACCTCCTCACTGACGGCCCCCGCGGCACCCGTCAGGGTGGCGGCCTCCTTCACGTTGAAGCGCTCCGACAGGAACACGGACCCGAGGCCGATCCGCTCCGCATCACGCACCTCGTCGAGCAGCACCCGAGGATCGTCCACGTGCCCGGCCAGGCCGTAGCAGCCCAGCTCCACCATCCGCTCTCGTGTCGCCATCCCGGCGGTCTAGCCCATCGGGCGCAGTAGGTTCCCCACCTGTGCCCGGCGTCCACGAACCGCTCACCGACGCGCTGCTCGATCCGACCACCTACGCAGGCGACCTCAGTGCCGCGCTGACGGCGCTGCGGCGCGAGGCGCCGTTGGCCTGGAACGCCACCCGCGGGTTCTGGGGGGTGACCAGGCACGCCGACGTGCTCGAGGTGTCGAGCGACCCGGCCCGCTTCTCCTCCGCTCGCGGGATCCTGTTGGACGAGATCGGCGTCACCTACGACACCCCGCCGACGATGATGCACGCCGACCCGCCGGAGCACACCCGGTACCGCAAGCTGGCCCGGCCCGGCTTCACCAACGCCGTGGTGCGCGGCCTCGAGCCCCTGGTGCGCGCCCGCACGACCCGCCTCCTCGACGACCTGGCCACGGCCGCCGAGTCGGGCGACGTCGTCGACATCACGGCAGACCTCGCCGTCCCCCTCCCCCTCCAGCTCATCGCCTCGCTGCTCGGGCTGCCCGCCGGCGACGAGGCACGACTGTTCCGCTGGTCGGAGGCGGCCATCCCGGGGGCCACCGACTGGTCCGAGGACGAGCGCATGGCGCTGCTCGGTGAGATGACGGTGGAGCTCCTCGGGCTGGCCGCGCAGCGCAGGGCCGATCCTCGCGACGACGTGGTGTCGATGCTCGCCGCCTACGAGGAAGACGGGGAGTCGCTCACCGACGACGAGCTGGGCATGTTCCTCATCCAGCTCCTCGTGGCCGGCAACGAGACGACGCGCAACGCCATCTCCGGTGCCCTCGTGGCGCTGGCCGAGCACCCGCACGAGCTCGACCGCCTGGCCGTGGATCCAGGGCTCCTGCCCAGCGCCGTCGAAGAGGTGCTGCGCTGGACCACCCCGGTCACCTCGTTCCTGCGCACCGCCGTCGTCGACACCGACCTGGCCGGGGTGGCGATCGCAGCGGGCGACCCGCTGCTGCTCCTGTACGCCTCGGCCAACCGCGACGAGGCCGAGTTCGGTCCGACCGCTGACACCTTCGATGTGGGCCGCACGCCCAACCACCACGTGGCGCTCGGCCACGGCCCGCACTTCTGCCTCGGCGCGGCGCTGGCGCGCCTCGAGCTCATGGTCGTGCTGGAGGGCGTCGCGGCGCGGTGGCGACGGCTCGAGGTGGCGGGACCGGTGGTGCGCAGCGGCTCGTCGGTGATCGCCGGCATCCGTTCGGCCCCCCTCCGGCTGATCCCCCGATGACGGCATCCCCGGCGGCTGAGATCGGCCAGGACCTGGCCGATCATCGGGTGATCGTCACCGGTGGCGGAGCGGGGATCGGGGCTGCGACTGCTCGGTGCGTGGCCCGCCGCGGTGCAGTCGTGGCCGTGCTCGACCGTGACCTGGCGGCGGCACAGGCCGTCGCCGACGAGGTGGGCGGGCACGCGGTGCCGGTCGACGTCGCCGATCCGACGGCCACGACTGCCGCGATCATCGCGGCGGCGACGGCGCTGGGCGGCCTGACCGACGTCGTGGCCAACGCGGGGTTCGGCCTCAACAAGCCGCTGCACCGCTACACCGACGCCGAGTGGCGGCTCGTCGTCGGGGTCAACCTCGACGGCACCTTCCACACCGTGCGGGCCGCCATCCCTCTCCTGCTCGAACGGGGCGGCGGCAGCATCGTCACCGTCGCCAGCCTGAACGCCAGCCGACCACTCCAGGGCGAGGCGCCGTACAGCGCCGCCAAGGCCGGCGTCGTCAACCTCACTCGCACCGCGGCCCTGGAGTACGCCCCCACCATCCGAGCCAACTGCGTGTCGCCCGGCATGATCGCCACGGCGCTCACGGCCATGATCACCGACGACGCAGGCTTCACGGAGGTGGCCGAGGCGGGCACGCCACTCGCCCGGATCGGTACGGCCGAGGAGGTGGCCGACGTGATCGCGTTCCTCTGCTCGGACGCCGCCCGGTACATCACCGGCCAGGAGATCGTGGTCGACGGGGGTGCCAGCCTGCCCAACCTGCAGGCCGACGCCATCGTGCGGGCGGTGCGCCAGCGCTTCAGCTGAGGGCCGAGCAGTACCCCTTCGCCGGCGTCAGACGTAGTCCAGGTCGGGCGCCTCGCCGTCGTCGACCACCCGAGCGCACGTGGGGCACCACCAGCGCGCGTCGAGGGGGGTGCCACAGGTCTCGTGGTGCAGCGCGCCGCCGGCGCCGGCGCGCCCGGCGCCCCACTGGGCGAGGAGCCGCAGCGCACCGGCCAGCTCGGCTCCTGACGCCGTGAGCGCGTAGGCGACCCGATGGGGCCGCTGGGAGTACGGCACGGCCGTGATGAGGCCGTCGGTCTCCAGGGCCTTGAGGCGCTTGGACAAGATGTTGGGCGCCAGCCCGTCGAGCGCGGCCAGCAGCTCGCCGAAGCGTCGGGGCCCCGCGAGGAGGGCCTCGACGACGAGCAGGGTCCATCGGTCACCGACCTGGCGCAGGGCGGCGTCGAGCGGGCTCAGCACGGGAGCCGGCCCCACCTGGCGCGCGGAGGTTGGCATCTGGCACCTCGTTGGTATGGTCACTTGCAGATAGCAAGTGACTTGCGAAGGACAACTGCCTCCGCATCCTACGAAGGGACACCTCATGGCTGCTGCCAGCTCCATCACCACTGCGTTGCAGTCGGCCGCCACCGGGGCGGTCGAGGCCGCCGCTCCCGCGGTCGTCCGCATCGGCCGCCAGGGCGGACGCGGCTGCGGCGTCGTGGTGGCCAAGGACCGCGTGCTCACCAACGCCCACAACCTGCGCGACCGCACCACCGAGATCAGCTTCGCCGACGGGCGGGCCGAGCAGGGCGAGGTGACGGCCGTCGATCCCGATGGCGACCTCGCCGTGCTGGCCGTCGACACCGGATCCACCGCTCCCATCGAGTGGGCCGATTCCCTGCCCTCGCTCGGCACCCTCGTGTTCGCCGTCGGTCGCACCGCCGTCGGAAGCGCTCGCGTGACCTTCGGCATGGTCAGCGGCACCGAGCGTGCGTTCCGCGGGCCGCGCGGCCGCCAGGTGACGGGCAGCCTCGAGCACACCGCTCCGCTTGCGCGCGGCTCCTCCGGCAGCCCCATCGTGGACGAGGGCGGCCGGCTCGTCGGGCTCAACACGGCCCGCCTGGGCGAGGGGTTCTACCTCGCCGTGCCGGCCGATGCCGACCTGCGCGCGCGCGTGGAGCGCCTGGCCGAAGGCGAAGCGCCGAAGCGGCTCGTGCTCGGCGTGGGCTTGGCCCCCAACGAGGTGGCGGCGAAGCTGCGGGCGTCAGTGGGCCTGCCCCCGCACTCCGGCCTCCTCGTGCGCGCCGTCGATCCCGACGGCCCGGCGGCGCGCGCGGGCGTGCTGGTCGGCGACCTCCTCACCGCAACGGGCGAGGTGGAGCTCGGCTCCGTCGACGACCTCCACCGGGCCCTGGACGCGGCACGAACCAGCGCCACGCTCGAGCTCCACGTGGTGCGCGGCACGGAGGAGCTCGACCTCATCGTCAGCTTCGAGGACGCCCCGGGCTGAGCCGATGGGCCGTCTCGTCGCGCCGCGGCGAGACGGCCCGGGAGCGTCTCAGACGGGGGCGAGGGCGGGCTCGACGGCGGCCGCCTCGTCACGGCGGGCCGCGAAGCGGCGGCCGGCCTTGCCGATGCGATGGATGCGCTTCACGAGGGCCGCGCGCGCCTCCTCGGCCTCAGGCGAGAGCCCGTCGATGCTCTCGACGCCCCAGTGGCG
>JBKJIL010000244.1:0-3410 GCA_046598435.1 Acidimicrobiales bacterium
CTGGGGGCTGGGGGCGGGGCTCAGGGCCAGGTGATGGGCTCGGCCTCGTCGAGCTCGGGGCCGAGGAGCTGACGGCCGAGCTGGCGGAACCAGGCCACGTCGCCCGAGGAGAGCCAACGATGCCGAGCCGGGCCGGCGTCGAGGGCTCGGGCGAGGTCGGTGCCCTCGAGGAGGCGGCGCACCTCGAAGGCCGTCTCGTCGGCGGAGGAGACGAGGGTGACCTCGCGGCCCATGACATCGCTGATGGTGCGGGCGAGGAACGGGTAGTGGGTGCAGCCGAGCAGGAGCGCGTCGACCTTGGCCTCTCGCACGGGGGCCAGCAGACGCTCGGCCAGCACCGTCACCTGGTCGCTGCGGGTCTCGCCGCGCTCCACGAACTCCACGAAGCCCGGGCAGGCGGCGCAGGTCAGCTCGAGCGCGGGGGCATGGGCGGCCACGGACTGCTGGTAGGCGCCCGAGCCGACCGTGCCGACGGTGCCGATGACGCCCACCCGGCCGCTTCGGGTGGCGCGGGCCAGGCTGCGCACGCCGGGGTCGATGACGCCGACCACCGGCACGTCGACCCGCGCCTGCAGCCGATCGAGGCCGGTGGCGGCCGCGGTGTTGCACGCCACGATGAGCATCTTCACGTCGTGCTCGCCCACGAGGAGGTCGGTGATCTGCTCGGCGAAGCGATGCACCTCATCGAGCGGGCGAGGTCCGTAGGGATAGCGACCGGTGTCGCCCACGTAGACGAGGTGCTCGGCGGGCAGCAGGTCGATCAGCGACCGAGCCACGGTGAGCCCGCCGAAGCCGCTGTCGAACATGCCGATGGGCCGGTCGTCCACCTGACGAGGCTATGGCGTGGGGCCCCTACGATCCCCACATGGCTGAGCTGACCCTCTGGCACAACCAGCGCTGCTCGAAGAGCCGCGGCGCGAAGGAGATCCTCGAGGCTGCCGGCGTGGCGTTCGACGAGAAGCGCTACGTCGACGACCCGCCCACGGCGGCCGAGCTCGACGCGGTGCTGACCGCGCTCGGCAAGGAGCCGTGGGAGATCACCCGCATGGGTGAGGACGTGGCCAAGTCGCTGCAGCTCAAGGACCGGGCCCACGACCGTGCCGAGTGGATCGAGGTGCTGGTGGCGAACCCGATCCTCATCGAGCGGCCCATCCTCGTCACCGCCGACGGGCGGGCCGTGGTGGGACGCCCGCCCGAAGCCGTGCAGGCGCTGCTCGACACGTAGGCAGGTGCACCGCGGCCGGAGCCGCAGGGCCTAGAAGTAGATGGTGGCCTTGGCGCGGGCCTCGACGGCGTCGATGTCGTCGGTCCACACGCCCGCCGAGAGGTACTTCCAACCGCCGTCGCACACGATCATCACGATCGTGCCCTCCTCGATCAGACCGGCCGCCTTCACGGCGCCGGCGAGGATGGCGCCCGACGAGATGCCCGCGAAGACGCCCACCTCGGTGAGCCGCCTGGTCCACTCGATGGACTCCCGGGGCCGCACGATGAGGCGACGGTTCAGCAGCTCGTAGCCGCCGTTGTCCTCGAACACGGGCGGCACGAAGCCCTCGTCGAAGTTCTTGAGCCCGTCGACCATCTCCCCCGCTGGTGGCTCGATGGCCCACAGCTGGATGTCGGGGTTCTGCTCCTTGAGGAACGTGCCCACGCCCATGAGGGTGCCAGCGGTGCCCAGGCCGGCGATGAAGTGGGTGATCTCGGGAACGTCGCGCCAGATCTCCGGGCCGGTGCCCTCGTAGTGCGCCTTGGGGTTCGACGGGTTGCCGTACTGGAAGGGGAACCACCAGTCGGCGTGCTCCTCGGCCAGTGCCATGGCGCGGCGCATGGCGCCGTTGGAGCCTTCGCCACCGGGGCTGTCGATGATCTCCGCCCCCCAGGACTCGAGGAGCTGGCGGCGCTCGGTGGAGACGTTGTCGGGCAGCACCACCTTCAGGTGGTAGCCCCGCATCTTGGAGATCATGGCCAGCGCGATGCCCGTGTTCCCTGACGAGGACTCCAGGATCACCTGACCCGAGCCAGGCGTGAGGATCCCGTCCTTCTCGGCGTCGGTGATCATCTGCTTGGCCGCCCGATCCTTGACCGAGCCCCCCGGGTTCTGGCCCTCGAGCTTGGCGAGGATCCGCACGTTCGGGTTCGGACTGAGCGTCGAGATGTCGACGATCGGCGTGTTGCCGATCAGGTCGAGCGCGGATTCATAGACAGCCACGAGGGTCTCCGAGGGAAAGTCGACTACTTCGCTCGGATTTTAACCGCCGACGAGCGAAACAACCTCTTCGCTGACGTCGCCGTCCACGATCCGGTAGGAGCGCAGCATGGGCGCCTCGTCCTGCAGCGACACGATGACGTAGTGCCAGCTGGGGTCGGGAGCCTGGGCGACGTCGGTGGGCGACGGGTACGCGACGGTGTGGGTGTGCGAGTGCATGACCCCGAAGATCTCTAGGCCGCGGCCCTCCGCATCGCGATCGGCGCGCAGGTGGTCCTTCGGGTCGATCGTGTACACCTTGCTCGACTCGGCGGCGTTGCGGCACGCGTAGAACGCCGTGCACCGGCCCGTGCCGGGCGGGCCCGCCAGCAGACCGCAGGCCTCGTCGGGCAGGCCGCCATAGGCGTGGCCCACCATCTCGTTCCAGGTCCGACGCGTCAGCTGCAGCACGGCCCGCAGGGTATCGGTCGAGGGGATCCGGGCCTGACCGGTAGCCTGAGCGACCCCATGAAGCCCACCGGGACGAAGCCGATCGCGAGCAACCGGCAAGCTCGCCGCAACTACGAGATCCTCGAGACCATCGAGGCCGGCATCGTGCTGCGCGGCAGCGAGGTGAAGTCCCTGCGCGACGCCAAGGTGCAGATCACCGATGCGTTCGCCCGCATCCAGGGCAACGAGGTGTGGCTCCATCAGCTCCACATCGCGCCGTGGCTCTACTCGCAGTCCCACACCGGTCACGACCCGGACCAGAAGCGCAAGCTCCTGCTGCACCACCAGGAGATCATGCGGCTCAAAGCGCGCGTCGACCCCGAGCACCTCTCGCTCATCCCGCTGTCGATCTACTTCAAGGACGGCCGGGCCAAGGTGGAGCTGGGTCTGGCCAAGAGCCGCCGCACCCACGACAAGCGCCAGGTGATCGCCGAGCGCGACGCGGCGCGTGATCTCGCACGAGCGAACCGCGGCGATAAGTCGGAATAGGTGGTGTGTCGGTCACAGCAGGCCGGTACCCTGGGATGCCCCGCGCAATCGGGGCAGATCCTTGAACCACCCATCTCGGGGCTGATCGGTTTCGACGTTGAGACTGCTTGGCGATACGTGCGACCGGAGTTGCTCAGACTCCTAAAACGGGGCACCAAAACAACTGCCAACGAGCAGTACACCATCGCTGCCTAGTTCCAACTAGGTGGTAGATGGTTACCGTGAC
>JBKJIL010000316.1:0-2753 GCA_046598435.1 Acidimicrobiales bacterium
TCGCTCATGCTCCGCACGCACTGCCAGACGAGCGGCGTGTCGCTCACGGAGCAGGACCCCTACAACAACATCGTGCGCACCACGGTCGAGGCGCTGGCCGCGGTGCTGGGGGGCACGCAGAGCCTCCACACGAACTCCTTCGACGAGGCGCTCGGCCTGCCCACCGAGATGTCCTCGCGCATCGCCCGCAACACCCAGCTGATACTCGCCGAGGAGACCGGGATCCCGCGGGTCGTCGACCCGCTGGGCGGCTCGTACTACGTCGAGGCCCTCACCAAGGACCTCGCCGACCGGGCCTGGGAGATCATCGAGGAGGTCGAGGCCCTCGGCGGGATGACCAAGGCCGTCGCCTCGGGGATGCCCAAGCTGCGCATCGAGGAGGCCGCCGCTCGGCGGCAGGCCCGCGTCGACCGCGGCCACGAGGTGATCGTCGGGGTCAACAAGTACCGAGCCGAGCACCCCGACCACGTCGACGTGCTCGACATCGACAACACCAAGGTGCGCGAGCAGCAGGTCGAGCGTCTGGCCACCATCCGCGCCGAGCGCGACGACACCGCCTGCCGCGCCGCCCTCGACGCCCTCCGCGCGGGCGCCGCGGCAAACGGCAACCTCCTCGCCCTGTGCATCGACGCCGCCCGCGCTCGCGCGACGGTGGGCGAGATGAGCGACGCCATGGAGGCCGAGTTCGGCCGCCACAAGGCCGAGATCCGTAGCATCTCCGGTGTGTACGGAGCTGCCTACGAGGGCGACGCAGGGTTCGAGGACGTGCGCGCCGCGGTGGCCGAGTTCGCGGCCAGCGAAGGTCGTCGACCGCGCATCCTGGTGGCCAAGATGGGCCAGGACGGCCACGACCGCGGCGCCAAGGTCGTGGGCACCGCCTTCGCCGACCTGGGCTTCGACGTCGACTTCGGGCCCCTCTTCGAGACGCCGGCCGAGGTGGCCCGGGCGGCCGTCGAGAACGACGTACACGTCATCGGCGTGTCGAGCCAGGCGGCCGGGCACAAGACGCTCGTGCCGCAGCTGATCGACGAGCTGGCGGCGGCAGGGGCGGCGGACATCCTCGTGGTGTGCGGGGGCGTCATCCCGCCCCAGGACCACGCCTTCCTCCACGACGCGGGCGTGGTGGCGGTGTTCGGGCCGGGCACCAACATCCCCGAGGCCGCCGGTCGGGTCCTGGAGCTCATCCGCAAGAAGCACTCCACCGCGTGAGCGAGCCCGACCGTGGCCCCAGCGAGCTGGCGGCCGCTGTTCGAGCCGGCGACCGTCGGGCGCTGGCCCGGGCCATCACCCTGGCCGAGTCGACCCGGCCCGACCACCGCGCTGAGGCGCGGGCGCTGCTCGACGAGCTCCTGGCCGACACGGGCCGCTCGATCCGAGTGGGCGTGTCGGGCGCACCGGGGGCCGGCAAGTCGACCCTGATCGAGGCGCTCGGCCTCCACGCCGTGGCCGCCGGCCACCGGGTGGCCGTGCTGGCCGTCGACCCGTCGAGCGCACTGAGCGGCGGGTCGATCCTCGGCGACAAGACCCGCATGGCCGACCTCGGCCGCCACCCGCACGCCTACATCCGGCCGTCGCCCACGAGCGGCACCCTCGGCGGTGTGGCCCGCCGCACCCGGGAGGCGGTGCTCCTGTGCGAGGCCGCCGGGTTCGACGTCGTCGTGGTGGAGACGGTGGGCGTGGGCCAGTCCGAGGTGGCCGTGGCCGACCTGGTGGACCTCTTCGTGCTGGTGGCCTCCCCCGCCGGCGGCGACGAGCTGCAGGGCATCAAGCGCGGGATCATGGAGCTGGCTGATCTCATCGTGGTCAACAAGGCCGACGGCGACCTCGCCGACGCCGCCCAGCGGGCCTGCGCCGACCTGCGCAACGCCGTGCACCTGCTGCGTCCGAAGCGGGCCGGGTGGGAGGTGGGGGTGCGCACCGGTTCGGCTCTCACCGGTGCTGGCGTACCGGAGCTCTGGGACGCCGTCACCGCCGCCCACGAGCGGCTCTCGGCCGAGGGCTCGCTGAGCCGCCTCCGAGCCGAGCAGGCCGTCGCCGCCATGTGGAGCGAGGTCACCGACGACCTCCTCGACCGGCTGCGCGCCCATCCCGGCGTGCGCGACCGCCTCCATGAGCTGGAGGCGGCCGTGGGCGCCGGGCGCCTGTCGCCCACGGCGGCGGCCCACGACGTGCTCCAGCAGTTCCTCTGACCGCACGACTTCCGCCATCTGTGCACCCTCAGATCCGATTACCGTCGCTGAGCGTGCACAGAACGCGTGGGGTGGCGGCAGCAGCAGTGGCGGCGGCCGTGGTCGGGGGTCTGCTGGCGGGGACGCTGGCTGGAGCGGGGCCGGCGCAGGCCACGCTGTCGGACAGCGCGCCGCGCTGGTCGGTGACCGTCCCCGGGGGGCGGGTGCACTGGTCGTCACCGGCCATCGTCGACATCGACGGCGACGGCTCCGCCGATGTGGTGGTCGGCGGACTCGACGGGAAGGTGCACGCCTACGACGCTGACGGCGCCCCCCTGGCGGGATGGCCGGCCGCCGCCATCGTGAGCGGCGCGCCCTCGGCGGTGGCGTCGTCGCCGGCTGCCGCTGATCTCGACGGCAACGGCACCACCGAGGTGGTGGTGGGCACGGGTTCGCTGGAGGTGGTCAACCAGCACGGCGGGATCGTGGTCTTCAACGCCGACGGCGGACGGCGCTGCGCCTTCTCCAGCGGTGACGTGTTCAACCAGTGGACCGGCGGCGGGCCCGATGGGTACAGCGACGGGG
>JBKJIL010000011.1:0-11359 GCA_046598435.1 Acidimicrobiales bacterium
GTCGTCGCCGATCGCCTCGTCGGTGGTGATGTGGCCGAGGTCCTCATACATCCGGGCGGTCTTGGAGTTGTAGTTGCCGGTGCCGATGTGGACGTAGCGGCGGATGCCGTCCGGCTCCTGGCGCACCACCAGCGCCGTCTTGGAGTGCGTCTTCAGGCCGACGAGCCCGTAGACGACGTGCACCCCGGCCTCTTCGAGCGCGCGCGCCCACGCCACGTTGGCCTGCTCGTCGAAGCGGGCCTTCAGCTCGACGAGCGCGGCGACCTGCTTGCCCCGCTCGGCGGCCCGGATGAGGGACCGCACGATGGGGCTGTCACCGGACGTGCGGTAGAGCGTCATCTTGATGGCCAGGACGTGCGGGTCGACCGACGCCTGTCGGATGAACTCCTCGACGGTCGTGCGGAACGAGTCGTAGGGGTGGTGCACGAGGACGTCACCCTCACGGAGCACCGAGAAGACATCTGGATGGTCGTCATCGCCGCCGTCGAGACGGGCCGGCGTGACCCGCTGGAAGACCGGGTCCTTGAGGTCGGGGCGGTCGAGGCCGTGGACCGACCACAGGCCGCCGAGGTCGAGCGGACCGATCAGGCGGTAGGTGTCGCTGTCGGCGACGTCGAGCTCGCGCTGCAGCAGCTCGCACACCTCGGCGGTGATCCCACCGCTGATCTCGAGGCGCACGGCTCGTCCGAACTGCCGGCGACGCAGCTCGATCTCGACGGCCGCCAGGAGATCGTCGGCTTCCTCCTCCTCGAGGGTGAGGTCGGCGTTGCGAGCCACGCGGAACGTGTCGTGCGACTCGACGTCCATCCCTGGGAACAGCTGGTCGAGATGGGCGGCGATGACCTGCTCGAGGGGCACGAAGCGCTCGCCGTCGGGCATCACGACGAAGCGGGGCAGCAGGTCAGGCACCTTCACCCGGGCGAACCGACGCTCATCGGTGACCGGGTCGTGCAGCGAGATGGCAAGGTTCAGCGACAGGTTGGAGATGTAGGGGAACGGGTGGCCCGGGTCGACGGC
The DNA here is from genome assembly GCA_046598435.1 of Acidimicrobiales bacterium. Classification (GTDB taxonomy): domain Bacteria; phylum Actinomycetota; class Acidimicrobiia; order Acidimicrobiales; family VFJN01; genus VFJN01. Next base: position 1,018 of record JBKJIL010000011.1, read on the forward strand.
CAGGGGGGTGAGCACAGGGAAGATGCGCTGCTCGAACGTCTCGACCAGGAACTTCTCGTCGTCGTCGTCGAGCTCGTCCCAGCTCGAGAGCCGGATGCCGCCGGCCGCGAGGGCGGGCACGACCCCCTCGAGGAAGGCCCGCTCCTGCCGGGCCACGAGCTCCTCCACCCGCTGACGGACCTCGACGAGCTGCTGGGCGGGCGTGCGCCCGTCAGGGGAGGTGGCGCCCAGCCCGGCCGCCACCTGGTCCTTCAGGCCGGCGACGCGCACCTGGAAGAACTCATCGAGGTTCTGGCTGAAGATGGCGAGGAACTTGGCCCGCTCGAGCACCGGCACGCCGGGATCCTCGGCCAGGGCCAGGACGCGGGCGTTGAAGTCCAACCACGAGAGCTCACGGTTCAGGTAGCGATCGGGCGACTCGGGGACCGCCACGGAGCTCATCGCCCGAATGTACCGGCGGCGTTGCAGGTCTGGCCCGGGATCGGCGGGCCGGCGGCCGCCGGGGGGTGGCTACTGGTCCTCGGGGAGACCGAGGTCCCAGTCGAGCAGGATGTTCTCCCGCTCGGCGTCGCGGATCACGCGCTCACGGTTGCGACGGAACTGCGGGTCGTGGGGCGGCAGCAGCACGAGGCGGGCCAGGACCCGACGCTCGAAGTCGAGGATGATCGAGCGGTCGCCGAACTCGGAGTCGATGCGCCAGTGCGGCGCCACCGGACCCAGGTACACGACCCGAGCGTGGGCACGGGGAGGCTCGAGGGGCTCGGAGGCGACGTCAGACATGGCGGCTCACGCTAGCGGTCGGCCCGCCGGGCGGTCGAGCCGCCCCCCGAGGCTCAGGCACCATCGCCGCGCCGACCGAGGGTGACGGTGAGCGTCAGCTCGTCCCCGTCGCGGATCACGAGCACCTCGATCGTGTCGCCGGGGTCGTGGTCGACCACCGCGTCGCGGACGTCGGCGGCCGTGGCCACGGCGACCCCGTCGATCTCCGTGATGACGTCCCCGGCCCGCAGGTCGGCGTCGGCCGCCCCTGAGCCCGGGACCACCTCGGTGACGAAGGCCCCCGAGTCGCCCTCGATGGAGAACCGGGTGCGGATGTCGTCGGCCAACCCCTCGACGTCGGTGCTCGAGACGCCGAGGAAGGCCTGGTCGGGCGTGACGGCGCCGCGTCCGCTCTTGAGGTCGTCGATGATCGACCGCGCGGTGTCGATGGCGATCGAGAACCCCAGGTTCTGAGCGTCGGCCACGATCGCGGTGTTGATCCCCACCACCTGTCCGGCGGCGTTGACCAGTGGGCCACCCGAGTTGCCAGGGTTGATGGCGGCGTCGGTCTGCACGAGACCCTGGAGCTCCACGCCCTCGGCGGAGAGGTCCCGGTCTTTGGCCGACACGATCCCGCGGGTCACCGTCGGCTCGCCGCCCAGGTTGAGGGCGTTGCCGATGGCGATGACCTCGTCACCCACCCGCAGGTCGTCCGACGACCCGAGCTCGGCAGGCACCAGGTCCTTGACCCCGTCGGCCCGGATGAGGGCGAGGTCGTCGTTGGGCGACGCACCGACCAGGGTCGCCGAGTGCTTCGTCCCGTCGGAGAGCACCACAGACATGTCGCCGAGGCTGGCGATCACGTGGGCGTTGGTCAGGATCAGGCCGTCGGCAGAGAGCACGACCCCCGATCCGGCGCCCTCGAACACGCCCCGGGAGGTCGTCTGGCTGGTCTCGATGGCCACCACCGACGGCTGGACCTTGGCGAGGATGCCCTGGATGTCGAGGGCCCCCTCAGCCGTCGTCACCGGGGTGATGACCGCTCCCGAGCCAGATCGGGCCGGGTCGTCGTCCAAGGCCACGGAGACGCCGGTGGCCACGAGGGCGGCGACCAGGGCTCCCGCGATGCCGCCCATGACGGCTGCCCGGCGGGTCGAGGAACCGCCTGTGGCCGGGGCGGGTCCGGCCACAGGCGGCGGAGAGAACGCCGGAGCCGTCCACGCGGGGGGCACCGGCGCCACCGAAGGAGGCACTCCGGGGGCGTCGGGGCTGGACCACGTGGACCACTGCCCGGTGGGGGCGGCACCGCCGACGGTCGGCTCGACGGCGTCGTGGCCGGGTTCGACCGGTTCGACCGGTTCGACCGGTTCGACCGGTTCGGGCGACCAACGGGACTCGTCGGAGGGCTCGGAGGGGTCGGATCCCGGTTCGTTGGTTCCCATGGGCCCATCCTCTCCCGCCCGCTCGCGTTTGCCACCGCGCCCCCGGGGAAGGTTTCTCAGAGATCCCTCAGGGTTTCGGGAACCAAACTGCTCCCGGCTCCGTAGAACTGGAGGCACGACGCTCGAAAGGCGGGTTGATGGAGCTCGAATGGATGGCACGAGGGCTGTGCACGAACGTGCCGCCCACGGTCTTCTTCCCCAGCGATGGCGCCGGTGTCGAGGTGGCTCGACGCATCTGTGCCACCTGCCCGGTGCAGGCCGAGTGCCTCGAGCACGCGCTGCTGCACCGCATCGATCACGGCGTGTGGGGCGGATGCTCCGAGCGCGAGCGGCGGCGGATCCTCAAGCGGCGACGTGACGACGCCACCACCTCAGTGCTCTGACGGCGGCGACCCGGGAGGGTCAGCCCAGCGCGATCAGGCCTTGGGCTCGTCGTCCTCGGGCTCTGACCCGTCCTTGATGCCCCGCTTGAACTCGTTCTGGGCCTGACCGAGGGACCGGGCCAGCTTCGGCAGCTTGGCGCCACCGAAGAGCACGAGGATGACGACGAGCAGGATGAGCAGCTCTGGGGCGCCGAGGTTCACGGGACCACCGTACCAGCACCGCCCAGACCTTCGGCATCGGGCAGCGGGCCGTGCGAGGCTCGCACCGTGCTCGAGTGCGTCATCAACATCAGCGAGGGGCGCGATCCGTCCCAGGTCGCACGGATCGCCGACGCGGCGGGATCCGCACTGCTCGACATCCACAGCGACCAGCACCACAACCGCTCCGTGCTGACCGTCGTCGGCGAGGAGGCGGCCCGGGCAGTGGCCAGCAGCACCATCGCCGAGCTCGACCTGCGAACCCACGAGGGCGTGCACCCGCGCCTCGGCGTGCTCGATGTCGTGCCCTTCGTCGCCCTGCCGGGCTCCTCAGTGGACAGCGCGCTGCAGGCCCGCAACGCGTTCGCCCACTGGCTGGCCGACCACCACGACGTGCCCTGCTTCCTCTACGGACCTGAGCGCGCCCTGCCCGACGTCCGCCGTCACGCGTTCCGCGATCTGGCCCCCGATGCCGGCCCCTTGCTGGCCCACCCCACCGCGGGCGCCGCCGCCGTCGGCCAGCGATCCGTGCTGATCGCCTACAACGTGTGGGTGGCGGGGATCGATCTCGACACCGCCCGACAGCTGGCCGCCTCGGTGCGCGGTGCCCGCATCCGCGCCCTCGGCCTGGCGGTCGGCGAGCGGTTCCAGGTGTCCATGAACCTGATCGATCCGACCCGCGTGGGGCCGGCCGTTGCCTACGACGCCGTCGTCGCCGCCGCCGCGCTGGTCGGGGCGACCGTGGAGGGTGCCGAGCTGGTGGGCCTCCTGCCGCAGGCAGTGCTGGCCGACGTCCCCCAGCCACGGTGGGCGGAGCTCGACGTCGGTCCGGAGCGGACCATCGAGGCGCGTCTCGAGGCTCGCGGGCTGCGCTGAGCGCGACCCTGGCTCGACGGCCGGCTCAGGCGGTGGTGGCGGTGTCGCCGCGGCGGGCGAGGGCCCGCTGACGGCGGAGGCGGCGACGCTCGCGTTCGCTCATGCCGCCCCAGATGCCGAACTTCTCGCCGTTGACGAGTGCGAACTCGAGGCAGTCCTCGCGCACCACGCAGCCGCGGCAGACCTCCTTGGCCTCCCGCGTGGACGCACCACGCTCAGGGAAGAAGAGATCAGGGTCGACGCCCAGGCAGTTGGCATAGTCCTGCCAGGACCGATCATCAGGCTCGATGGAGATGGGGATCTGCATGTGCCCTCCTCCCGAAGGTGGGACGGTGGGTGCGGTGGACGGTGACATGGTGCGGGTCTCCCCTGGATCGGCGGATACCACATCCGTAATTACAATGGTGTGATCTTGGTCCCTGCCGGGCACGTGCGCAAGGGGAACATCCGAGATCGCACCAGATCCCTCGCCAGTCGTTGCGGCGCGGCGACCCGATGAGCGACACTCACCCCCGTATGGCAGCGCACATGGCGAGCTCGCGACGGCGTCGCCACGGCGGGGTTCTGGCCATCGCGCTCCTCATCGGTGCAGGGGCCTTCGCGTTCATCGACAGCGACGAGGAGGGCTCGGGCGGCCCGAGCGCCTCCACCACCTCCACCTCCGGGGCATCCAGCGCCAGCGTCCTCGGCGTGGTGATCACACCAGCCGACGGCCTACCCCCCGCCGGCGCCGCGTCACCAGCCACCTTCGACACCGACCGCTCCAGGCCCACCACCACCCGACCCCGCTCCTCGGGCACCTCCAGCACGACGGTCCAGCCCACGACGGCGCCGCCGACCCTCGTGCCACCCACGTCCCTCGAGAACACGACGACGACCACGGAGGGTTCGCCGTCGACGATCCTCGAGAGCACCACCACCACGGCGCCGACGACCACCACGACCCAACCGCCGGAGGCCTAGGACCCCGGCGATCAGGCGGGCCGACGAGGTCAGGCGGGTCGGCGGTCCCGGTTGCCCCGCAGGGCCCGCTTCTGCTCGATGAAGTCGACGAGCACGTAGTCGCCGAGCGTCTCGGGCGAGGTGAAGAAGGCCCGACCCCGGTTCATCTGCGTGAGCCTCTCCACGAACGTCTTGAGGTACGGCGTGGCGTCGAGCATGAAGGTGTTGATCCGGATGCCCTCCTTCGTGCAGCGCGCCACCTCGCGCAGCGTGGCGTCGATGGTCTCCTGCACCGGCGGGTAGCTGAAGAACGGTGCGGACATCCCCGCCTCGAAGTGAGCCGTCGGCTCGCCGTCGGTGATCAAGATGATCTGCTTCGTGCCCGTCTGGCGGGCCAGCATCTGGCGGCTGAGCAGGAACGCGTGCTGCATGTTCGTGCCGTACACGAAGTCCCATGACACCTCGGGCAGCTGCTCGGGGGTGATCACCCGGGCCACCTCGCTGAAGCCGACGATGCCGAGGAAGTCGCGCGGGAACTGCATCGAGATCAACGAGTGCAACGCCATGGCCACCTTCTTGGCGGCGAGGAAGTTGTCGCGCATCGGCATCGACAGGGACAGGTCGAGCATGAGGACCGTCGAGCTGCGCACCACCTGCTCGGTCTGCTCGATCTCGAAGTCGTCCGGCGTGAGCCGCACGGGCGTGCCGCCGCCCGTGCGGCGGATGGCGTTGCGGACGGTTCGCTCGATGTGGAGGTTGAACGGGTCCCCGAACTCGTAGGGCTTGGTGTCGTAGGTGCGCTCGTGGCCGATCCCGGTGCGCTCGATCTCGTGGCGGCCGGGCTTGTCGCGGGCCAGCTTCGAGAAGAGGTCGGAGAGCGCGTTGCGGCCGATCTTGCGCAACCCCTTGGGGGTGAGCTCGAGCTTGCCCTCCTTGTTGTTGATGAGGCCGGCCTCCTCGAGCTGCTGGGCCAGCTTGGCCAGCTCCTCGAGGCTGCGGGCGGCGTCGTCGCCCAGGAGCTCGCGGGCGCGGTCGATGTCGACCTCCGCCAGCGCGCCGGGGCTCGTGGCCCCGCGCATCATCTGCTCGAGCTGGTCGAGGTCGCCCAGCTCGTTGAGCATCTGGGCGGCCTCCGCGAAGCCGAGGGGGTCCTGGCCGGAGAAGTCGTAGCTGCGGTCCCAGCCCATCTGTGGGAAGAGCTGCTGCAGGTGGCTGCCGAGCTGGTCCATCTGCCAGCGCAGGTCCATGTCCTCGAGCAGCTGCTCGGACAGCCCTTGGAGCTGGGCGCGCTGCTCCGGTGTCATCGAGTTGAGCATCGACTGCATGGCGGCCATGCGCTGGGCCATGAGCTCGAGCAGCTGATCGAGGTCCTCGGGGCCCTCCGGGAAGAAGTCGCCGTAGCGCTCCATGAACTGCTCGAAGGCGGCCTGCGTGTCCTGGCCGGCCTCCTTCATGGCCAACAGGTCGTTGAGCTCGGCCAGCATGTCCTTCATGCGCTGCATGGACTCGGGGTTGACGTCCTGCATGGCGCCGGCCATCTGGTTGACGTAGCTCTGGGCCAGCTGCTGGCGGAGCTGCTCCATCAGCTCGTCGAAGCGCTCACGCGCCTCGCTCGAGGTGAACTCGTACTGCTGCAGGTCCTTCACCATCCCGGCCAGATCGGGGGGCAGCATGTCGAGCTGCAGGTTCCGCTCCCCCACGACCTGCTCGGTGATCTCCTGGCGACGCGGGTCGCCCGACTCGCGTGCCTCGCGTGCCAGCTCCTCGAGGCCGGCGCGCTCCGTGTCGAGCACCTCCCGCAACGCTTCGGCGATCTCCTCGTACACCCCGCCCAGGTCGTGCTGCTCCAAGCGCTCTCGACGCTGCCGGCGCAGGCGCTCCATCAGGTCGCGCATCCCCATCAGCTGCTCGCCGTTGCGGTCGCGGAAGCCCTGCTGCATCAGACGGCGGAGCGCCGCGTGGAGGTCACCGTGGTAGAGGAGGTCGTCGGTGATCTCCTCGAGGATGGCCTCGGCGTCGAGGTCGTACCCCACCTGGGTGCCGTCCCAGCGTGAGTAGCGGAAGTGCGGGCCAGGCATGAGCCCACCGTACCGACCCGGTGCGCTTCCCGGAGCAGATCTGGTAGGACGCAGCCGTGCGAGTCGAGATCTGGAGCGATGTGGCCTGTCCGTGGTGCTACGTGGGCACCCGGCGCTTCGAGCGAGCGGTGGTCGAGACCGGCATCGACGTCGAGGTGGTGTACCGCTCCTTCGAGCTCGACCCGAACGTGCCGACCGGCGGTGACGGCCCGGAGCTCACCGAGTACCTCTCCCGGAAGTTCGGGGATCTCAGCCGGGTTCGGGCCGCCCACGCTCGCCTCACTGACGCCGGTGCCGAGCTCGGGATCGACTTCCGCTGGGCCGGCATGCGACGGGCCAACACGTTCGATGCCCACCGGTTGCTGGCCTGGGCGCTGCACGCGCACGGCGCAGCACCGCAGCGGGCGGTGAAGGCGGCCCTGCTCCGCGCCTACTTCACCGACGGGCTCGACGTGGCCGACCACCACACCCTCGCCGCGCTGGCCGAGGACGTCGGGCTCGAACGAGCGGCCGCCGAAGCGCTGCTCGCGTCTGACGATGAGGCGGACTTCGTGCGAGCGGAGCGCGACGACGCGCATGCCAACGGCATCGCAGCGGTCCCCACCTTCGTCGTCGAGGGCCAGTGGATGCTCCAGGGCGCCCACGAGACCGCGGCCTGGGTGAAGGCGCTCACCCACATGCAGGGCGAGCTCGCCTCACCCGCCGGCTGAGCATCGGTCCCGCCGCCGGACCGACGGCAGTCGTGCACCAAGATGGCGTCATGGGATGGCCCGAGGGATTCATGTGGGGCACGGGCGCATCGTCGACGCAGGCCGAAGGGGCAGCACCGGCCAGCGACTGGTACCGATGGGAGCGCGACGGTCGCGTGCCTCGCTCCGGCGAGGGAAACGGCTTCGCCACCCGCCACGCCGAGGACTTCGCCCTCTACGCCGAGCACGGCCTCACCCATCATCGGCTCTCCCTCGAATGGGCCCGTCTCGAGCCTCGACCGGGCCAGCACGACCAGGCCGAGGTGGAGCGCTACCGCGAGATGCTCCAAGCCGCAGGCGCTGCCGGGGTGTCGATCTGGGCCTGCCTGCACCACTTCACGCTCCCCGGCTGGTTCGCTGACGACCAGGACGGCTTCCGCGACGACCGCCACGGCCGCCTCGTGTGGAGCCGGCACGTCGACTGGGTGGCCGAGACCTTCGGCGACCTCGTCGCCGGGTGGAAGCCGGTCAACGAACCGGTCTGGTACGCCCTCGGATCGCACCTGTTCGGCCAGCTGCCACCAGGTCGTCACGACCGCGGGGATGCCTTCGGCGTGCTCCAGACCATCCATCGAGCCGGCGCCGACGCCGCTCGGCTCCTGCGCACCCCGGCCACACCCGTCGCCATGATCCAGAACCTCTCGCCGGTGTTCCGGGTGGAGGACACCGCCGAGTCCATCGCGGCGGCGGCACGGTTCGAGGACCGGGCCTGGGACTCCTGGGCCTCACCCGAGCAGCTCGACGCCTACGACTACATCGGCTTCTCGTACTACTCCGCGGCCGGCATCGCGGCCGACGGGTCGCTCACCCACTGGCCCGTGGCCGGCCGCCGCGGCGCGATGGGGTACGTGCCGTGGGCCGAGGGGTTGGGCCACGTGCTGCACCGGCTGGCTGAAGCGCACCAGGGTCGGCCGATCCTGATCTGCGAGGTCGGGATCGGCACCGACGACGAGGTCGAGCGTCGGGGGTACGCGCAGGACGTGCTGGGCATCGTGCAGGACGCCATCAGCGGAGGCGTCGACGTCCGCGGCCTGTTCTGGTGGACCGGCGTCGACAACTACGAGTGGCACCAGGGCTACGACGTGCAGTTCGGCCTCTTCGACCGCGACCGCAACCCGAGGCCGGCCGCCGAGGTGCTCAAGGCGGCGGCCACGTCCTGACGCGATCCCCGGGGGCTAGGCCCGGGCCCGGTAGGTGGCGCGGGCGCCCACAGCGTCCTTGTTGAGGCGCTTGCTGAGGTGCAGGCCCTCGAGGAGCAGCTCCACCGCCGAGGCGACCGATGACGCCGACTCGTCGCCGCCGGTGAGCTCGGCGACCGCCTCTCGCAGGGCGGGCTGCTGCTCGAGCAGGGCGACGTACTCCGCCGAGGTGACGTCCTCGCCGGCGTGGATCACGGCGCCCTCCTCGAAGCTCGCCACGATGGGACGGAAGCGCTCCGGGCTGAAGCGGTCCTTGAACACGGTGAGCACCGCGGCCCGCACGAGGTTCTCCGCGATCTGAGCGTCGCGCCCCTCCTCGAGCGACTCGATCTCGATCTTGCCCATCATCGATGCCGGCAGGGCCTCGAGATCGCTCACCCGCGGCGACACGTCGCGCTCGCCGTGGCGCAGGGCCCGGCGGGTGGCGTTGGCCACCATCACCTCGTGGTTCGTGATCGTGAACCGCACGGACACGCCCGAGCGCTGGTTGATGTGGGGGCTGGAACGGGCCAGGTGCGAGAGCGTGGCGACGATCTCGGTCATGTACTCGGGCACCGCCACCCGCACGCCGGCTGCCTCGAGCGGGTTGACCTCCTGCAGCGCGATGGCCACCTCGGTGGCCACGTCGAGGGGGTAGTGGGTGCGGATCTGCGAGCCGAAGCGGTCCTTCAGCGGGGTGATGATCCGACCGCGGTTCGTGTAGTCCTCCGGGTTGGCCGACGCGAAGAGCGCCAGGTCGATGGGCAGGTTGATCTTGTAGCCCCGCACCTGGATGTCGCGCTCCTCGAGCACGTTGAGCAGCCCGACCTGGATGCGCTCGGCGAGGTCGGGGAGCTCGTTGATGGCGAAGATGCCGCGGTTGGTGCGCGGCACGAGCCCGTAGTGGAGCGTGAGCTCATCGGAGAGGTAGCGGCCCTCGGCCACCTTGATCGGGTCGACTTCGCCGATGAGGTCGGCGATCGAGGTGTCGGGAGTGGCCAACTTCTCGCCGAACCGATCGTCGCGATGCACCCACGAGATCGGTGTGTCCTCGCCTTGCTCGGCCACGAGGTCACGGGCGTGACGGGACACCGGGGCGTAGGGGTCGTCGTTGATCTCGGAACCGGCGACGATCGGCATCCACTCATCGAGCAGGTTGGTGATCGACCGGATCATGCGCGTCTTGGCCTGCCCCCGCTCACCCAGGAAGATCACGTCGTGTCCGGCGAGCAACGCGTTCTCGAGCTGCGGCAACACGGTGTGCTCGTAGCCGAGCACCCCAGGGAACAGGGCCTCGCCCTCGCGGATGCGGACGATGGCGTTCTCACGGACTTCGTCCTTCACTGACCGAGACACCCACCCTGTCGCCCGGAGCTGGCCCAGCGTGGTTGGTCGTTCGCTCATCTGATCGTCCCCCAAAATGCGTCGGTGATCGCGCCAAACCTACCGCCCAGGTCGCGATTTCGTCGGCGCGGACGGAGAGGAAACCGGCGCCGGACCGGGCCCGGGCTCATCAAGCGCGATCGAGCACCAGCGTTCGCAGCTGCTCGTTGATCGAGCCCAACTCGGCGACGAGCTCATGGATCTCGGCGGCGAACGGGGCCGCGGCCGTGGCCTGGGCCACCGCCTCGAGCCGACGGCCGACGTCGGTCAGGCACTGCACGGCCGCGTCGTTGCGGTGGACGAGCTCGACGTGGTGCTGACGAACACCGAGCAGGTTGTCGATGCGCGAGAACA
>JBKJIL010000276.1:0-49116 GCA_046598435.1 Acidimicrobiales bacterium
GCCGCAGGCGCGCCTCCAGGCGCAGCGCAAGGCCCTCGACGCCACGACGGCCGCCTACCAGAGCCTCAACTCCCGCTTCGACGGCATCCTGCAGTCGGCCAAGGCCCTCGCCACGGCGAGCAGCTGGCAGGCGATGAAGGCCACCACCACCGACAGCAACCGCCTGACCGCCTCGGCCTCCGCCACGGCGCTGGCGGCCGAGCTCTCCGTGAGCGTCGAGCGCCTGGCCGCCGCCCACACGGTGGTGTCGGAGGTGGCCGTCGCCGGCCTCTCGACGGTCGTCGCCGCCGGTCCGATCACCTTCACGATCGGCGGGACACCGGCCACGCCGATCGACGTGGGCGACGGCACGCTGTCGAGCGTCGTCAGCGCCATCAACACGGCCAAGGTCGGCGTGAACGCGGCGGCCGTGCAGGTGTCGCCCGGGCAGTACCGCCTGCAGCTCACGGCGGCGAGCACCGGCGCGGCGGCGGGCTTCACCGTGGACCCCACCTCACTCGCCGCGCTGGCCAACCCGCTCGAACCCGGTCCGGATCCTGAGGCCTTCGACCTCGTCACTGCGGGCGCCGACGCCGAGATCAAGATCGGCGGAGCGACGGGCTACTCCGTGACGAGCGCCAGCAACACCTTCGCCGACCTGGTCCCCGGAGTGAGCCTGACGGCGGTGCGTGCCGACCCCGGGGTGCTCGTGTCGGTGAGCGTGACCGCCGACGCCGAGGCGCTGGCCACCAAGGTCGAGAAGCTCGTGAGCTCGGTGAACAGCGCCCTGAAGCTCATCGCCGACTCGAGCACCTACGAGTCGAAGAGCGGCACGAAGGGCGCCCTGCTCGGCAACGGCCTGGCCCGTCAGCTCCAACAGAACCTGTACTCGGCGCTGGGCGTCGACCTGCCCGGGCGCTCCCTTGCCGACATCGGCATGAAGATCGGCGCCAACGGGCTCGAGCTCGACCGGGCCAAGCTCATCGCCGCCTACCAGGCCGATCCGGCCATGGTCGTCGACAGCTTCACCGGGGGCTCCACCGTGTCGTCGACCGACGGCCTGGCCACCAAGCTGGTGAGCCTGGGCACGTTGGCCGCCGATCCCACCACCGGGCTCGTGTCGATGGCCATCAAGTCCACCGGCGACAAGGCCGTCACCTTCGATCGTCAGATCGCGGCGTGGGACGTTCGCCTCGCCACCCGTGAGAGCACGCTGCGTCGCCAGTACTCGGCGATGGAGGTGGCTCTCGGCAACCTCAAGAACCAGAGCTCCTGGCTGGCCGGTCAGATCAACGGCCTACCGAGCTGGGAGTAGGAGACCACCACCATGTCCGACGACCCTCGCCGCGCCTACCTCGACGTCGGCCTCGCCACTGCCTCGCCAGAGAAGCTCCTGACGATGCTCTGGGACCGGCTGATCCTCGATCTGACCATCGCCGAGCAGGCCCTCAGCGACCAGGATCTCCCCGTCGTGAGCCAACGCCTCCTCCACGCCCAGGACATCGTCTTCGAGCTGCGGGCCACGCTGCGGCTCGACGCGTGGGACGGGGCCGCCGGGCTCGCTTCGCTCTACGCCTACGTCGAGGGCCAGCTCGTGCTGGCCAACGTCCGCAAGGACGTGCAGCTCGTGCAGGAGTGCCGGGGGCTGCTGGAGCCGTTGCGGGCCGCCTTCCACGAGGCTGCTCGCCTCACCGGCATGCAGCGGGCGACCCTGGCAGCCTCCGCGTGAGTGCTTGGGCGATCTACCTCGATGAGCTGGAGGAGATCCTCGAGCGCACGGAGCGCGGCCTCGGCGACGGCGATCTCGACGCCGCGGGGCTCGCCCTCGCCGCGCTGGCGGGCGCTCCGGGCCGCGGCCTCCCGACCCTGCCCGACCAGCTGACGGACCGAGCGATGCGCGCCGTCGGTCGCCTGAACGCGCTCGAGGCGGCCGCCAGCCACGCCCTCGCTCGGCTCCGGCCCGAGCTCGCGATGCTCGCTGGAGCGGCGACCAACGCCCCCGCGACCGCTCTGTTCCTCGATCACTCGGCCTAACCACCGGGAAGTCCTCAGGTCCTGCGTCCCCCGGACGATCAGGGGCCCAGCACGGAGAGCGCGAGAGCTGCCACGGATCGGCGGCGTACCCCTTGGACACTTGGGAGCACGCATGACCGATGTGACGATGGCCGCCCTGCACCAGGCGCTGCGTGGCCTGTCGGCTCGGCAGCGCACGATCGCCGACAACATCGCCAACCTCGAGACGCCGGAGTTCCTGGCGGGGCGAGTCGACTTCGAGTCCAGCCTCTCGGCCGCCCTGGCCGGCGGCGACCCGCAGTCCGCCGAGGTGACGGCCACCCGATCGATGGCCCCCACCGGCGTGAACGGGAACAACGTCAACCTCGACCAGGAGACCATCTCCATGATCGAGACGGACCTCCGCTACCAGATGACCTCGCAGGCCATGTCGAACAAGTTCGGCTTGCTCCGCACCGCGATCGCAGGCGGCGCCTGATGGCCACCTTCCCGGTGCTCTCCACCATGGCCAACGGGCTGGGCGTGTTCCGCACGTGGATGGACGCCATCGGCGACAACCTGGCCAACCTCAACACGGCTCGGGCGACCGACGAGGATGCCTTCCAAGCCCGGTACATCGTGGCCGAGGCGGTCGACTACGGGAGCGCCGCCACCCCCGGGATCGGTACCGGGAGCCGGGTGGCCCGAGTGGAGCTCGGCAGCGCCGAAGGTCGCCTGGTGCACGACCCCGAGCACCCCCTCGCCGACGCTGACGGGATGGTGCGGATGCCCGACATCGACATGTCGTCGCAGATGACGCAGCTCATCCAGGCGCAGCGCGGCTACCAGGCGAACCTCGCCGTGGTCGACCGAGCGCGCGACGCCTACCTCGCCGCCCTCCAGATCGGGAAGTGACGGCCATGCCCATCGGACCTCTCGCCGGCGTGTCCAGCGCCGCCTTCACTCCTCTGACGGCGTTGGTCGACACGGCTACGACGCAGGCGCCCAAGGCCAGCTCGGCTGGCTTCGGCGACGCGGTCGTCGGTGCCCTCAACGACCTGTCAGCCACCCACAACGGGGTCGACGCCCTCGCCACCAAGGCGGCGACGGGCCAGCTCCCCGACGTGCACGACTACACGATCGCTGCGACGGAGGCGTCGTTGGCGACCGAGCTCACCGTTGCCGTCCGGAACAAGGCCGTCGAGGCCTTCACACAGATCATGAACATGCCCCTCTGATGGCCGGCATCGACCTCGCCGCCATGAAGGACCGGGCCGGGGGCCTGCTCCACGGCTTCACCCGCGGCCAGAAGACCATGCTCCTCGTCGCTGTCGGGGCGGCCGCCCTGGGCGCCATGGTGTTCCTCCAGTGGGCCGCCGCGCCCAGCTGGGCACCGCTCTACAGCGGGCTCCCGGCCGCCGAGGCAGCCAGCGTGACGCAAGAGCTCGACACCATCGGCGTGTCGTACAAGCTCGAAGGAGGCGACACGATCATGGTCCCGCGGGACGCGGTGTACCAGACCCGCCTCGACCTCTCGGCCAAGGGCCTCCCGGCCGACGGCGCTCCCGGCTACGACCTCCTCGACGACCAGGGCATCACCACCTCGGAGTTCAAGCAGCGGGTGGACTACCAGCGGGCGCTGGAAGGTGAGCTGGTGCGCACGATCACGGTGATCGAGGGCGTCGAGGACGCCAGCGTGCACCTCGTGCTCCCGAAGGACGACCTCTTCTCCGACGACACGGTGCGGCCGACCGCATCAGTCCTCGTGCACACCACCGGTGACACCTCGCTGTCCAGTGGCCAGGTGCAGTCGATCGTGCACCTGGTGGCCTCGAGCGTCGAGGGGCTGCAGTCCACGGACGTGACCGTCGCGGACCAGACGGGCCGGATGCTCGCGGCGCCCGGCGAGGACGGCGCCAGCGCGTTGGCCGGCGACGCCCGGACGACCCAGACCGCTGGGTTCGAGAGCAGCCTGGCCCGCTCGATCGAGGACCTCATCACCCCCATCGCGGGACCGGGTCGGGCCCGAGTGCAGGTCACGGCCGACCTCGACTTCGACCAGCGTCAGACGACCAGCGAGTCGTTCAGCGACCCCAACACGGCACCGGTGGTGAGCGAGGTCACCTCCGACGAGACCTACACCGGCTCCGGCGGTGCGGTGGGCGGGGTGCTCGGACCGGACACCCTCCCCGTCACCGACGGCACGGCGTCGGGCACCGACTACACCAAGGCCCAGGCCGATCGCACGTACGCGGTGGACAAGGTCACCGAGCAGGTGGAGACAGCCCCCGGCGACGTGCGGCGCCTCTCGGTGGCCGTGCTGCTCGATGACAGCGCCGACGTGAACGTGAACCAGCTCACCTCGCTGGTGGCCGCGGCGGCGGGCATCGACACCGACCGGGGCGACCGGCTCGAGGTCACCCAGATCGCCTTCGACGAGACCGCCCTGCCCGAGGCGCTGCCCGAACCGGCCGGCCCCGCCGCCAGCAACCCGATGCTGTCCCTCGCACGGGTCATCGGCATCGTCGGGATCATCGCACTCGTGCTGCTGCTCGCCTACCGCAGCGCCCGCCGTTCCTCGGTGGCCCGCTATCCCCTGGCCATCCCGCTCGATCCTCTCGCCCTGAACGAGGGCACACGGGCGCGGGACGACGACGACATCGACGTCGACCTCGAAGCACTCGAGCGCTCCGCCGAGCGGGCGCTGGCCGCCAGCTCGGCGGAGAAGGAGCAGATCGTGGTGCAATCACAGATCGGCGACCTGATCGACCGACAGCCCGACGAGGTCGCCCAGGTGCTGCGCGGCTGGCTCGCTGATCGGCGCGGCTGATGTCGACCCTCGCCCCCGCCGGCCTCACCGGCCCACAGAAGGCCGCCGTGCTCCTGCTCCAGATGGGCAAGGAGCGCTCGGCCAAGGTGCTGCGCTCGATGCGCGAGTCCGAGGTGGCCGAGATCATGGCCGAGGTCGCTCGCCTCCGAAACGTCGACTCCAACCGCGTTGCCGAGGTGCTCGACGAGTTCCGCGAGATGGCGGAGCAGAAGATCTCCTTCACCTCCGGTGGGCTCGAGCTGGCCCGTTCGATCCTCGAGGAGACCCTCGGGCAGGACCACGCCAGCCAGATCCTGGACCGCGTGACCCAAGGTCGCCTCGAGCTCCCCTTCGAGTTCCTCCACCGAGCCGACCCCCGCCAGGTGCTCACCTTCATCGAGAACGAGCACCCGCAGACGATCACGCTGGTGCTCGCCCACATGCCTCCGGACCGAGCCGCCCTGGTGCTCTCGGGGCTCTCCGAGGATCGTCAGCGCACGGTGGCTCACCGCTTGGCGGTGATGGACCGCACGTCGCCCGACGTCATCGAGCAGGTCGAGCAGGTGCTCGAGCGTCGCTTGTCCTCCGTGCTGCAGCCCTCGGAGATGACCGCCGTCGGTGGGGTGCAGAGCCTCGTCGACATCTTGAACCGCTCAGATCGCGGCACCGAGCGCCTCATCCTGGAGACGCTGGAGCGCGACGACCCCGAGCTGGCCGACGAGGTGCGCCAGCGCATGTTCGTGTTCGAGGACATCACCCAGCTCGACGACCGCTCGGTGCAGCTCGTGCTCCGCCAGGTCGACACGAAGGACCTGGCCGTCGCGCTGAAGGGCGTTCGGCCCGACGTGCGCCAGCTGATCCTTCGCAACATGTCGGAGCGAGCGGCCCAGAACCTGGTCGAGGAGATCGACCTGCTCGGACCGGTGCGGCTCAAGTCGGTCGAGGAGGCCCAGGGCGGCATCGTGCGCGTCATCCGGGCCCTCGAGGAATCCGGTCAGCTCGTCCTCAACAGGAGCGCCGATGAGTTCGTCGAGTAGCGACGGACGCCGCCCCGCCCGCCGGGTGCTGCGCGACACGGCA
The DNA here is from genome assembly GCA_046598435.1 of Acidimicrobiales bacterium. Taxonomy (GTDB): domain Bacteria; phylum Actinomycetota; class Acidimicrobiia; order Acidimicrobiales; family VFJN01; genus VFJN01. Next base: position 5,861 of record JBKJIL010000276.1, read on the forward strand.
TCGGGGGCCGGGGCGACGGGTCTGCTCGACCTCGACCTGGCACCGGCTGGGCTGGCCCGCCTCGATCCCTGCCGCATCGACGCCGCCGTGACCGAGGGGCACGCGGCGGGGTACGCGGCCGGCTTCGACGCCGGTCGAGCAGCCGCCCTGGCCGAACAGGCCTCGCTGACGGCGGCCTACGAGCGTCGTCTCTCCGGTGTCATCCAGGCCAGCGAGCACGCCGTGACCGAAGCGATGAGCGGTCTCACGGCGGTGGCGGATGCCGCCGCCCGCGTCACGGCGGGAGCGGCCTTCGCCATCGCCGAGGCCATCGTCGGCCGCGAGCTGCAGCTGGCTGAGCATCCCGGACGGGACGCCGTGGCCCGGGCCCTGGCCCTCACCCCGGACGGTGTGGAGGTCACCCTGCGCCTCAACCCGCAGGATGCGGCGACCCTGGTCAGCAGCGACCTGCCCGCCGGACGAACGATCAACGTGGTGGCCGATGCCGGCGTCGACCGGGGGGACTGCAAGGCCGAGGCCGGATGGACCAGCGTCGACGCACGCATCAGCAGCGCCCTCGCCCGGGTGCGAGCCGTCCTGGACGGAGCCGCACGGTGAGCGCACCCACCGCCACCCTGCCCGGCCTCGACCGCGGCACCCTCGACCGGGCCCTCTCGGCGGCGCGTCCCCACCGGACCGGCCAGGTCACCCGTGTGCTCGGCCTGCACCTCGAGGTGGCAGGGGTGGAGGCCGCCGTCGGCGACGAGGTGGTGATCACGACGACGACCGGTCCGCTGGTGACGCAGACCGTTGCCCTCCGCGACGGCTCGCTCGTGTGCATGCCCTACGGCGACACCACCGGAGTGCGAGCCGGCAGCCCTGCCGCGGCCACCGGCGCGCCACCCATGATCCAGGTCGGCGAGGGGTTGCTGGGCCGGGTGCTCGACGGCCTCGGCCGACCGCTCGACGGCCGCCCGCTGCCCGCTGGGCTGGTGTCCGTGACCGTCGACGGCAGCGCCCCGCACCCCCTCCAGCGGGCTCGCATCGACACCGCCCTCCCCCTCGGCGTGCGGGCCCTCGACACGCTCGTGCCGTGTGGCCGGGGCCAGCGGCTGGGGATCTTCGCCGGGTCTGGTGTCGGCAAGTCGAGCCTGCTGTCGATGGTGGCCCGGGGCACGGAGGCCGACGTCTCGGTCCTGGCCCTCGTCGGGGAGCGCGGCCGGGAGGTGCGCGAGTTCCTCGAGCACGACCTCGGCCCTGAGGGCCTGGCCCGGTCGGTGGTGGTCGTGGCCACGTCCGACGAGGCACCCCTCGTGCGGCTCCGGGCTGCCTTCACCGCCACCCGCATCGCTGAGAGCTTCCGCGATGGCGGCGCCGACGTGGTGCTGATGATGGACAGCCTCACCCGCTTCGCCATGGCCCAGCGCGAGGTGGGCCTCTCGGCGGGCGAGCCGCCAGCCACCCGCGGCTATCCGCCCTCGGTGTTCACGCTGCTGCCTCGGCTGCTGGAGCGGGCCGGGGCCGGTGCGGTCGGCAGCATCACTGGCCTCTACACCGTGCTCGTCGAAGGCGACGACATGCAGGACCCCATCGGGGACGCCGCCCGGTCCATCCTCGACGGTCACGTGGTCCTGTCGCGCAAGCTGGCGACGGCCGGCCACTTCCCCACCGTCGATGTGCTGGAGTCCATCTCCCGGGTCGTGCCGTCCATCACCACGAAGGCACAGCGCCGGGCCGCGACGGAGCTGCGCCGGCTCATGGCTGCCCACCGCGACGCCCGAGACCTCATCGAGATCGGCGCCTACGTGCCCGGCACGAACCCGCTCGTCGACCGGGCCGTGGCCCTGTCCGAGCCGATCCGGGGGTTCCTCACCCAGGACATCGACGAGGTGTCCGACGCGCGAGCAGCGTGGGCCGCCCTGCACCAGATGACCGGCATCTCGCCCGAGGAGGCCGCGTGAAGCGCTACCGGTTCCGACTCGAGCAGGTGCTGCGGGTGCGCCAGGTGCAGGAGGATCTGGCCGCCGCCGGCCTCGGGGCCGCCCAGCGGACAGAGGTCGAGGCGGCCGCCGACGCCCAGGCCCGCCGGGACGCCGCCGCTGCCCGACCTCGCCTGCGCGGGGGCTACGGCGCCCCCGAGGTGCTGGTCGCCCGGGTGCTGTGGGATGCCGAGCTCGACGCCATCACCCGGGCCGATGCCGTGCGGGACGACGCCGCCACTCGTACCGCCGAAGCCCTCGCCGAGTGGACGACGGCGTCGAAGCGGGTACGCGCCCTCGAGCTGCTCGACGAGCGCCGCCGCGAGGAGCACCGCCTCGAGGCGGATCGGGAGGAGGCGGCCCGCGTCGACGACCTGGTGGCCGGCCGCTACCGCCACGACCACGCTGAGGCCGCTCGATGAGCACTCCCCTCGCCGTGCAGGCCTCGCTCGCCCAGGTGCAATCGCGCGTCGCCTCCATCGAGGCCCGCCTCGGGCTGAGCCCCGGCCGCGCCCTCGGTGCCCGCGGCGAGTCCGCGAGTGCCGGGTTCGACCGCGTCCTCGGTGCCTTCGGGGCCGACCGGGCCTCGTCCACCGGAACCCGACCCACCCCCGCACAGCTGCAGACAGCCGCCCAGGAGTACGTGGGCATCCCGTATGTGTGGGGCGGCACCGACCCCGCCACGGGGCTCGACTGCTCGGGCTTCACCCAGAACCTGATGCGCCGCTTCGGCGTGGAGCTGCCACGCGTGAGCGCCGACCAGCTGCGTACGGGCGCTGTCGTGCCCGACATGGCGGCAGCCCAGCCCGGCGACCTCATCGGCTGGGACACTGGCCCCCGCAACGTCGGTGCTGACCACGTGGCCGTGTACCTGGGCAACGGGAAGATGGCCGAAGCGCCAGGGCGGGGCGGCCAGGTGCAGATCGTGGCCGTGGACCGGGCCCCCGACTACATCCGGCGCGTGCTGCCGGCCGCCGACCCGGTGCGCGTCGACACCGCTCGGGCCACCACCGCGATGGGGACCTCACCCTTTGCCGACCTCTTCGCCAGCGCCGGGGCCCGCCACGGCGTCGACCCCAAGCTGTTGACGCTCATCGCCGAGCGAGAGTCGGCCTTCGATCCGAGAGCCGTCTCGCCCGCCGGCGCCCAAGGGCTGATGCAGCTGATGCCCGCCACGGCCCGCGGCCTCGGCGTGGCCGATTCGTTCGACCCTGCGCAGGCCATCGACGGCGCCGCCCGGCTCCTGCGCGGGCACCTCGACACCTTCGGATCGGTGGACCGCGCCCTGGCCGCCTACAACGCCGGCGCCGGGAACGTCCAGCGCTACGGCGGCATCCCCCCCTTCGCCGAGACCCAGGCCTACGTCCGCTGGATCGGTGCCCGCTATGGAGGTGACGGTCGATGGAGCTGATGGCGGTGCTCACGGCGATGACGATGCCAGTGGTGGAGCCGGAGATCCCCGATGCCCGCGATCCGGCCATGGCGGCCGCCTTCACGGAGCTGCTGGCGGCGCTCGTGGCCCCTCCCTCGGTCGGGACGACGACCCCGACACCGGTCGCGGTCGATCCGACCGCCGTGCCGCGCACCGCTGTGGCAGTGGCAGTGGACATGCCGGGCGACGTCCCCGGCAGCACCCCGGCCCGTTCGGCCGATCGACCAGCCGCCGCTGACATCCCGGCGACCGACGAGGCCCCCGGACGCCTGATGGCCCCCTCCCCAGAACCGGACGTGGGCGAGCCCCTCGACGCCGCGACGAGCGGGTCGAGATCGACCGTGCCCCGGCTGCCGGCGCCTCCTGCGCTCGCCCACGCCGCGGAGAACGCGCACCTGCCCACGCTGGAGGGGCCCACGGCGCAAGGACCCCCGGCCAGCCGGCCGTTCGGGCCTGCCCCGGCGGCGGGGGACCGGCCCGCGCCTGCGCTCCACACCGCAGCGCCAGCGCCCCACCCCCGGACCGCCGCCACCCGTGCTCCCGGCGACTCCGACCCCGGCCCCGGCCCCATCGACCCGGCTCCCGTCGGCCCCGACCATGGACTCGGCCTGGGGAGGGTGACCGCCGCCGGCCGAGCGGGTTCCGCCGAAGACGACGCCCACGGTGCTGAGGATCGGGCGAAAACAGGGGGTGGGCCGTCGCCTGCCGCCCCCGCCGTGGGCCGACCCCACGACGCCTTCGAGGCTCTCGTCACCGCGCCGGCCGAGGCCATGGCCCCCGCCGGCGTCCAGACGCTGGAACGGGTGCTGGCCGCCCAGCTCGTCGAACGGGTGGGCGCCCTGCGCCACGACCCCGACGGTGACTACGAGCTCAGCCTCGAGCTCGAACCCGCCGACCTCGGGCGCCTGGAGCTGCGGGTGCGCCTCGAGGGAGGCGTCGTCCATGTGCACGTAGGCGCCGACTCCTCGGCCACCCACGATCTCCTGCGGCGGTCGTTGCCCGAGCTCCGGGACGCGCTGATGGAGTCGGGCCTGTCGGCCGGCTCGCTCGGTGTCGGGACGCGTGACCATGCCGCGGGGGGCGGGCCCGGCCCCGACGGCCAGAGCTTCCCGCGCCCCACCGCCCCCGAACCCATGCCTCCCTCCCGGCTCACCAGCCGGCTCGCTCCCATCCACCCCGGCGCCGACGGCGGCGTCGACGTCCTCCTCTGAGGAGGCCCTCCCCATGCCCATCGATCCGACCAGCGCCACTGGCTCCGCCACGACGCTGCCGACCGCCATGCCGACCGCCAAGGACCAGCTCGGCACCGACACGTTCCTCAACCTGCTCGTCGCCCAGCTCAAGTACCAGAACCCGATGAGTCCGAGCGATGGCACCGAGTTCCTCGCCCAGACCGCCCAGTTCACCATGGTCGAGAAGCTCACCGAGCTCACCGAGCAGTCGAAGCGCCTCCTCACCGACAACCAGTCGCTGGCCGCCGCCTCGCTGCTCGGCAAGACCGTCAGCTGGGCCGACGCCGACGGCACCATCCAGCACGGCACCGTCACCTCGGCCGCCTTCGGCTCCGAGGGCGCGACGGTCGTCGTCGGCGAGCAGAAGATCCCGTTCACCCAGATCCGCGACGTCAGCGCCTGACGCCGCTCCCAAGAAAGCAGGAACCACCATGCTCCGTTCGATGTTCTCCGGTGTCTCCGGTCTCCGCAGCCACCAGACCATGGTCGACGTGATCGGCAACAACATCGCCAACGTCAACACCTTCGGCTTCAAGTCCAGCACCGTCATGTTCCAGGACCTGCTGAGCCAGGTGCTCAGCGGGGCCGGCGTGCCCACCGGCACGGCCGGCGGCACCAACCCCGCCCAGGTCGGCCTCGGCGTGAAGGTGGCCGGCGTGTCCACGTCGTTCACCCAGGGCGCCTCCCAGCTCACGGGCCGGGCCACCGACCTGTCCATCCAGGGCGACGGGTTCTTCGTCGTGCGCCAAGGGGCCGAGACCCTCTTCACCCGGGCCGGGGCCCTGTCCTTCGATGCCGCCGGCCGACTCGTGTCGCCCGACGGCGCCATCGTCCAGGGTTGGCTGGCCGACGCCACCGGTGGCATCAACACCAACGCTGCCGCTGGCGACCTGTCGATGCCCCTCGGCCAGAGCCTCGCTCCCTCGGCCACCTCGACGATGCAGCTCGGTGGCAACCTCGATGCGAGCACGCCCCTCAACCAGGCCATCGTCACCGCCATCACGGTGTACGACCAGCTCGGCAGCCCGATCTCCGTGTCGGGCAGCTTCACCCGCACGGGTCCCAACACCTGGGACTTCGCGGTCGACACCGACGGCGACGGCACCTTCGAGCCGGTGGGTGCCCTGGCCTTCGACGGCACCACAGGGGCCCTGACCTCTCCCAACCCGACGTTCAGCATGCTCACCGGCAGCTTCGCCGGGCCGGTGACCGTGGACTTCGGAGCTGCGGGCACGCCCAACGCCCTCGTGCAGTACGCCGGGCCGAGCTCGGTGGCCGCGCTGTCGCAGGACGGCTACGCCTTGGGCGCCCTGCAGAGCTTCACCATCGGCCAGGACGGGGTCGTCACGGGCGTCTTCTCCAACGGACGCAACCGTCCCCTGGGCCAGATCGCCCTGGCCGGGTTCACCAACCCGATGGGCCTCGAGAAGGCCGGCGGCTCGCTGTTCCGACCCACGGTGAACTCAGGTCTCGCCAGCGTCGGGGTGGCCGGCAGCGGCGGCCGCGGCACGCTCCTCGGGTCGACCCTGGAGATGTCCAACGTGGACCTGGCCCGTGAGTTCACCAACCTGATCATCGCCCAGCGCGGCTTCCAGGCGAACTCCCGGGTGATCACCGCCAGCGACGAGCTCCTCCAGGACCTCGTCAACCTCAAGCGATAGCACCCGGCGACTAAAGCCCCTCCGATCCCCGCCGATCGGAGGGGCACGTCGACCACGGATGCGTCGACGGGGCACTCCAAGGACGGAACCCGACCATGATTGCGCTGACCCGACTGAACGGCACCCGCTTCGCCGTCAACTCCGATCTCATCGAACGGATCGACGCGTCGCCGGACACCGTCATCACGCTCATCGACGGCACGAAGTACCTCGTGATCGAAACGATCGACGACGTGATCAACGCGGTGCGCGCCTTCCGGGCCTCCGTGGTGGCCACCTCCGGCCAAGACCCCATCACCTCCGCGCCATCGACCTTGCGGATCGTCGCCGCCTCTGAGGACGCCTGACATGGACATCGCCAGCCTCGTCGGCGTCGGCATCGCCCTCGCCGCGGTCTTCATCTCGATGATCATGGAAGGCGGCAACCCGGCCTCCATCATCCTCCCCCCCGCCATGCTGATCGTGTTCGGCGGCACCATCGGCGTGACGATGGCCACCGGCATGATGAAGGACTTCACCGGGTCCATGGGCGCCGTGGTGCGTGCCTTCACGGGCAAGCCGGGCGATCCCGAGCAGTCGATCACCACCGTGGTGGCGTTTGCCGAGACAGCCCGCCGGGAGGGGCTGCTCGCCCTCGAGGAGGCGGCCAAGTCCATCGACGACCCGTTCATGCGCAAGGGCATCGAGCTGGCCGTGGACGGCACCGACCCCGACGAGCTCCGGGAGATCCTCGAGGCGGAGATCCTCTCGAAGAAGCACCACGACAAGATCGCCACCAAGTTCTTCGGCGACATGGGCGCCTTCTCGCCCACCCTGGGCATCATCGGCACCGTCCTCGGCCTGATCCACGTGCTGGAGAACCTGTCCGACCCCGACAAGCTCGGCCACCTCATCGCCGGCGCCTTCGTCGCCACGCTGTGGGGCGTGCTGTCGGCCAACGTGTTCTGGCTGCCCATCAGCAAGAAGCTGGCCCGCCTCGGCGATCTCGAGGCAAAGCACATGGAGCTCGTGCTCGAAGGCGTCCTGTCGGTGCAAGCCGGGGCCAACCCCCGCATCGTCGAGCAGAAGCTGCTGTCGTTCCTCGCTCCGGGCGAGCGACCCGAGCCCAGCGACAAGGCGGCCTGACGTGGCCGCACGACGGGTGCGCCACGAGGAGCACGAGGAGCACGAGAACCACGAGCGCTGGCTCATCACCTACGCCGACATGATCACCCTGCTCATGGTGCTGTTCATCGTGCTGTTCTCGATCTCCCAGGTGGACCTGGCCAAGTTCGAGAAGTTCAAGGCGGGGCTCAGCGAGTTCGGCAACGGCAACGACTCGCTCATCCAGCTCCACGAAGGCGGACTGCTCACCGCCCCGCAGCTGGCCCAGCTCACCCGGGCCGAAGCCGCGCTCACCGAGAAGCAGGCGCTGGCCAAGGCCACCCAAGCCGAGAACGCCGCCCTGACCGGCGCCCAGGAGCGCATCACCGAAGACCTGCGACTGGCCGGCCTCGAAGGGGTGGCTCACTTCCGCCTCGAGGAGCGTGGCCTCGTCGTCACCATCGTCACCGATCGGGTGCTGTTCGAGCCGGGCTCCGATGTGCTGACCACTGACGGCGGCGCCGTCGTCGACGTGATCTCCGACGCTCTGGCGCCGCTGCCCAACCTGCTCTCCATCGAGGGGCACACCGATTCCACGCCGATCGCCACCGCTCGCTTCCCGTCCAACTGGGAGCTCTCGACGGCCCGGGCCACCTCCGTGCTCCGGGCCCTCGCCGAGCGCCACGCCGTCGCCGCCGGACGCCTGTCGGCCGCGGGGTACGCCGACCAGCGGCCCCTGGCCGACAACGACACGGCGGCCGGCCGGTCCACCAACCGACGAGTCGAGATCGTCGTCCACTCCACGATCACCGCAGGCGAGGAGGCCTGAACCATGGGCAAGAAGCAGAAGGCAGCAGCGTCGGACGACGAGGCGGCGGCCGGCAAGTCCGGGAAGCTGAAGACGATCGGCCTGGCCGCGGGCTTCGCGGTCCTGGGCGCTGTCGTCGGCCCCAAGCTCCTCGGGGGCGGCGCGGCCCCTGCGGGCGCCACCGAGGACACCACGACCACGACGGCCCCAGGGCCCGTGATCGTCCTCGATGCCGTCACCCTCAACCTGGCCGACGGCCATCTCCTCCAGGTGGGGCTGGCGCTCGAGCTGGCCCCCGATGCAGAGGCTGGTGGAGGTGCCCATGGGGCGCCGGTCGACGAGAACGACCCGACCAAGGGCTACGCCAAGGCCATCGACGAGACCATCGATGTGTTCGGCGGCCAGTCGGTGGCGTCGTTGACCGCTCCAGGTGGCCGCGAGGTGGCCAAGGCGGCGCTCGAGGAGCAGCTCGACGAGCTGTACCACGGCGGGATCGTGGGGGTGTACTTCCATCAGTTCGTGATGCAGTAGACGGCCGCCGCTCAAGTCGGCCCGATGCGGTCCGATGGGGGTGCTCGCATGAGCACTCACGTCGTGGACCCACTCCCCTATGACTTCCGTCGCCCGAACAAGTTCAACCGGGATCATGTGCGCGCCCTGCAGATCGTCGGCGAGACGTTCGCGCGTCAGTTCACGACCGTGCTCTCGACCTCTCTGCGGACCGTCTCGCAGGTGCAGCTCGTGGCCGTCGGCCAGCTGACCTACGACGAGTACGTCAGGGAGACGCCCAACCCCACCTTCCTCGCCGCCCTCTCCCTCGAACCGCTGCCGGGATCGTCGCTCCTGCACATCCCGCTCCAGGTCGTGATGGCCATGGTCGACCGCTTCCTCGGGGGCACCGGAGAGGGCGAGACGCCAGAGCGCCCGCTCACCGAGATCGAAGCCGGTCTCGTGCGCAACCTGCTCGATCGGGTCCTCCACGAGCTGGCCTACGCCTTCGAGCCCCTGACACCGATCGCCCCCCGCATCCTGCAGTTCGAGTCGAACCCGCAGTTCGCGCAGATCACCTCGAGCACGGACATGGTGATCACCCTCGACTTCGACGTGAGCGTCGGGGCCCAGGGCGGACGAGCGAGCCTGTGCGTGCCCTTCGCCTCGCTCCAGCCCGTGCTCGAGGAGGTGTCCAGCACCGCCATGCACGCCAGCCGCGCTGCGGTCGACGCCGATGCGCTGCGCAGGGCCATGAAGATCTCCCTCGATGACGCCCCCGTGGAGGTCAGCGTGCGGTTCAAGTCCGTCAACCTGTCGTCGGCGGAGATCGTCGACCTCCGGCCAGGGGACGTCGTGCCGCTGGATCACCACGTCGCGGTGCCCCTCACGGTGTCGATCGCCGGCGTCGACTGCTTCGCCGCCCGCCCGGGCCAACGAGGCCGCCGACTGGCCTGCCTGCTCATCGACGCCGAGGGCACCGAGCTGCCCGCCGATCCGCTCGCCGCTGCGCTCGCTGCGCTCGGCGCCTCTCACCCGGAGACCTCCGCATGACCGTCACCGAGCCGCAGACCACCGACACGCTGAGCCAGTACGTGCTGGCCGCCGCCGAGGCGTGCCGCGGTGCCATCTCCGGTGCCGAGGGCTGGACGGTCGAGCTGGCCGACCCCGGTGCTGCTCTCCCCGCGTCCGGGAGCCGCGTCGTGTCCGGACAGATCGGACCGACGACGATCCACTTCGTCGCCGACCCCGACCTGGCCCGGCACCTCCAGGTGGGTCCGCCGCCCGCTGACGATCTCGTCGAGGGCGTCCAACCGGCCTTCGAGGCCGCCGTCCTGGCGCTGGCGCCCGTGCTCGGCTCGACCGCCATCGGTCCGCTCGCCGAAGTCGACCCGACCGGTCTGGCCATCTCCGACGGGCACGATGTGGGCGTGGCGACCATGCACGCCGACGGCGTGCACCGAGCGACGCTGCTCGTTGCCGTGCCGACCACCGCGCCCGCCCCGACACCGGAAGCAGGGTTGCGCCTCGACCCGATGCCGGCGGGCCGGCTGGCCGCCGTACCCACCGGACTCGAGCTGCTCCACGACGTGGAGATGGGCGTGACCGCCGAGCTCGGCCGCACCCGCATGCTCGTCCGCGAGGTGCTCGAGCTCGTGCCGGGCTCGGTCATCGAGCTCGACCGAGCCGCCGGCAGCCCGGTGGACGTGCTCGTCAACGGCACCTTGATCGCACGCGGTGAGGTGGTGGTGATCGACGAAGAGTTCGGCATCCGCATCACCGAGGTCGTGGGACACCAGGAGGACCGGACCCGCTAGGGGCCGTCGGCACCGTGGACATGTCGTTGTTCTCCCTCTTCTTCCGGCTGGTCGTGTCGCTGGGCGTCGTGCTCCTGATGGTGCGCCTCGCCGCGGGCCTGCTGCAGCGCTCCGGGGGAGGGGGTGGGCTCCGCCGGCGTCGCGGTCCGGCCGAGGTGGAGGTGCTGCTGCGCCAACCGGTGGGTCGGCGGGCGTCGATCAGCGTGGTGCGAGCCGGCAACCGCGCCCTCTTGCTCGGGATCACCGAGCACACGATCACCCTGTTGGCCGAGGACGACCCCGACGTCCTCGTGCCCCTTGCTCCCGAGACGCCACGGACGGCGTCTCCGGCGGATGGCCGAGCCTCCGCCAGCCCGGCATGGACGGCAGTCGTCGACGCGTTGCGAGACCGCACCGTCCGGCGCTCCTGACCCGCCGCCACCGCCCCCATGCGCCCGTCCCCCTCAGCTGACGCGCCCGCGCGCGCCCGGCGGCTCTCCGGACTCCTCGCCCTCGTGATGATCGCCGTCCTCACCATCGGGCTCAGCGGACGAGGCGCCGAGGCCCAGGAGGCCCCGACCGCACCAACGCCACCCACGGTCCCCACCCCCGGCGCCCCGAGCGAACCCAACGACGCGTCGGTCACGCTCGAGCTCCCCGACGTGCAGGGCGCACCCAGCCAGAGCGTGCTGATCATCATCGGGCTGACCCTGCTCTCGGTGGCCCCGGCCCTGTTGATCATGGTCACCAGCTTCACCCGGATCGTGATCGTGCTCACCCTCACCCGCAACGCGCTCGGGCTGCAGGGGGTTCCCCCCAACCAGGTGCTGGCCGGGCTGGCGCTCTTCCTCAGCCTGTTCGTGATGGGTCCCACCCTCACCAAGGTCAACGAGAACGCGCTGCAACCACTGCTCGACGGTCAGATCTCGCAGGGCGAGGCCTGGGACGAGGCCGTGATCCCGATTCGAGGCTTCATGCTGGCGCAGGTGCGCGACGACGAGCTGGAGCTCTTCGTGTCGGCGTCCACCGACGAGCGGCCCGCCACCAAGGACGACGTCAGCCTCACGGCGCTGGTGCCCGCCTTCGTGCTCTCCGAGCTCAAGACAGCCTTCATCATCGGCTTCATCGTGTTCATCCCGTTCCTGGTGATCGACATCGTCGTCAGCTCTTCGCTGATGTCGATGGGGATGATGATGCTCCCCCCCACCCTCGTCTCGCTCCCCTTCAAGCTCCTCTTGTTCGTGATGGTCGACGGGTGGGGCCTGGTGGTCAAGGCCCTCCTGACGTCCTTCTCCCCCTAGCCCGTGAGGACCCCGTGAACGACAGCAACGTCATCGACATCGCCACCCAGACGCTCATCGTGGCGGCGAAGATCAGCGCTCCCATCCTCATCGTGACCTTGGCCCTGGGGCTGGCGGTCTCGCTCGTGCAGTCCGTCACCCAGGTGCAAGAGCACACCCTCACCTTCGTCCCCAAGCTGGCGGGTGTGGCCCTCGTGATCGTGGTGGCCGGCAACTGGATGCTGGCCGAGCTGATGGGCTTCACCACCCGGCTGTTCGACCTCATCCCCAGCTTGATCCGCTGATCGATCCCATGGGGCTGATGATCGACCCAGAGCTGGTGGCGGGCTACCTGCTGGCCCTCACGCGCACCATCGCCTGGGTGATGATCACGCCGCCCTTCGGCACCCGCATGATCTCGACACGGATCAAGGTCGGCATGGCCGCCGCCCTGACCCTCGCCGTGGGCTCCCGTCTACAGGATCAGGCCGTCGACCTCGACGCGGCGGCGCTCCTGACCTCAGCCGCTGTGCAGGTGGCCATCGGGGTGGCGCTGGGGTTCATCGGCCTGCTCGTGTTCGCCGCCGTCCAGGCCGCCGGAGCGATGCTGGATCTCTTCGGCGGGTTCGCCATGGCGCAGATCCTCGATCCGCAGAGCAACGTGCAGACGAGCCTGTTCGGCCGCTTCTACAACCTGCTGGCCATCACCCTGTTGTTCTCGATCGGCGGGCACCTGCTGCTGATCCGGGGGCTCCTGCGCTCGTTCGACGCCGTTCCCGCCGCCGGCCTGCCCACCGGGGGCATGGCCCACATCCTCACCAACGACGTGGGCCTGCTGCTGGTCGCCGCCCTCGAGATCGCGGCCCCGCTGCTCGCCGCCCTCTTCCTGGCCGACGTGGCGCTGGGTCTGCTCAGCCGCGCCGCCCCCGAGATGCACGTGTTCGTGCTCGGCCTGCCCATCAAGATCCTGCTCACCCTCAGCCTCACCGGCCTGGCCCTGCCCCTCCTCCCCGGCGCGGTGGCATCGCTGGCCGACCGGATCGTGCGCGACAGCCTGAGCATCGTGGGCCTCGGGTAGGCCGCCGTGTCGAAGGACGACAAGACCGAAGCCCCGACACCGAAGAAGAAGAAGGACGCCCGGAAGAAGGGGCAGATCCCCAAGTCGCCCGAGGTGATCACCTGGCTGCAGGTGCTGGTGGCCACGGTCATGCTGAAGGTGACGGTGCACCGGGCCACCCAGGCGCTGGGGGGCGTGCTGGCCGAGGTGCGCGACGCCATCGCTCGACCCGATCAGGCGGTGGCCCTCGGACTCTTCGGGAGCGCGCTGCGCAACGCGGTCCTCGCCGTCCTCCCCCTGACCGGCGCCATGATGGCGGTGGGCATCATCGGCCACGTGGCCCAGACCGGCGGCTTCGCGTCGTTGTCCCTGCTCAAGCCCAAGCCCGAGCGACTCAACCCGATCCAAGGCCTCAAGCGACTGGCCAGCCCGCACGGCCTCTGGCAGGCCGGGAAGTCCATGCTGAAGGTCGGAGCCCTCGTCATGGTGGCCTGGCCGCCCATCGACGACCTCACCAAGTCGCTCATCGCCAGCGGGCACCTCCAGATCGGCTCGGTGGCGACCGCCGTCGCGGCGTCGGCTCTGCGGATCGCCCGGAACACCGCCTTGCTCGGGCTGCTGATCGCCGCGGTGGACTACGGGTTGCAGCGCCGCAAGGTCATGCAGGGCATGAAGATGACCAAGCAGGAGGTGCGCGACGAGCATCGCCAGTCCGAGGGCGACCCCCAGATGAAGGGCCAGATCCGCCAACGCCAATTGGCCATCGGGCGGAACCGCATGATCTCCGCGGTGGCTGACGCCAACGTCGTGATCGTCAACCCCACCCACGTGGCCGTGGCGCTGCGCTACCAGCCGGGTCGCGGTGCCCCTCGGGTCGTCGCCAAGGGCAAGGGCGCTGTGGCTCGCCGCATCCGAGAGGAGGCCGAGAAGCACCAGGTGCCAATGGTGCGCGACGTGCCCCTCGCCCGTGCCATCGAGTCATCGGTGCGCCTCGGTGGCGAGATCCCCGCCGAGCTCTACGAGGCCGTCGCCCGGGTGCTCGCCTTCCTCACCCAAGTGGGCGCTCGACGCGCCTTCGGCGGGATCCTCCAGATCCCTCAACCCGTGCGCTGAGCAGCCGATGAGGCCGGTGCGGCCAGGACGGCCCATCGCAAGCGCCACCGGACGGCACCTCCCTGCAACCCCGAGGAACGCCGTCAGTGCCCACCAGCCGCATCGGTCAGGTCGCTGTGCCCGCCGCCATCATCGGCATCGTCGTGATGCTCGTGGTGCCGCTGCCCTCGGCCGTGCTCGATCTGCTCATCGTGGCCAACCTCTCGGCCGCCGTGCTCGTGCTGCTCACCGCCATGTCGGTGGAGCGGCCGCTCGACTTCTCGATCTTCCCCTCGCTGCTCCTCGTGGCCACGATGATGCGACTGGCCCTCAACGTGAGCGCCACCCGCCTCGTGCTCTTGCACGGCTTCGCCGGCAAGGTCATCGAGAGCTTCGGGCACTTTGTCATCGGCGGCTCGATCATCGTCGGCCTCGTGATCTTCCTCATCCTCGTGGTCATCCAGTTCGTGGTGATCACGAACGGCGCCAGCCGCGTGGCCGAGGTGGCGGCCCGCTTCACCCTCGACGCCATGCCCGGCAAGCAGATGGCCATCGACGCCGACCTGTCGTCGGGTCTCATCACCGAGGACCAGGCCCGAGTGCGGCGACGCGAGGTGTCCTCAGAGGCTGACTTCTACGGCGCCATGGACGGCGCATCGAAGTTCGTCAAGGGCGATGCCATCGCCGGCATCATCATCACGACCATCAACCTCTTCGGGGGGTTCATCGTCGGGGTGATGCAACGCGGTCTCAGCATCGGCGAGGCGATCGAGACCTACAGCCTGCTCACCGTGGGCGACGGCCTCGTGTCGCAGATCCCGGCGCTGCTCATCTCGATCGCGGCCGGCCTCATCGTCACCCGCGCCGCCACCGAGTCGGACCTGGGCACCGATGTCGTCAAGCAGTTCGGCAGCCAGGACCGGGCCCTGCGGATCGCGGCGGTCTCCGTCGCCATCATCGCCGTCATCCCCGGGCTCCCGAAGATCCCCTTCCTCCTCGTGGCGGGAGCCCTCTGGGTCGCCGCCACCCGGGCGCAGACCCGCAAGGCGGCGCTGCCGCCGGCTGATGCCGGACTCGCCGCCGCCAGCGCGGTCGTCAACCGCGACGCTCCCGAGTCGATCGCGTCGGACATGCGGATCGATCCGATCGAGCTCGAGATCGCCTACGGCCTCATGGACCTCGTGGACACCGCCCGCGGCGGCGACCTCCTCGACCGCGTGCGGGCCCTGCGGCGCAAGGTGGCGATGGACCTCGGTCTGGTGATCCCACCCGTGCGGACCCGCGACAACATCGACCTCCCCGGCAACGCCTACGTGATCCGGGTCCACGGCGTGCCCGTGGCCCGGGGGGAGGCCCCAACCGGGATGGTGCTGGTCCTCGGCGAACGGCCGCCGGGCATTCCCGGACAGTCCACCATCGACCCGGTGTTCGGCATGGAGGCCACCTGGGTGCCCGCCGAGCTGGGCCCGCAGGCCGAAGCGGCCGGCGCCACGGTCGTCGATCGTGGCTCCGTGGTGACGGCCCACCTCGCTGAGGTGGTCCGAGCCAACGCCGCCCGCCTGCTCTCCCGTCAGGACGTCAAGATGCTCGTGGACGGCGTCCGCCAGTCCGACCCGGTGGTCGCCGAGGAGCTGACCGGCGCCGGCCTCACCCTCGCCGAGGTGCAGACCGTGCTGCACGGCCTGCTCGACGAGCAGGTGCCGATCCGCGATCTTGTGCGCATCCTCGAGGTGCTATCCGAGCGGGCCCGCACCACCCGGGACACCGTGGCCCTCACCGAGGCCGCTCGCGCCGCCATCGGACCCGCCATCGCGGCAGCCCACCTGCACGACGGCCGGCTGCCCGTCCTCACCCTCGACCCGCTGCTCGAGCACGGGCTCGTCGAGGCCATCCGACCCACCGAGTCGGGGGCGGTGCTGGCCGCCGACCCGGAGACCATCGAGCGCCTGATGGCCGCCGTCACCCACGCCGTCCACACCGTCGAGCAGACGGGCGCTCGTCCGGTGATCCTGTGCTCCGGTGGCCTGCGGAGCCCGCTGCGCCGCCTGCTGCGCACCGTTGACCCCGACCTCGCCGTCCTGTCCTACGCCGAGCTGGACCGCACCGTGCCGGTCGACGCCATCGGTGTGATCGATCTCTCCCCCGTCACCCAGCCCACCACGGCCTGATCTCCCTCCGAGGAGCCCCAGCATGCCCACCATCACGCACACCCTCGAAGGCCCCGACCTCGAGGCCCTCCTTGCCCGAGTACCCGCTGAGCTCGGCGCAGGCGCGACGATCGTCGCCGCCAACAAGCTGCGCTCAGGGGGCCTCGGGGGCTTCTTCACGAAGGAGGCGTTCGAGGTCGTGGTCGAGGTACCCGAGCCCGACGCGGCGGCGCCAGCACCAGAGGTCGCGCCTCGGGGCGATCTCTCGCTCGGGCTCGAGTCGGTGCCCCGCATGTCGACCGAGGCGGTCGGCTTCGCCGGTGTGCTCGATCGCATGGTGCGAGATGCCGGCATCGAGGACACGGCACCGCGGACGGTCGGCCCCGCCCTGCACCGCCCCGGCAGGCCGCTGAGCGCTGGGAGCAGCGACTCCGCCCTCGGTGCCATGGCCGAACCACCCGAACCACCCGAGCCCTTCGAGCCCTTCGAGCCCTTGCTCCCCGGTCCGACCGATCGTCGCATCGCGCCAGCCGTCCACGCCCGGCACGTGTCGGTGTCGACGCCCGGTGCGCCGCGGCCCGCGGCCCCGGTGCGGTCGTCGGGCGTCGCCAGCCCTGCACTCGACCAGCGTTGGCTGACGCGCGTGGGGATCCCCGCCAACCTGGCCCACCACCTCACGACGATCAGCCACGATCCTGCCGTCGAGCTCTACCACCTCATGGACCGGCTGGAGCTCCCCGAGCCGCTCCCGACGCACCGGGGCTCCGTGATCGCCGTGGTGGGGCGCCGAGCCGACGCCATGGAGCTGGCGGAGGCCTTTGCCGCAGAGCTGGGCACGAACCCGGACGACATCCTCGTCGCCGCGCCGAGCTTCCGCGGTTCTGGCGTGGTCGAGGCCCGACGCGTGAACAGCGTCGACCTGGCCCTGGAACGACGGCGCGGGTGGCGCCGAGCACACCGGCCCACGATCATCGCCGTGGAGGCGTCACTCGGTCGCCGCCGCAGCACGTGGGCCACCCACCTCCTCGACGCCGTCGAGCCCACCATGGTCTGGGGGGTCGTGGAAGCGAGCCGCAAGGCAGAGGACATCCGTGACTGGGCGGAGCGCCTCGGGGGTCTCGACGCCCTGGCAGTGACGGACCTCGACGACACGGTGTCGCCGGCCGCTGTGCTCGGCGCCGGCGTGCCGGTGGGGCTCCTCGACGGGAGCGAGGCCACCGCCAGCCGGTGGACCGCCATCCTGGCTGAGCACCTGGAGCTGGCGGCGTGAGCGCCCAACCGGTCCCGCACGCCGACGTGCGCGACGTGCTCACCGACCCGCACGCCAGGCTCTCGGCGTCGCTCGTGCTGTCCCTCGTGCTGTGGGCGCCGTTCGGCATGGCCGCCCTGCGAAGCGACCTCGACGTCGTGCAGGCCGGACTTCGCTACCTCGTGTCGTTCGTCGGCTGCCGGTTGGCGGTGGGGGGCATCGCCCATCTGATGGCGTCGTACCACCTGCTCCAGCAGGCTGACGCCGACGATGCGCCCACGCCCGACGGCGAGCTGCTGCCCCGTCGGGCGGGCGACCTGGCCTGACCGGTCGGGGTCAGCGAGTGACGGCCAGCCTCCTCGTCAGCTGACGAGCAGGCTGAAGCGACCCTCGCCGTAGCCCTCCACCGCGACGGCGAAGTCCCGGCGGTACTCAGGGCGCGCCAACAGGGCGGTCACACCGTGGGGGAGCTCGCCCGGCCAGCGGTGGAGGTCGGCCAGGCGAACGTGGGGGGTCGAAGCGCTGTTGAGCATGCGCCCGAAGATGTTGACGACCTCGCGCACGTTCTCGAGGTGGTGGTCGGGGAG
Source organism: Acidimicrobiales bacterium (assembly GCA_046598435.1). Classification (GTDB taxonomy): domain Bacteria; phylum Actinomycetota; class Acidimicrobiia; order Acidimicrobiales; family VFJN01; genus VFJN01. The sequence goes on from JBKJIL010000276.1 coordinate 23,732, forward strand.
CTGCCCCTTGGTCACGTCCTCCTCGGCCACGTTGGACGGCACCATCACGAGCGCCGCTCCCACGCGCACGGCGAACCGACCGTCGATGACGCAGAGGCAGGCCGTCCGGTCGTCATCGGTGACGAACTCGGCGATGGCCGCGGGTTGCTCCTCATCGAGCTCGAGGGGCGGGACCTTGTCGGCGGCCACCCCGCGCCCGAGGAGGTCGACGAGCAGATCGCGAACGTCCTCCTGGATGGGCACGGGGTAGTGGGCGACCACGAGTCAGCCCACGCCAACCGAGCCGAGGACCTCCTGGAAGGTGTCCACGGTGAACGGCTTGGCGAGCAGGAAGAGCGCGCCGGCGGCGATGGCCCGCTCGCGCATCTCGGGCGTCGTCTCGGAGGTCACGAACCCGAAGGGCACCGTGATGCCCTCGGCGTTCAGCGCCTCCTTGAGCTGGATGCCGGTCATCTCGGGCATGTTCCAGTCGGACAGCACCAGGTCGGGCGGATCCGCCTTGATGGCGGCCAGGGCCATTGCACCGTTCTCCGCTTCGCGGAAGTCGTGGCCGTCGAACCCGGCCTGCCGCATCGTGCGGATCACGATCATCCGCATGGCCTTGCTGTCGTCGGTGACGAGGATCTTCACGGGGGCTCCGATCGGCGGGGTTGACGGGGAGTTGAGCCAGGCCCTCAGGCCCGCTCGTGGATCTGCAGCGAGAACGGGATGCCCTCGTGCGAGAGGATCACCGAGGACGTGATGCGCGAGCCGGGCATGGCCAGCACGTAGCTGGTGCCCTCGGCCACGACGGGGAGCGACAGCTCGCACGGGTCCTCGATCAGCCCCTTCACGTTGCCACCGGCGATGTTGGCCAGCTCCCCCACCGCGTCGAGGACCTCCTCGGGGGCGAGCTCGGACACGGGAACGTCGAACATGAGCGACGCCACCTGCTCGGCCAGGCCTGATGGCAGCACCATCGACACGGATCCGTGCCAGCCGCCGCTGATGTGCACGCAGGCCGTGACGGTGCGCTGGGCGGCGAGCTCCTCCGCCGACACGAACGACGGGTCGGCATCTTGGCCGACGATCGCGTTCCAGATGGAACCGGCCAGGCCGGCGAGGTCGTCATCGACGAGCTGGAGTGACATGGCGGAGGCTCCTTCAGCACTTGCCGTAGCAGATGGTCTTGCCGGACTGGACCCGCTCGAAGCCCTCGACGACGTTGAGCGTCGTCTCGGAGGAACCGAGGAAGAGGTAGCCGTCGGGCCGGAGGTGATCACGGCATCGGGTGAGGATGTCGCGCTTGGTGGGGACGTCGAAGTAGATGAGGACGTTGCGGATCAGCACGAGGTCGCACATCGGCAGTCGGTCGTAGTCAGCGGCCACGTCGAGGTTCATGAGGCGGAACTCCACCATCGAGCGCACGTCGTCGTTCAGCTGCCACTGCATGCCAGTCCTCGAGAAGTGCTTGACCAGGAGCGGGGCAGGCAACCCCCGGTTCACCTCGAGCTGGCTGTAGGTGCCGGTCCGCGCTCGCTCGATCATGGTCGGTGAGATGTCGGTGGCCAGGATGCGGACGATCCACCCGTCGAGGGCGGCGCCGAAGTGCTCCTTGAGGAGGATGGCGAGGGTGTAGGGCTCCTGCCCGCTGGAGCTGGCCGCGCACCAGATGGTGAGGGTGCGCTTGGCGGCCCGCCGCTCGATGAGCTGCGGCAGGAGGTCGTCCCGCAGGGCGTCCCACGGATGGGCGTCTCGGAAGAAGCTGGTCTCGTTCGTGGTGAGGGCGTCGATGACCTTGCCCTGCAGCTCGCCCGAACCAACCCGGAGCTGGCGGACGAGGTCGCCGACGGAGTCCAGGCCTGCTTGCCGAGCCACCGGATGCAGGCGGTTCTCGGCCAGGTACTCCTTGCCGGGCTCCAGCACGATGGCGGCCTCGCGTCGAACGAGGTCGCGGATGTAGTCGAAGTCGGAGGCGTTGATGGTGCTCACGTCAGCCCTGCACCTGTGCGAGCGGACGGGGGACGGCCCGCCGAAGAGCAACCCGAGCCGTGATGGCCTCGGCGACGTTCGACAGCGGGAGGATCTCGTCGGCCAGCCCGGACCGCACGACGGCGCCCGGCATGCCCCACACGACGCTGGTCGGCTCGTCCTGCGCGAGGACGCCGGCGCCCGCGTCCCGCAGGAGCTCGGCACCGCGCTGTCCGTCGGCACCCATCCCGGTGAGCACCACGGCGAGGGCTCGGCCGCCGTAGACGCGGGCCACTGAGCGGAACATGACGTCGACGGCCGGGCGACAGCTGTTCTCCGGAGGGCCGTCCTCCAGCGCCAGCACCGCAGTGGTGCCGACCCGCCGCACGACCAGATGGTGGTCGCCCGGAGCGATCCACACCGCGCCGGGGTGGAGCACCTCTCCCCCGGCGGCCTCGCGGACCTGCAAGGCGCAGGTCGTGTCCAGCCGCTCGGCCAGGAGGCGGGTGAACACCGGGGGCATGTGCTGAGTGATCACCACGGGCACGGCGAGGGAGCCGGGGAGCGCGGCCAGCACCTCGTGCAGCGCGTTCGGCCCGCCGGTGGACGACCCGATGGCGACGACGTCGACCCGGTGGCGAGCGAGCGGATCCGACCGGAGCGGCCGATAGGGTGCCGGCGCCGGCCGGGGAGCGCCTCCGTCGTCGGCGACAGGGTGGCGACGCTCGCAGAGCGCCTTGATCTTCGGCACCAGCTCGGCGCGCACCCGCTCGATGGACTCGCTGACGCTGCCGACGTTGGCGGGCTTGGTGACGTAGTCGCTGGCCCCGAGGCTCATCGCCTCGAGGGTTGCCGCCGCGCCGCGTTCGGTGAGCGTGCTGAACATGATGACCGGCAGGTCCGGGTGCGTCTTGCGCAGCTCGCGGAGCGTGCCGAGCCCGTCGAGCTCGGGCATCTCGATGTCGAGGATGACCGCGTCGGGGCTGGTCTGCACGAGCTTCGAGAGGCCGATGCGGCCGTTGGCCGCGGTCACGACCGTCAGGTCCTCGTCCTCCTCCAGCACTTGGGACACCAGCCGTCGCATCACGACGGCATCGTCGACGACGAGCACACGGAGCGCGGCCACGTCAGCCAACCTCGAGGCCCATGAGGCCGAGCTTGTCTTCGATGACCTCGCGGGTGATCGGCTTCATGGCGTACTCGTCGACGCCGGCCTTGAGGGCGTCGTAGACGTGCCGGGGGTTCGTCTCGCTCGTGACCATCATCAGGCGAGTGCGGTCGAAGCGGCGCTCGGCTCGCATGGCCTCGATCAGCTCGAGGCCGTTCATCTCCGGCATGTTCCAGTCGACGAGCGCCAGCGCGGGGGGTTCACCGGCTTCCCCCAGTGTGGTGAGGGCGGCTCGTCCGTGCTCGGCTTCGAGCACCTCGTCGAACCCGATGTCGGTGAGCATCTTGCGGAGGATGGTCCGCATGGCTCGGGAATCGTCGACCACGATGGCGCGCACGGGGTGCTCCTTGGTCAAGAGGCTTGAGGGATGGATGGGAGGTCGAGCTCGCCGAGACCCTGGCGGATGAGCCGCCGCACCTCGATCAGGTGCCAGCGGGCCAGGCCCTCGTCGATGCACCGCTCGACCTCAGCCACCGCGGCGGCGCGCACCCGGGACACCCGCTGCGTGCGGGCGGCGAGCGACTCCATCGTGACGACATCGAGCGAACAGGACGGATCGACGTTGCGGGGGTGGCCGGCGTCGATCACCAGCGGAGCCCAAGCGGCGTCTCGAGCCCGCAGGGAGCGCACGAGTGCAGGCGTGATCACCGGCTCGGGTGACGCGGTGGCGGTCACGACGACATCGGCGCCCGGGAGCAGCCCGGGGAGTGCGTCGAGATCGGCGGCCACGCCGCCGTGGAGGGTGGCCAGGGAGGCCGCCCGGTCACGCGACCGGTTGACGACGACCAGATCGACGACCAGCCGCTTGGTGAGCTCGCGGGCGATCACCGACGCGGCGTCCCCCGCGCCGACCAGCACGACCCGGCCCGGCGTGGCCGACCGCCCGGCGACGACACCGGCCACGGCGGCGCCGATGCCCGCGCCGCCGGCGCCGATCGAGGTCTGGGACCGGGCCTGCTTGCTGGTGCGCAGGGCATGGTCGACGACGAGGCGCAGGCGCGGACCGAGCAAGCCCAGCTCGTCGGACTGGCGGGCCGCCGTGCGGAGCTGGCCGACGATCTCGTTGTCACCGAGGAGGGCGGACTCGAGCCCGGCGGCCACCCGGAACAGGTGACGGGCCGCCGCCCGACCCTGGAGGTGGTATCGGGCCGCGGTCAGGGCCGCGCAGGCCCCGTCGGCACCGGCACGGCCGAGCACCCCCCGGTGCCAGGCATCGAGGGCGTCCTCCGGCGCACCGAGGACGTACAGCTCGGTGCGGTTGCAGGTGGACAGGAGCAGCAGCTCCCCTTCGGGCAGGACCGCCCGAGCGGCCCTCAGGGCCGCCCCGGTGGCGGTCGGGTCGAGCGCCAGTGACTCACGCACGTCGAGCGGCGCCGTCTGGAAGCTCACCCCGAGCAGCTGCAGGTCCGTCGCCATTGCCATCGCCTGGTCGTCCGCTCCCTCGTCGGTGGTGGGGACGACCCGGAGGCGCTCGGGCGCGTCATCCCAGCGGGTGCCGGGCCACGCAGCCGACAGGCGATCGAGCGCCTCCATGGTCGTCCCTCGTCCCTGTCTCGTCGGCCTAGTAGGTGAAGCGCCCGACGAGCTGCTGCAGCTCAGCGGCCATTCGGGCCAGCTCGGCCGACGCTCGCTGGGAGTCGTTGGCCCCGCTGGCCGTGGACTCCGCAGCGGAGGCCACCCCGGAGATGTTCTCGGCGATCTCGGCCGAGCCCCGGTTGGCCTCGCTCACGTTGCGAGCGATCTCGCTCGTCGTGGCCGCCTGCTCCTCCACCGCCGTGGCGATGGTGTTCTGGAAGTCGGAGATCTGGTCGATGATCGAGCTGATCTGGGCGATGGCGTCGACCGCCCCGCCCGTGTCGCCCTGGATGGCCTCGATCTTCTGCGAGATGTCCTCGGTGGCCTTGGCCGTCTCCTTGGCCAGCTCCTTGACCTCGTTGGCCACCACGGCGAAGCCCTTGCCGGCCTCGCCAGCCCGGGCCGCCTCGATGGTGGCGTTGAGAGCCAGCAGGTTCGTCTGCTGCGCGATGCCGGTGATCACCTTGATGATCTGGCCGATCTCGGCCGACGACTCGCCCAGCTTGGCGACGGTGGTGTTCGTCTCGGTGGCCACCTCGACCGCCTGGCCGGCGACCTTGGCCGCCTCCGTGGCGTTCTTGGCGATCTCCTTGATCGACGCCGTCATCTCCTCGGCGCCGGTGGCGACGGTCTCGACGTTGGCCGAGACCTGCTCGGAGGCGGCGGACACGACGTTGGCCTGGGAGGAGGTCTCGCCGGCGTTGACGCCCATCTGCTCCGATACTGCGTTGAGCTCCTCCGCCGCGGACGCCAAGGAGTCAGCGTTCTGGGCGATGGCGGCAACGCTCGTGCGCAGGTCCTGGAGGAGGCGGGCCAGCCCGTCGCCCATCTGGCCGATGGCGTCCTCTCCCGAGACGGTCACCTCGCGGGTCAGATCGCCCTCGGCGGCGGCGCTGACGACGCTCAGCATCTGGTCGACCTTGGTTCGCAGCTCGTCGGCGGCGCACTTCTCGCGCTCCTGGGTCTGGAGGCGCTCGAGCGCCGACGACACCAGCCGCCCGACGGAGCGCAGGGCGTCGAGCCGGTTGGGGCTCGGTTGCAGCGTCTCCGTGGCGAAGAAGTCCATGGTGCCGATGACCTCACCGTCCACGATCACGGGGAAGCACACGCCGCTCTTCACGCCGATGCGCTGGGCGACGGGAGCCCGCACGCAGTCGGTCATCTCGCCGATGTCCTTCGTGAAGTACAAGTCCCGCGTCTTCCACGCCCGACCCGACAGGCCGACCCCCTCCTTGAAGGACGCCTCCATCGTGACGGCACGGAACTCAGGCCCGGCATCCCCGGATTCCACCGAGAACCGGAGCGCGCTCTCGGCCGGGTCGACCTTCCAGTACGAGCCGTAGGCCCAACCGAAGGCATCTCGCACGGTGTCGAGCGCCACGCGCGCCGCCTCGTCGGCCGAGGCAGCTGACTGCAGGGCGGACATCACCCGGTTGACCGCGTCCGTGTCGGCGGCTGCCTCAGCGGTGGCCTGGGCGGAGGCCAGCTTCTGCAGCGTCTGCGACACGAGCCGACCGACCGAGCGCAGCGCCTCGAGCCGGTTGGAGCTCGGGTCGAGCGTCTCGGTGGCGAAGAAGTCCATGGTGCCCACCACGTCGCCGTCGACGATGACCGGGAAGCACACGCCGCTCTTGACGCCGATGCGCTGGGCCACCGGAGCGCGCACGCAGTCCGTCATCTCGCCGATGTCCTGGGTGAAGTACAGGTCGCGGGTCTTCCACGCCCGGCCCGACAAGCCCACGCCTTCCTGGAACGACGCTGCCAGTGTGACCCTGCGGAACTCCTCACCGGCATCGCCGGACTCGACCGCGAAGTGCAGCGCGCTATCGCTCGGGTCGACCTTCCAGTAGGAGCCGTAGGCCCAGCCGAAGGCGTCTCGCACGGTGTTGAGGGCCGCCGTGGCTGCGCCGTCCGTGTTGGTCGCGCCCTGGAGGGCGGTCATGACTTCGTTGACGGCCGCCGTGTCGGCCGCCACCTCAGCGGCAGTGGCCTCGGCAGCCAGCTTGTCGGTGATGACCTCCCAGCTGGCCATGGCGCCGATGTGGCGGCCGTCGCCGTCGGTGATCGGCGACACGAGCAGGTCGAGGATCTCCGGGCCCACCTGGATCTGGCTGCGCATCGGGAGGTGCTTGGCCGGGTCGCCGAGGATGCCCCGCTGGTGCGTCGGGTCCTTGTGGAAGATGTCGATGTTCGAGCCCACCACCTCGTCCGCCGTGCACGGGAGGTACTGCTCGATCGAGCGGAGCGTCTCGAGCGAGGCCGGGTTCATGTACCGCACCACGAGGTCCTTGTCGGCGAACATCATGTTCGTCGGCGCGTTCTCCATCATCGACTGCACCCGGGCCATCTCCCGCTCGGTGCGGACCTTTTCGCTGACGTCCTCCCAGCTCACGACGTAGGCGCAGATCTCGCCGTCGACGCGGACGCCGTTGATGTTGGCCTTCAAGGTGACGTTGCCGAAGGTGAACTGCGCGTCGTGGGGCAGCGAGTCCGCCGCTTCGAGGATGCGCTCGACGCGAGCGGGGTTCTTGTGGAATCGGTGGATGGACCCGCCGAGCACCTGGTCGACCCCCACGCCGAACGCTGCGATCAGATCGGCCTCGAGGCCGCGAAGGGTCTCGATGGCGCAGTCGTTGGCGTACACGAGGTTGAGCTGCTTGTCGGCCACGAAGACGTTGGCCTGAACGGCGTCGAGGACGGCCCGCACGGAGGCCGTAGCCGCGAGCGCGTCGTCGGAGGGGCTGGTCGCGGCGCTGTGGCCGTTGGAGGTGACGGTGCTCATCGTGGTGTCCTTCTTGGTGCGGCGGGAGCGGGCGGGCTTGGTGGTGGGCTGGGCGGGCGGAACAGGCGGGGAGGCGTCGACGATCGCCTCGGCGACGGGGACGACGATCCCGGCCGCCTCGCCGATCAGGTCTTCGGGCACGCCGAGGTGCTGCAGCGCACCGACGAGGTGCCCGAGCACGGCGTCCATGTGGTGGCGCTCGATGCTCATGCCGCGATGGACGTCGACCACGTCGCGGCCGCTGTAGGCCACTGGCCCGCCGAAGGCGTGGGCCACGACCTCGGCCAGCATCTCCCGGAGGCGCTCGACGTCGACATCGAGGAAGAACCGGTCGAGGAGGGGGTCGACGAGGATGCGGTCGTAGAGCTCCGCGACCGTGGCGTCGATGGCGGCCTTGCCGCCGATGCGCTCGAACAGCGACGCCTGGTCGACGCCGGCGGCGGGGGGTTCGGTGACGGTCACAGGGGCTCCGTGGTGGTGAGGGCCAGGTCGAGGACCCGGTCGCAGTCGAGGATGAGCAGGAGACGGCCCTCGAGCTTGTAGACACCGACGATCACGTCTCGGGTGGCAGCGGGCAGGGTGGACGGGGAGGGTTCGAAGTCGTCGTCGACGACCTCGATGACGTCGCCGATCTCGTCGACGAGGAGGCTGACGACGCCGTCGTCGCCGCGGATGACGACGTTCATCGGGTCGTGGCCGGCCTCGCGCTCGTCAAGACCGAGACGGCGGCGAAGGTCGATGGTCGTGACGATCTCGCCACGGAGGTTCATCAGCCCACCGATGACGGCCGAGGCCAGGGGCACCGGCGTGGTGGCCTGGTGCCGGATGACCTCCTGGACGCCGGTGACCTCCACGCCCAGGAAGAGATCCCCGAGGCGGAAGGTGCAGTACTGCGTGTGGTCGGTCATGGTCGCGGTGCTCACGCCGCCACCTCCGTGAAGAGCTGGGCGAGGGCACGGCGGAGCACGCCCTCGACGTCGAGGACATCGGTGACGCGCCCTTGGATGACGGCGGAGCCGAGGGTTCCGGCGACCGCCGTGTGGGTGCTGAGCTCGAGCGCCTGCTCGACGATGTCGTGGATGCCATCGACGACGAGACCCACGCTGTGGGCGCCCTCGTTGTAGACGACCACCCGGACAGGCGCGTCGGGATCCCGCTCTGACCGGTACCCGAGCTCGTCGGCGAGGAACACCAACGGGAGGATCTCGCCGCGGTACTGCACCACCCGCTGGTCGCCCGCCTCCTCGATGATGGCGGCGTCGAACTCCTCCAGGCGGGCGACCATCTCGAGCAGCAGGGCCAGCCGGCGCTCGCCGAGGCTGAAGAGGAGCATCGTGCGCCGATCGGCGGCGTCGTCGCCGTCGCCCTCGTCATGGCTGCCGTCGCGGTGGTGGCTGTTGACGCTCGCCATCTCGGCGAGGCCCAGGACGTCGAGGATCAGGGCGATGCGCCCGTCGCCCATGATGGTGGCCCCGGCGAAGGCCCGAACCCCCTTCAGCAGGCGGCTCAGCGGCTTCACGACGATCTCGGCCGTGTCGCTGATCTCCGACACCACCAGACCGAACTGCTCACCGTCGGCCTGGAGCACGACGATGTTCACCGTCTCGCTCTCCGGATCATCCGGCCGGGCCGTCTCGAGGACCTCGTCGAGGAACACGAGGGGGAGCAGACGGCCCCGGAGGCGGTACACGGGGGTGCCATGGATGTGCTCGACCGACGAGGTGACCTCCCGTCGGTCGAGCCGAACGAGCTCGAGGAGGCTCACCTGAGGGATGGCGTAGCGCTCCTCGCCCGACGCGACCAGCAACGCAGGGATGATGGCCAGCGTCAACGGGATCTTGATCTTGAAGACGGTGCCGAAGCCCTCGCGCGTCTGCACGTCGATGCTGCCGCCGATGGCTTCGATGTTGGTCTTGACGACATCCATGCCCACGCCTCGACCAGAGATGTTCGACACCTGCTCGGCGGTGGAGAAGCCGGGGAGGAAGATGAGGTTCGTGAGCTCGCGGCTCCCCATCGAGGCGGCCTGCTCTGCGGTGATCAGGTCTCGTTCGACGGCCTTGGCGCGAATGCGGCTGGGCGACAGGCCGGCGCCGTCATCGCTGATCTCGATGTTCACCTGGCCGCCCTCGTGGAAGGCGCGCAGCCGCACGACGCCCTCGGTCGGCTTGCCCAGCTCGGCGCGCCGCTCCGGAGACTCGATGCCGTGGTCGACCGAGTTGCGCACCAGGTGCGTCAACGGGTCCTTGATGGCCTCGATGATCGTCTTGTCGAGCTCGGTGTCCTTGCCTTCCATCTCGATGCGCACCTGCTTGTCGCAGGCCATGGCGAGATCGCGGACGACGCGGGGGAACTTGCTCCACACGTTCTCGATGGGCTGCATTCGGGTCTTCATGACGCCCTCCTGCAGCTCGGTGGTGATGAGGTTGAGGCGCTGGGAGGTGGCGGTGAGCCCGGCGTCGCCGCCGTCGACGGTCTGGGTGAACTGGAGGATCTGGTTGCGGGCCAGCACCAGCTCGCCCACCAGGTTCATGAGGTTGTCGAGGAGCGAGACGTCGACGCGGATGGAGCTCTCCGAGACGCTCGAGCCGACCGCCTGGGCGGAGCGCTGCTCCTGCTGGTGCTGCAGCGCCTCACCCACGTCGCGCGGTTCGAGCGTCCCCTGCTCCACGAGGAGCTCGCCGAGATGGCGCGGATCGCCGGCGGCCTGGGCGGCGACTGCCGCCGCCACGTCGTCCTCGGTGACGAGCCCCTCGTTGACGAGCAGCTCACCGAAGGCCTGCACCCCCTGCGCCGGGGGCGTCTCAGGCGCGGGGTGGTCGGCCTGGTCACCTCCCTCGGCGCAGGGGGTGGGGAGCGCGACCGCGGAGGCGGGGGAAGCCTCTCGGTGGTTCAGGCGCTCGAGGGTGCCGACGAGCTCGTCGAAGGTCTCTGGACCCTCGGCTCCTTGGTGCTCGATGTCGGCGAGGATGTGACGGACGGCGTCCACCATGGCGAGCAAGGCGGAGGTGATCTCCGAGGTCACGACGAGCTCCCCGTCGCGGAGCTTCGACAGGAGGCTCTCCCCCACATGGGTGACCCGCTCGAGGGTGCCGTACCCCAGGAAGCCCGAGGTGCCCTTGATCGTGTGGATCGTGCGGAAGATCGAGGCGATCGTGTCGGGATCCGGCTGCTGCTCGAGCTCCACGAGCTGTTGGTCGAGTCGGTCGAGGTTCTCGTGGCTCTCCACGAGGAACTCGCCGACGATCTCATCGAGCTCATCAGGCAGGCCGGTCACGGCTGGTCTTCTCGGCACTGGGGACGGCGGCTTGAGGCCGATGGCGCAGGTTCTACGGCCCGAACCGGACGTTCCCGACAGACGCGAACGACGCCCCGCCGAAGCGGGGCGTCGTGGTGGGCCCGGAAGGATTTGAACCTCCGTAGGCAATGCCGACTGGTTTACAGCCAGTTCCCTTTGGCCACTCGGGCACGGACCCAGGGGTGCCGACGATAGCGGCCGATCGCGGCCTCGTTGCAATCGTTCTGGCTAGCGTGCGCGCCATGCCCAGCTTCGACGTCGTCTCCGAGATCGACCAGCAGGAGATCCGCAACGCGGTGGACCAGGCCGCCCGCGAGGTCACCACCCGCTACGACTTCAAGGGCACCGACACGACCATCGAGCTGTCCCCGACAGAGATCAAGCTGCACTCCGCCAGCGAGGATCGCCTCACGGCGCTGCGCCAGCTGCTCGAGGAGAAGCTGGTGAAGCGCAAGGTGTCGCTCAAGGCGCTCGACTACCAGAAGGTGGAGGAGGCCTCGGGGGCCACGGCCCGCCAGCTCGTGAAGCTGGTGGCAGGCATCTCGAAGGAGAAGGCGACGGAGCTGAACAAGCACATCAAGGCGCTGAACCTGAAGGGCATCCAGTCCCAGGTGCAGGGCGAGCAGCTCCGCGTCACCGGCAAGAAGCGAGACGACCTCCAGGCGGTCATCTCGGCGCTGAAGGAGCACGACTTCGGCATCCCGCTGCAGTTCAGCAACTTCCGCGACTGAGCACCGAACGAGGCGCGGCGCCTTCGGGATCAGCCCGCTGCGGTCCCCGCGGCGCGGGCCGACCAGTCGATCGCGTCCACCAGGCCGTCGAGGGCGAGCTGCACGAGCACCCGCGGGCCGGCCTGCGGGTTGGCGCCCGCCACGAAGATGATCTCCTGCGGCAAGGCCGCCCCGCCACCGGCCCACAGGTGGAGCGCATCGGTGGCGAGCATGGGCCGCAGCGCCCTCTGCTCCTGCGAGATCGAGATCTGCGCCGCGCCGACGGGGAGCGCGGACGGTCGGACCGAGCCCCGGACGGCGGCCAGCACCTCGGGGAGGCGAGCTTCGGCCTCGGCCAGGAAGCCGTCGAGGATCGGCTTCGGGTCGACCGGCGCCCCCCCGTGGGGGTACACGCCGATGTGCAGGTGGGGTGCCCCGCCTCGGGCGTTGCCTGAGTCGCCGACGTAGCCCACGACGTCGCCGGTGGAGACCGCCATGCCCTGGGTGAACCCGTCGACCAGCCCGGCCAGGTGGGCCAGGTAGAAGTAGGTGCCGTCGGGCATCACGACCTTGACCGTGAGGCCGCCCAGCTCGCTGCTCGCACTGTGGGCCACGCCGTCCACGGGGGCCCGGACGGGGGTGCCGTGAGCGGCGAAGACGTCCGTGCCGAGGTGGAAGCGAAAGCCCGGGCCGTAGCGCGGGAAGAGCCAGTCGTGGCTGTAGTTGGCGGGCCCGGCGATGGGAAAGCGACCGAGGCCGATCCGGTAGGCCTCGTCGCGGGACACGCCGAGGGCTTCGAGCTGGCCCAGCTGGGCCAGAAGTCGGGCGTTGCTGCTGGGCCCGCTGCGACGTACCGAGTTGATGATCCGCTGGGCCTCGGGGGGGACGCGGATCCCGCTGGCCGGTGCGGAGGCACCGTCGCCACCGGTGTCCTTGGCGCCATCGGGGGCTCTGTCGGCCCCGGCCGAGAAGTCCGATCCGGAGGGCTGGTCGGGCGCCGCCGTGGTGGTCGTCGACTCGGGCGGAGCGCTCGTGGTGGTCGTCGACGGCTCGGTGACCGGCGGAACCTGCGCGTCGGACGAGGGCACGGCCAGGACCGCGCAGCCGCACACGAGCGCGAGCACGGCCCAGCGTCCCTGTCGTTGCAGCCGGTTCTCCACGGTCAACCTCCTTCGATCCGTGCCGGTGGAACTCCTGCCGGGGAGGGCAGACTGGTCGGGCATGGGGACCGCACACAAGCGCAAGCCCACCGTCGTGTACGTCGAGGACGAACCGGCGGTGCAGCGACTCGTCGAGTTCTGGCTCGACGATGCCGGGTGGAGGGTGCTGCTGGCGGCCGACGGGGTGGAGGGATTGGCGCTCATCCGAGCGGAGCGCCCCGATCTCGTGGTGACCGACGCCCTGATGCCCAACATGACCGGGGACGAGCTCATCGAGATCCTGCAATCGGACCCCGAGCTCCGCGGCATCCCGATCATCATGGCCACGGCGGCGGCCAGCCCGCTGCGGGTGAAGCGCATGCAGGCCCTCGGGTGCCGCGCCGTCGTGGCCAAACCGCTCGAGGAGGAGTCGTTCCTGGCCGCCGTGCGGGCGGCCATCGTCGCCTGATCGTCAGTCCTCCGTGGGCGACTCCGACGCCCGCCGCTTGATCTCGTCCACGACAGCCGGGTCGGCGAGGGTGGTGGTGTCGCCCATGGCCCGGCCCTCGGCAACATCGCGTAGGAGGCGCCGCATGATCTTGCCCGACCGGGTCTTCGGCAGCTCATCGGTGAAGATCACCGCCTTGGGGCGGGCGATCGGGCCGAGCTTGGCGGCCACGTGCTGGCGCAGCTCCTCACCCAGCTCGGTGCTGGCCGTGTGCGTGCCCCGCACGATCACGTAGGCCATGATCGCCTGGCCGATGAGCGCGTCGTTGGCACCCACCACGGCCGCCTCTGCGACGGCGGGGTGGTCGACCAGGGCCGACTCCACCTCGGTGGTGGAGATGCGGTGGCCCGACACGTTCATGACGTCGTCCACCCGGCCGAGGAGCCACAGGTAGCCGTCGTCATCGAGCTTGCAGCCGTCACCCGCGAAGTACCGACCGTCGAAGCGGCTCCAATAGGTGTCGCGGTAGCGCTCGGGATCGCCGTAGATGCCTCGCAGCATCGAGGGCCACGGCTGCGTGAGCGTGAGGTAGCCGCCACCCCGCTCGACGTGGTGACCTTCGTCGTCCACGACCTCGGCGCTGATCCCGGGCAGGGGGAAGGTCGCCGAGCCGGGCTTGAGCACCGTGGCACCGGGCAGCGGGCTGATCATGATGGCGCCCGTCTCGGTCTGCCACCAGGTGTCCACGATCGGACACCGGCCCCCGCCGATGTGCTCGTGGTACCACATCCACGCCTCGGGGTTGATGGGCTCGCCCACGCTGCCGAGGAGCCGGAGCCTCGAGAGGTCGTGGCGCTCCGGCTCTTGCGTGCCCCACTTCATGAAGGTCCGGATGGCGGTGGGGGCGGTGTACAGGATGGTCACGCCGTAGCGCTCTGCGATGTCCCACAGCCGGTCCTTGCCCGGGGTGTCGGGCGTTCCCTCGTAGAGCACCGAGGTGGTCCCGTTGGTGAGCGGTCCGTACACGATGTAGCTGTGGCCGGTGACCCAGCCGATGTCGGCGGCGCACCAGTAGACGTCGGTCTCGGGATGGAGATCGAACACGTACTTGTGGGTGAAGGCCACCTGCGTGAGGTAGCCGCCCGTGGTGTGCATGATGCCCTTGGGCTTGGCCGTCGTGCCTGAGGTGTAGAGGAGGAAGAGGAGGTCCTCGGCATCCATCGACTCGCACGGGCACTCGGGCGCGGCATCGGCCATCAGGTCGTGCCACCAGTGGTCACGCCCCTCGACCATCGCCACGGGCTCATCCACCCGCTTGACGACGACGACGTGCTCGACCGACGGCGTGGCCTCGAGCGCGACGTCCACGTTCGGCTTCAGGAGCGAGGGCGCGCCCCGTCGGAAGCCACCGTCGGCGGTGATGACGACCTTGCACTCGGCGTCGTTGATGCGGTCGATGAGCGAGTCGGGGCTGAAGCCCCCGAACACCACCGAGTGGGGAGCGCCGATGCGGGCGCAGGCCAGCATGGCGACCGGCAGCTCCGGGATCATCGGCATGTAGATGCAGACCCGGTCGCCCTTGCCGATGCCGAGGCTCGAAAGGACGTTGGCGAAGCGCTGCACCTCGCCGTGGAGGTCGCTGTAGGTGATGGTGCGGGTGTCGCCTGGCTCCCCCTCCCAGTGGTACGCCACCTTGTCGCCATGGCCAGCCAGCACGTGACGATCCACGGCGTTGTGGCAGACGTTGAGCTTGCCGCCCACGAACCACTTGGCGAAGGGGAGGTCCCACTCGAGGATGGTGTGCCAGTCCTGGTCCCAGTCGAGCAGCGCAGCGGCCTGGCGGGCCCAGAAGCCCTGGTAGTCCTCGTTGGCCTCGTCGTAGAGGAACGGCGACGCCACCAGGGTGTCGGCCGTGAAGTCCTTCGACGGCGGGAACCGACGGTCCTCGATCAAGTAGTCCTCGATCGCGGCGGTCGGCTGCTCGTGCTCGGCCATGTGCTCGGTCTCCTCGTAGGCACTCGACGACGACCGTCCACCCTAGGTCCGGCTACGTTCCCGCCATGTCCGACACGCCACCTCTCGTCCTCGTCGAGCACCCTGGGCCCCATGTGGCGCTGGTGCGGCTCCACCGACCGGAACGACTCAACGCGCTGTCGATCGACCTCGTGTCCGAGCTCCACGATGCGCTCACCACGGTCGCCGACGAGAACGACACGCGGGTGGTGGTGCTGACCGGATCCGGGCGCGGCTTCTCGTCGGGCCTCGACCTGAAGGACTACGGGATCGTCCCCAACATCGACGGCTTGCAGGTGGGCCGGATCGCGCAACGGGCGATGCGCCACTACTCGCGCCTGGTGCCCCTGCTGCGGCGCATGCCCCAGCCGGTGATCGCGGCGATCAACGGCCCCGCCTATGGCGGCGGCATGTGCCTCGCCCTCGGCGCCGATCTCCGGTTCGCGGCTTCGTCCGCGGTGTTCAACAGCACCGGCATCGTCAACGGGCTCACCTCCACCGAGATGGGCGCGTCATGGCTCCTCCCCCGCCTCATCGGCGTGGCCCGCTCCAACGACCTCCTCCTCACCGGGCGCGTCGTCGAGGCCGCCGAGGCTCTCCAGATGGGCCTGGTCTCTCGGGTGTTCCCCGACGACGAGCTCCTGGTGGCCTGCCTCGACGTGGCCGAGACCATGGCTCGGTTCAGCCCCTACGGCCTGTCGATGACCAAGGACGTGCTCTGGGCCAACCTCGAGGTGGCCAGCCTCGAGGCCGCGGTCGAGCTCGAGGACCGCAACCAGCTCATGCTCGGCTTCACGGAGAACCTCCCCGAGGCCATCCGTGCCTTCGACGCGGGACGTGATCCCGTGTACACCGACGAGCCGCGCCGCGGCATGTTCCTGGGGTAGGCGCTCAGCGCGCCGGCGGGCCCGGCTCGACGGCCGGTGGGAGCACCACGGTGGCGTCGATGCCACCGCCTTGCCGAGCCCGCAGCTCCACAGAGCCGCCATCGGCGTCGACGAGCTTGCGCACGATGGCCAGGCCCAGCCCGCTGCCGCCGAGCCGACGGCCACCAGTCGGGCCGCTCCAGAACCGGTCGAAGGCTCGTTCGCGCTCCTCCTGAGGCAGGCCGGGGCCCCGGTCGGCGACGTGGAGCTCCGACCCGTGTGGTCCGACGACGGCGCTGAGCGTGACGGTCGAGCCGGCGGGGGCGATCTCGATGGCGTTGGCAAGCAGGTTGTCCACGACCTGCGCGAGGCGATCGGGGGTGGCCCGAGCGGGGACGATGCTGGCCTCGACGATCAGATCGATGCCTTCGTCGTCGGCCACCGGCCGCCATGCCTCCGCCCGCTCGCTGAGCACCGCGCCGAGATCGACGTCGTCTGCGGTGGCCGACGCTCCCTGGCGCTCGGCGCGAGCCAGCGCCAGCAGTCCGTCGACCAGGCGCGAGAGGCGCGCCACCTCCCGGAGCGCCCCGGCCACCCCCGGGAGCTCGTCGGCGGCGTCGGGGATGTCGGCCAGCGAGCCCTCCAGCAGCTCCAGGCGCAGGCGCAGCGACGTGAGCGGGGTGCGCAGCTGGTGGGAGGCGTCGGCCACGAAGGCTTCCTGGGCTCCGACGAGCGCCTCCAACCGGGCCGCCGTCTCGTTGACCGAAGCGGCCAGTCGGCGGACCTCGGGGGGGCCCTCGGTCGTGGTGATCCTGGTGTCGAGGGCTCCGTGGCCCAGCAGGGTCGTCGCCTCATCCAGCTTCTGCAGCGGGCCGACCACCCAGCGAGCCAGCGCGAAGCCCGCCACCGTGGCCGCCACGAGGGTCAACGCCCCGACGACGGCCAGGGTGAACCAGTTGCGGGCCACCCGCTCGTCGACCGCCGAGGTCGGGAAGGTGACCCGCACCACGCCGTGCACCACCCCGCTCGAGGCCACCGGCACGGCGACGTACAAGAGGTTGGCCTCGAGGGTGTCGGAGTGCCGGGTGCCCGACGACACGCGGCCAGCGAGCGCGGCCGTGATCTCCGGGCGGCTGGCGAAGTCGCGCAAGGACCCGTCGGCCAGTGGCGCGGAGTCGAAGACGGCCTGCCCGGTGGCATCGACGACGACCACGCGACCACCGGTGCGCTCGGTGTACTGCGTCGACAGGCGCTGGAGCCGATCGCTGGCTCCGGCATCGGCCTCGAGCCCGTCCTCGGCGAAGGAGGCCAGGGCCACGGCATCGCCCTGCACCCGAGCCCGGAGGTCATCGAGCTGATGATCTCGGTACGTGATCCCGAGCGGCACCTCCAGCAGCAGCAGCACCACCGCGATCAGGCTCACATAGGACAGCAGCAGGCGGCGCGCCACGATCCCTCAGCTCCGCAGGCGAAACCCGACGCCGCGCACGGTCTCGATCAGGGCCGGATCGCCCAGCTTCTTGCGGAGGGCGGCCACGTGGACGTCGAGGGTCTTCGTCGGGCCGTACCAGTGCGCGTCCCACACCGTCTCCAGGATCTCCTGACGGGTGCGCAGCGCACCCGGGTCGGAGACGAGCAGGGCCAGGAGATCGAACTCCTTGCGCGTGAGCTCGACCTCGACGCCCGACACCAGCACGCGGCGGGCGCGCAGGTCGACCTCGAGGGCCCCGACCTGCACGCGGGACGCCATCGGCGCGGCGGCCCCGGTGCGACGGGTGACGGCCCTGATGCGCGCCATCAGCTCGCGGAACCCGAAGGGCTTCACAACGTAGTCGTCAGCACCCAGCTCGAGACCGAGCACCCGGTCGAGCTCCTCACCCCGGGCCGTGATGACGATCACCGGTACCGAGGAGCGGGCGCGGAGCTGGCGACACACCTCGAGGCCATCGAGATCGGGCAGGCCGAGGTCGAGCAGCACGAGCTCGACTGGTTCGGCGGCCAGTGCCGCCGCCCCGGTGGACACGCGCACGACCTCCAAGCCCTCGCGGCCCAGACCCTCGGCCAACGGCTCGGCGATGGCGTCATCATCTTCGACGAGCAGCACCCGCATCTGGCCACGCTAGGTGGCCACAGGTCGGTCATGGCTCCAGTTGGCCAAGGCTTAACCATCCACTGGACGGTGCCTGGCCACTGCATTCGTAGGGTCAGCGTCATGGAACGACGTACCGCTCTCGCCCTCGCCGCCGCTGTCGCTGGCACCGTGCTCGCGGCCGGCGCCGCCTTTGCCGTCAACGTCGGGATCCTCAAGCCACAGGATTCCGCGCCCATCAGCGTGCTCGACGCCCGCACCCTCGAACCGGCGGCCGTCGACCCGACGGTGGTCACGGTCATCGTGGAGGATCCCCCGGGCTCTGCGCCCCGCGTCGCGCCGGGCGCAGGCGCCGAGGTGTCGCCGCTCGACCCCGCGGTGAGCGCATCGGCCGGCTCCGCCTCCTCCGACAACTTCTCCTCCTCCGACGAGGGGGCCGAGCCGGCCGATGACCGTGGGAAGGACGCCGACGATGACGACTGACCCAGCCCGCACGAGGAAGACGCCCGCTGCGTCCCGACCGAAGCGCCGTCGGCAGGCGCCGGCCGGCCGGGCCCTGGCCACCGGCGCCGCCCTCACCGCCACCGGGATCCTCGTGGCTGTCATGGGCGCCGCCGGCCCCTCGACCGCGGTGCAGCTCGCCACCCAAGCCCCGGCGGCCGCGTCGGCAGCACCCATCGGGCCGACCCCGACCACCATCGTCGTCGTGATCCATCGCCCCGCGGCCAGCGCCCCGGTCGCGGCGGCGTCCACCTCCGGTCGGGTGGTGGCCGCGCCCCGCCCCGCACGCCTCCCAGCACCGGTTGCCACATCGACGGCGAGCTGACGTGACGACGGCCACCACCTCGAGCGACGCTCACCTGCTGACGTGGTCGGCCATGGGCACCACCTGCCGGGCGTGGCTCGTCGGCCAGGGCGCCGCCGAAGCGACCGCCTCCGCCCGAGCCCTGGTGGCCCACCTCGAAGACCGCTGGAGCCGGTTCCTCCCGACGAGTGACATCGGCAGGCTCAACGCGGCCGGCGGACACCCCGTCCTGGTGGCCCCCGAGACGATCGATGTCCTGCGAGAGGCCATCAGCTGGTGGCAGGTCACCGGTGGCTGGTTCGACCCGACGGTGGCCGACGCCCTCGTGGCCGCCGGCTACGACCGGGACCGAGCGGCGGGTCATGGCCCCATCCGAGCGGGGGTGCCGGCGCCAGGGTGCGACGGCATCGTCCTCGATCGGCGGGCCGGCACCGTGCAGCTCCCCCGAGGAGTCCACGTCGACCTGGGCGGGATCGGGAAGGGTCGGGCCACCGACGTCATCGTCGCTCAGCTCGACCACCTCCCCGGCGGCCTGATCGACCTGGGCGGCGACCTTCGGGTGTGGGGCACCCCACCTGCAGATCAGACGGGCTGGCCCATCGCGATCGCCGATCTCCGTGACGACTCGACCGTCGCACTGCTCGGGCTGGCCGAGGGCGCCGTGGCGACATCGAGCTCCCTGCGACGATGCTGGGCCGAGGGTGACCGCGCGGCCCACCACCTCATCGATCCGCATCGCGGAGCGCCCACGCGTGGCGAGCTGGTGGCCGCGACCGTCGTCGCCGGATCGGCCACCACGGCCGAGGTGCTGGCCAAGGCAGCCGTCGTCTCGGGCACCGTCGAGGCGGCCCGCCGACTGCTCGACGGGCACGACGTCGACGGGCTGCTCATCCCGGTCTCGGGCCCGGCGGTCGCGGTCGGGGGCTTCGATGAGCTGTGCTGGGCATCAACCGGAGCGGAGATCTGATGGACCCGAAGCTGTGGTGGTACCTGTCGCGAGCAACGGGACTGGTGGCCTGGGGGTTGGCCGTGACGGCCATCCTCCTCGGGCTGGCCCTGGCCACCCGGGCGCTGGGTCCCCGCCCGAAGGCGCCCTGGTTGCTGTCGCTGCACCGCTGGGTGGGGGGCCTGACGGTGCTGTTCACCGCGGGCCACATCGCCGCCATCGTGGCGGACTCGTTCGTGCACTTCGGCGTGGCCGACGTGGTCGTGCCGTTCGCCTCAGACTGGAAGCCCCTGCCGGTGGCGTGGGGGATCCTCGCGGCGTGGCTGCTGCTGGCCATCGAGGTCACCTCGCTGCAGATGCGACGGCTGCCGAAGCGGGCCTGGCACGCCATCCACCTCACGAGCTACCTCGTGGCGGTGCTGGCCACCGTGCACGGCCTCACCGCCGGCACCGACACCACCAACCCCATCTTCGCCTGGTCGATGCTCACCGCCATGGCGGCCACGGCGTTCTTCGCCGTCTACCGGCGCCTCGCGCCGAAGAAGACGCCGCGAGCGACCCGGATCCCCGACCGCGCTCCGCGGGCCGAACCGCTCGCCAGCCTGCGCTGATCAGGGCTGGCCGGCGGGCCACTCGAGCACGCGGAAGGCACCCAGGCCGGCCGGGTCGAGGAGCGCCTCGGCCTCGGTGACCCGGCTGCGAGCCCGGACGGCGGCCAGGTCGCCGATGGCCGCCCGCTCCAGCCAGGTGCGCCGGCCCTCCTCCACCAGCTCCTCGATCCCGTGCGCTCGCAGCCAGTCGGCTTGTGAGCGGTCCGAGGTCGGTGTCGTACCCAGCTGGTCCACGGCCACCTCGCAGGTGACATCCTGGGTGCCGAGCTCGGCCAAGGGCGGCCCGCCCCGCTCGTGATGGCGATAGGTGCGTACCCAGTCGAGCCACGGGACAGCGGCCAGCTGGGCTGTCGGACGGCCGTAGTCGAAGGCCACCACGCGTCCGTCGGGCCCGGCCAGGGCCCGAGCATCAGCCACCCATGCGGCCCCAGCCCGCGGCAACGGGACGCGGGCACCGGGTGGCAGGCCCGGCGTCAGGTCGTCGAGATGGCGGCCTTCGGCCGGATCGAGCGGGCTCAGCACCTCCACGAGCCGGTCGCCGTCTGCCCCCACGAACACCTCCGCCCATCCCACCGCCGTCCGCTCGGCCAGACCGAACGGGAGGTTGTCGAGGAGCTCGTTGGCCACGACGACGCACGGTCCCGGCAGACGAGGCAGCGCGGCGAGGCTCACGACGATCGGCCCGCCGGGCACCGCACCGCCGATGCCATCGTCTTCGGGCTGCGGGAGCGACGCGAAGGCCATGGCCGGATCGTCGAGCGGCAGCCGCTCCCGCTGGGTGGCCCGCTGGGCGGCAGATGACTCGACGAGCACGTAGCGCAGCGAGGCGGCGCAAGCGGGCCCGGCTTGCAGGACAGCGCGAGCCAACGTGCCGGGGCCGGCGCCGACCTCGACGACGACGAACACGGCCGGCGAACCGGAGGCCCGCCACCACCGGTCGAGCGCGCCCGCCACCACGGCCCCGAACAGAGGTCCGACCTCGGGGCTGGTGATGAAGTCGCCTCGCCGGCCGGCACGGCCACCCGAGGCGTAGAACCCGCCCGGCTCGGCGTAGAGGGCGGCCTCCACCACCTCGGCGAACGGGATCGGGCCGCGGCGGCCGATGCGCATCCGGATCTCGAGATCCACCGGCGTCACGACACGTCCTCGGCGACCGGCAGGTCGAGCACCACGCGAGCACCCCCCAGCGGCGAGCGCTCCACCCGCAGGGTGCCGCCCGCCGTGAGCGCTGAGCTCCGGGCGATGTCGAGCCCCAGCCCCGTCGACCCGCCTCCACTCTGCCCACGCCCCAGAGCGGCGGCGTCGGCGATGCCGGACCCGGCGTCCTCCACAGCCAGCTCCACCCGCCCGTCGAGGCGACGCACGGACACCTCGTAGCGGCTGGTGTCGGGCGTGTGCGCGAAGACGTTGCCCAACAAGACGTCGACGGCGGCCGCCGCATCCGTGGCCGACAGCCGCACCGGGTGCGGACCGGCCGGCGTCACCGTGCAGGCCCAGTCGCGCCCGTCGTCGTCGGCGAGAGCCCCCCAGAACGTGGCGCGGTCCTCGACCACCGCAGCCATGTCGCAGCGTCGCGCCACCGCCTCGTGGAGGGGTCGGCGCGCCGAGCGGATCAGCTCGCTGATCTCAGCCTCGAGGCGATCGACGTCGGCCACCAGGGCCGCCGCCCCATGGCCCTCGGCTCCCAGTCGGAGCGCGGTCAGCGGGGTGCGCAGCCGATGGGACAGGTCTGCGACGCGCTCGCGCTCGGCGGCAAGGAGCTCATCGATGCGATCGGCCAGCGCGTTCAGCGCTCTGCCGACGTCGGCGATCTCGGGGGGACCGCCCACCTGGGCCCGGGCCCGCACGTCGCCCCCTGCCAACGCCCGGCTCGTGGTGGCCAGGTCCGCCGCCGGCCGGGTGACGCTGCGAGCGAGGCGATCCGTCACCACCACCGCCACCACGAGCAAGGTGGCCGCCAGCACGGCGAGGATCACCCAAGCCGGGCTCACGCCATCGCGGAGCAGCGAGGCCGGCACGCGCACGCGGAGCACAGCAACCTCATCGGCGCCGATCACCACCGGCGCGTAGACGTCCACTCCGCGGCCGTGGGCTCGGGAGAACGCGACCCGTCGGTCGCGGGCCAGGGCTACCGCTTCGGCATCGGCCAGCGTGCGATCGCCGACGAGGGACCCGTCGGGCAGCCACAGGCTCAGGCGGTCCTCGGCGCCTGAGACCGTGCGGTCCACAGCGGCCTCCAGCAGCGCCGGGTCAGGGGCCACGGCCAGGACAGGGGCGAGGGCGGCGATGTCTCGTTCGGCGTCGGTGATGGCCCGATCGCGCGCCACCTCGCGCACGAGCAGGCCCAGCGGAAGCGCGAAGGCGGCCACCAGGAGGCTGGTGACGGCCAAGGTGACGAGGAACAGGCGTCGGCGCACGTTCAGCTCGCAGGCGGTTCGAGCTTCAGGCCGACGCCGCGCACGGTGTGCAGGTACCGCGGCGCCCCGGCGGACTCTCCGAGCTTGCGGCGGAGCCACGAGAGGTGGACATCGATGGTCTTGTCCGCCCCACCGTGCGGCTGACGCCACACCTCGGCCAGGAGCTCTCGACGCGACACCACGTCAGGCGACCGTCGGGCCAGGTGGACCAGCAGGTCGAACTCGAGCCGGGAGAGGTCGAGGGCGTGGCCTTCGAGCATCGCCAGCCGACGTTCCGGGTCGATGTGCAGGCTGCCCACCGTGATCTGGGAGCTGGCCGTGGGGGCGGGCGCGGCCCGGCGGAGGACCGCCCGAATCCGGGCATCGAGGTGGGAGGCTGTGTACGGCTTCACCACGTAGTCGTCGGCGCCGGCATCGAGCACCCGGACGATCTCCGCGTCATCGTCACGGGCGGTGGCCACGATGACCGGCACGCTCGACACGCCACGCAGCATGCGCAGCACGACCGTGCCGTCGAGGTCGGGGAGCCCCAGGTCGAGCACGACGACATCGGGGGACCAGGCCACCACGGCCGCCAGCGCATCGGCGCCCCGGCTCTCCGTGCGAACGGCATGGCCCGAGGCCGTCAGCGCCGTGGCGATGACCTCTCTGATCCGCTGATCGTCCTCGATCACGAGCACCGACGCCATGGCGACGAACGCTACGCCCCACCGCTGCGACCGTGGGCCGACCGGGAATGCCTTAAGGAAGCCTTAGGGCAGCCTTGTGACGACCAGTCGGCGGAACGGTGAGGATGGGGTCGTGCGCAAGACCGCTCTGTACGTCGCGGGCTGGATCGCAGCCGGGATCGGGGCGGTCACCCTCGCGACCGCGGGCGTCTCGATGGTGGGTCGTCAGGTGACCGGCGAACGGCCGTCGTCATTGAGCGCGCAAGAGGTGCGTGCCGAGCTCGGCCGCGATGAGACCGAGCCCGACACGTCCACGACGGCGCCGTCGAGCACGTCCACCACGACACCCACCACGACCGTTCCCGGCGCGGCTGCCGGGCCTGGGACGGGCAGCGGCGTGGGCGGCGGAGCGGAGAGCGACACCGACCCCTCCCCCACCGGCGTCGGCTCCCCCGGGCCGGCGGCGGTAGCCCCCGGCCCTGAGGACGACGACGGCGACCCCGTCACCACCTCGACGGCGGCCGCGCCATCGGAGACCAGGACGTACTCGATGACCGGCGGGACGGCCACGCTGCGCTTCAGCAGCAGCGGCGTCACCGTCGTGGTGGCCACGCCCAACGCGGGCTTCTCGGTCGTGCAGGAGCCCACCCACGACAACGGGGTGCGGGTCGAGTTCCGCAACGACGAGCACCGCAGCCGCGTGGAGGGCTGGTGGGAGGGCGGCCCGCGTGACGAGGTGGAAGAAGCGGACTGAGATCTTCACCTCCTCTTGAGGCACCGGGGAGGACGCCTTAGCGGGCACCGAGCGACGATCAGCTCGTCAACCCGTCACCGCTAGGGAAGGAACCTCCCATGTCGAACTCCACCAGCCCCTCTCGCACCCGTCTCGGCGCCGCCGCCGGACTGCTCGGCGTCGTGGCCGCTCTCACGGCCGTCACCGGCGTCGGCCCCGTGCCCTCGGTGTTCCAGCTCACCGGGGCGGTGGAGGACGTGCAGGGCAACTGCGACGAAGCCGAGCATGCCGGTGATCCGTCGTGCGGCACGCTCAGCGCGCGGGACACCGACACCGACTCCGAGGACGAGCCCACCACGACCGCCGGAGACGGCGCCACGGTGCCCAGCGACATCCGCACCGTGCAGGCCGGCGACGCTGGATCCGTGATGGTGTCGGTGGAGGGGGCGAGCCTGCGTCTGCTCACGGCCAGCCCGTCGCAGGGCTGGCAGGTCGAGGTCGACCAGGCCGCCGGCTCGGAGATCGAGGTGCAGTTCCGCTCCGGCACGATCCGGGTGGACCTGAACCTGGAGCTCGAGGACGGCCAGCTCCGCACCCGGGTCCGCACCCGTGACGAGGCGACCGGTGTCGAGACCGAGACCACCAACGGCACCCCCAGCAGCGACGACAACGGGACCGATGACGACTCGGCCGACGACAGCGCTGATGACTCCACCGACGACAGCACCGACGACAGCGCTGATGACTCCACCGACGACGGCACCGACGACAGCGCTGATGACTCCACCGACGACAGCACCATCGACTCCGCCGACGACGACTCCGCCGACGACGACAGCGGCCCTGGCAGCAGCGACGACGACGCCGAGGACGACACCGACAACAGCGGCCCCGGCAGCAGCGACGACGGTCCCGTCCACGACTGACACCGCCCGTCAGTCGTGCACGGCGCAGCGCCCCCGGGGTTCATCCCCGGGGGCGCTGTCGCGCTCGACCTTGCGCCAGCCTCGGCCAGCCTGGCCCGGCGCCGCTGTCGGCAGATCGCTGGTGCTCGTGCCGCGTCAGGTGACGTTCGGTGGTTGACGGCGAGTCAGGGGCGCCGCTGACAAGGACGCAGGCCGAAGGACTCCACCAGCGAATGCGAGGCCGAGGACGCCGTCAGCGGTG
>JBKJIL010000024.1:0-22322 GCA_046598435.1 Acidimicrobiales bacterium
AGCGAGAGGCGGTGGAGGGTGGACGACACCCGCTCGGCCAACGCATCGAGCATGTGCTCCTGCTGGGCCGAGTAGCCCCGGCCGTCGGCCCGGGCGCTCACCGCGATCGAGCCGCACGGCACGCCGTCGTCCTGGAGCAGCCGCATCCGGCTCCCCGCCCCGAACACCGAGCCGGACGTCGCGCCGGCGCTGACCCGCACCGTGTCGCCGATGCCCTCGATGATCACCGTCGCGCTCGACGACCCGAGCAGCGCCATGGCGTGCCCGGCCAGCTCTCGTGCGGCGACGTCGGGGCTGGCGGCTCCGGCCAGTGCCACCTCGGCTTGGCGGAGGCGATCCATCTGGTCGATCTGCAAGCCGGGCGCGGCGTCGGCCCGTCGCTGGATCCACCACACGGCGATGGCGGGTACGGCCAGGAATGGAAGGAGCAGCGGCTCCCGCACAGCAAGACCGATGGCCAGGGCCGCCAACCCGGCCACGGCGACGAGCACCGCGCCATCGCGTCGAGCTCTCGACGTTGCCACGTTTGGCCAACCCACGCTGCGCCCTCTCCGCGGTCTGCTTGCCCCGTGCGCATCGTCCCGGTTCGCGGGGGTCTGCGTCCATGACCCGCGCGGGCCATTTCTGACTAGTCCTGACGCGCGAACGGCATGGCCCGGTGACCGCCTCGCCTCAGGGCAGGGCGTCGAGCCCGACCGCCGTGCGGTCGACGTAGACGACGGCCTGGCCGACGCCGGCCACGGTCCAGGACCCCGCGCCGTCTCGGATGAGCGCGGTGCGCTCGTCCACGCCGACGATGGGCAGCCCGGCCGGCGCGATGTGCAGGGTGCGCTTGGCCTTGTCCTCGCTCCAGGTGTCGTGGTGCGGGATCATCGCCATCTGCTCGATCAGGCCCAGGCCGAGCGTGAGCGCACCGCCACGCGGGTCGACCAGCGGGTCGCACAGCACCATGGCGCCGGCGGATGACCCGGCGATCGTCGCGCCACCCTCCCAGGAGCCCACGAGGGCGTCCCAGACGGGGCTGTCCTTCAGGACCGAGCGGAGGTGCATCGGCGATCCGCCGGCCAGGTAGATCAGGCGAGCGTCGGTCACGGGGGCGACGTTGGCGGGGTCGAGGGCATCCCGCCGGGTGTAGACGGGCAGCGTGCGCACCTGGGCACCGAGCTCGCTGAACCAGCGCTCGGCCGACTCCACGAGGCGATCCGGGTGCTCGTAGGCGGCGGCCGTGGGAACGACGAGCACCTCCGTGCCGCCCGACGCGGCGAGCAGGTCACGGTCGAAGTCGCAGCCGTCACGCCACTCGGCGCCACCGACCAGGGCAAGGAGGCCAGGCATGGGCGCACGCTACCCGGGTGCGATCTGGACCCCGGTTGTTACCGGTCGGTAGCGTCGGATCCCATGACCATCACGCGCTTGGGCATCGTCGGTTCGGGGATCATGGGATCGGGCATCGCCGAGGTGGCGGCCAAGTCGGGGGTGGAGGTCATCCTTCGCTCCCGTCAGCAGGCGTCGGCCGACGCCATGCTCGCCGCCCTGGAGAAGTCGCTGGCCAAGCAGGTCGAGCGGGGCAAGCTCGAGGAGCAGGCGGCCAAGGAGATCTCGGCGCGGGTCAGCGCCACTGACGACCTCCACGCCCTGCATGACTGCGACCTCGTGCTCGAGTCGGTGGTGGAGGACCTGGCCGTGAAGCAGGAGCTGTTCACCCGGCTCGACGACATCGTCAAGCCTGAGGGCATCATCGCCACCAACACCTCGACGCTGCCCGTGATCGAGCTGGCCATGGCCACTGAGCGACCCGACCGGGTCGTCGGCATCCACTTCTTCAACCCCGCCCCGATGATGCGCCTCGTCGAGGTCATCGCCCCGCTGACCGCATCGGCCGAGACGGTGGCGGCGGCCAAGGCCTTCGCGGTCGCGTGCGGCAAGGACGTCGTGGAGGTCAAGGACCGCGCCGGGTTCATCGTGAACGCCCTGCTGTTCCCCTACCTCAACAACGCCGTGCGGATGCTCGAGGCCGGCACCGCCAACCGAGACGACATCGACACGGCCATGCAGGGGGGCTGCAACTTCCCCATGGGCCCGCTCGCCCTGCTCGACCTCGTCGGTCTCGACACGTCGCTGTCGATCCTCGATGCGCTGTACGACGAGTTCCGTGACCCGAACTACGCCGCCATGCCGCTGCTGCGCCGGATGGTGGCTGCTGGACAGCTGGGCCGGAAGTCCGGCGGCGGGTTCTACGACTACAAGAAGTAGGTGCTAGACGTGCGCCATGAGCACGTCTGATCTCTTCGACATCGCTGGGAAGCGCGCCGTCGTCACCGGCGGTGGCAGCGGCATCGGCACCATGATCGCCCGTGGCCTCGTGGAGGCTGGCGCCAGCGTCATCATCGCCTCGCGCAAGGAGGCCTCCCTCAAGGAGGTGGCCGACGAGCTCTCCCAGCTCGGCGACTGCACGTACCTCGTGGCCGACCTGTCGAACGAGGACGGGTGCCGGGCCCTGGGGGAGGCCGTCGCCGCCCGCTGGGACTCGCTCGACATCCTCGTGAACAACGCCGGTGCCAACTGGGGCGCCCCGCTGGCGGAGCAGGACCACGCCTCCTGGGCGCGGGTGCTGAACGTGAACGTGGAAGGCGTCTTCCACACCACCAAGTTCCTCCTGCCGCTGCTCCAGGCGGCGGGCACGGCCGAGGAGCCGGCTCGCATCATCAACATCGGCTCCGTGGACGGCATCCAGGTGCCGGGCTTCGAGACCTACGCCTACTCGTCGTCCAAGGCGGCCGTGCACCAGCTCACCCGACACCTGGCCAAGCACCTCGCCCCCACGGTGACCGTGAACGCCATCGCCCCCGGCCCGTTCCAGTCGCGGATGATGAAGGCCACCCTCGAGGCAGCCGGCGACCAGATGGCCAAGATGATGCCCCTCAAGCGCATCGGTCGGCCCGACGACATGGCCGGGCCGGTGATCTTCCTCAGCTCCCGGGCAGGCAGCTTCCTGACCGGCACCGTCATCCCCGTCGACGGCGGCATCGCCACGACGAAGTAGCGGCTCGGGCGCCCTCTCCTGCCCGTGCCGGGCGAGCCTCCTCCCACGCCGTGGGTGTTCCCGGCCGCGGACGCGGCCGACGAGCACGGCGTGGTAGGGGTGGGCGCCGATCTCGCTCCGGGGACGCTGCTGAGCGCCTACCGGCACGGGCTGTTCCCCATGCCCCTGGACCGTCACGGGCCCTTGGCCTGGTGGTCGCCGGATCCGCGGGGTGTGCTGCCCCTCGGAGCGCTGCGCCGCACCCGGTCGCTGCAACGCTCGTGCCGCCGCTACGAGGTCCGGGTCGACACCGCGTTCGCCCAGGTCGTCGAGGCCTGCGCATCGCCCCGTCGCCGGGGCGGCTGGATCACCGACGAGATCCGGGCCGCCTACACCGAGCTGCACCGACTCGGGTGGGCCCACAGCGTGGAGGCCTGGGACGACCAGGGCTTGGCCGGTGGGCTCTACGGCGTGGCCATCGGCGGGCTCTTCGCAGGCGAGTCGATGTTCCACCGACGAGCTGATGCCTCGAAGGTGGCCCTGGTGGGCCTCGTCGACCTGCTCGCCGAAGGCTCGATCCACCGGCTGCTCGACGTTCAGTGGTCCACCGACCACCTCACCTCGCTGGGGGTGATCGAGGTGCCCCGCCGCGAGTACCTCCAGCTGCTCGCGGCGGCCCTGGCCCTGCCGCTGCCGACCGTCTGGGCCTGAGGCGCGGCCTCAGGCCCAGATCCGCTCAGCGGTGTCCGTTGCCGTTGCCGTTGCCGTGGCCAGAGGTCGCACCAGCGGCCTCGACGGGCGCATCTTCGTCGGCATCCCCGCCGTCGTCGGCACCGTCGTCGCTTGTGGCGTCATCGTCGGTGCTGACGTCGGCGTCGTCGTCGGTGGCGTCGTCATCGGTGCTGTCGTCGTCGACGGTGCTGTCGTCGTCGGTCGCCTCGGCGTCAGCCTTGCCGGCGTCGCTCTGGGCCACCGCTCGCACGCACTGGCCGTGCTCGGGGCCAGCGGGGCAGGTCTCCCGTGCAGCCTCGGACACGTGCCGACCGTGGTTCTCCGGGTGCTCCTGCGTTCCCTCGTCCTCGGTGGCGCTGTCGTCGTCCGTGCCGTCGTCCTCGACCGTGCCCTCGTCGGTGGTGGCGCTGTCGTCGTCGACCGTGCCGTCGTCGGTGGTGTCACCATCGACCGTGGCGTCGTCATCGGTGGTGCTGTCGTCGACGGTGCCGTCGTCCGTCTCGTCTCCGGCACACAGGTCGGTGTCGCCGGCCGCGTCCTCGTCGACGGCCGGTGCCTCGGTCCCTGAGCCTTCCACCGGGCAGGTGTCGTCGAGGACCACCACCTGGTCGTCGAGCACCGGGTCGTCGCCCTCCACCGCGGCCGACACGCCCACCCAGGTGAGCGAGGCGAGGCCGGTCACGACGATGGCAAGGGTCTGCTTCGAGAAGGTCATGACCCCCGTATCGTCACGCTGAGTGGTCGACTTGACGCCGCATTTCGGACAGGCGGCCGGTGAGGGTTTGTCCGCCCTGCGGGGGCGGGGGGATCATGGGGCATGACCTCGACCCACCTCGAGACACCGGATCGCCCCTGGATGATCCGCACCTACTCGGGTCACTCCACGGCCAAGGCCAGCAACGAGCTCTATCGCTCGAACCTGGCCAAGGGTCAGACCGGGCTCTCGATCGCCTTCGACCTCCCCACCCAGACGGGCTACGACCCCGACCACGTGCTGGCCAAGGGCGAGGTGGGCAAGGTGGGCGTGCCCGTGGTGCACCTCGGCCACATGGGTGAGCTGCTCGACGGCATCCCCGTCGGGGAGATGAACACCTCGATGACGATCAACGCTCCGGCAGCCTGGCTGCTCGGGCTCTACGTGGCCAACGCCGAGCGGCAGGGGGTGGCCAGCAGGGACCTGCGGGGCACCACCCAGAACGACATCGTCAAGGAGTACCTCTCCCGCGGCACCTACATCTTCCCGCCGCTCCCGTCGCGCCGGCTGATCGTCGACATGATCGCGTTCTGCGCCGAGTGGGTGCCCCTGTGGAACCCCATGAACGTCTGCAGCTACCACCTGCAGGAAGCCGGGGCCACGCCGGTGCAGGAGCTGGCGTACTCGCTGGCCACGGCCATCGGCGTGCTGGATGCGGTCAAGGAGTCGGGCCAGGTCGACGAGGAGCGGTTCCCGGCCGTGTTCGCGTCGATCAGCTTCTTCGTGAACAGCGGGATCCGCTTCGTGGAGGAGACGGCCAAGATGCGGGCCTTCACGCAGCTCTGGGACCGCATCGGTCTCGAGCGCTACGGCGTCACCGACCCCAAGGCGCGTCGCTTCCGGTACGGCGTGCAGGTCAACAGCCTCGGCCTCACCGAGGCCCAGCCCGAGAACAACGTGCAGCGCATCGTGCTCGAGATGCTGGGCGTCACCCTGTCGCGTGACGCCCGGGCCCGGTCGATCCAGCTGCCGGCATGGAACGAGGCGCTCGGCCTGCCCCGCCCCTGGGATCAGCAGTGGGCGCTGCGGATGCAGCAGGTGCTGGCCTACGAGACCGATCTGCTCGAGTACCCCGACCTCTTCGAGGGATCGGTGGTGGTGGAGCGCCTCACGACCGAGCTGGCCGATGCCGCGTGGGCCGAGCTGGACGACGTGCTCTCGCTGGGTGGGGCCTTCGAGGCCATCGACGAGCTCAAGGGCCGATTGGTGGCCAGTCATGCCGAGCGCATGCGTCGTCTCGAGTCGGGCGATCTGAAGGTGGTCGGTGTGAACTCGTTCGTGGAGGCGCTGCCGTCGCCCCTCGAGGGCGAGGGCTCGATCATGAAGGTCGACCCGGCCGTCGAGGCCGAGACGATCGCGGGCGTCGTCGAGTGGCGCGCCAACCGCGACGACGATGCCGTGAAGCGCTCGCTCGACGAGCTGCGCCGGGTGGCCGCGTCGGGCGAGAACGTCATGCCCGCCACCATCGACCTCGCCCACGCGGGTGGTACCACCGGCGAGTGGGCCGGTGTGCTCCGTGAGGTGTTCGGTGAGTACCGGGCCCCGACCGGCGTGGCGGCCGCGGCCGGCGTCGGCGGCGGCAGCGACGGCCTTCGGGCGTTGGCGGAGAAGGTGAAGGGGCTGGCTGGAGGCCCGCCGCGGCTCCTCGTCGCCAAGCCCGGTCTCGACGGGCACAGCAACGGCGCTGAGCAGATCGCCGTCGCCGCGCGCGACGCCGGCTTGGAGGTCATCTACCAGGGGATCCGCCTCACCCCCGAGCAGATCGCGTCGGTGGCCCTCGACGAGGACGTGGACGTCATCGGCCTGTCGATCCTGTCGGGCAGCCACCTCGAGCTGGTGCCTGAGGTGGTCCGCCTGGCGCGCGAGCGGGGCGTCACCGCGCCGGTGATCGCGGGCGGGATCATCCCCGAGGAGGACCGGCCCCGGCTCCTGGCCGCCGACGTCGCCGCCGTCTACACCCCCAAGGACTTCGAGCTCACCAAGATCATGGGCGAGATCATCGACCTTGCCATCGCCCACCGGTCCTGACAGCTGACCCGGCGGTACTGTCACGCTGTGGCGGAGCGGGATGACGAGGAACCGACAGATGGCGCTCTACCGGTCGACTCGTCGCTCCTCGATCCGAGCGGCGGCCTGTTCGCCGAGCCGTTCTTCCTGGCCACCGTCAGCTGGCGGCTCATCGCCTGTCGCCGGGTGCTGCGACCGCTGTCCCTCACCCTGCTCGAGGTGGTGGACGGGTTGCCCGACGGCCCCGTCGTGTCGTCAGATCCCCGGGTCATCACCGCCATGGTGCGGGCGACGTTGCGCACCTCGGACATCGCGGCCCGCATGTCTGACGGCAGCTACGGCCTCATGCTCGAGGACACCCCAGAAGACGGCGCGGTGTGGGCGGTGGAGCGGCTGCGTCGGTCACTCAGCTCCAAGCCCGGCAGCCGGACGCTGCGGGCCGGCGTGGCCTGCTACCCGGGTCAGGCCCTCACCCCCACCGACATCCTGGGCGCCGCCCGCGCTGCCTTGGCGTCGGCCCGCCAGTGGCCCCAAGACCGCATCGAGGTGGCCCCGGCGATGCTCTGAGCGTGATCACTTCCCGAGCCTGTGCCCGGTGATCAGTCTGTGACGTGCTGAGGGGCACAAGGTCCGGGGGTCAGTCCCAGGTTGGGGGGTCGTGGGCGCCGAGGGCGGGACCGGGCCAGCGGATCTGGCCGGGCGTCTTGCTGAGCCGAGCGATGAGGCCCTGCATCGGCGCCCCGTCGACCTCCACGATCGACCGGCGCGCGGCGTAGTGCGGATCGGCGGCGATGTCGGCCATGTCGTACACCGGCGCGGCGGCGGCGTGGGCCGCCTCGAACTCGGCCAGCACCTCGTCGAGCGGTCGGGCCCCGCACCACGCTGCCATCCGGGCGTCGATCTCGTCGCGCGCCGCGATCCGGCCGTTGAAGGTGGAGAGGTCGGGTCGGTCGCCGAAGCCGATCAGCTCCATGACGCGCGCGGCCACGCTCTCGGCGGAGGTC
This sequence comes from Acidimicrobiales bacterium, assembly GCA_046598435.1. Classification (GTDB taxonomy): domain Bacteria; phylum Actinomycetota; class Acidimicrobiia; order Acidimicrobiales; family VFJN01; genus VFJN01. The sequence goes on from JBKJIL010000024.1 coordinate 7,520, forward strand.
GACACCGCCACCCACCGCCCGTCGGCGCAGCGCCAGGTGCCACGCGGCACGGAGTACGGGATGCCGGATCCCAGCCGTGGCTGGAGATAGCCGGTGGTGGCGTAGGCGGCTGGCAGCGGACCCATGCACTGGAACAGCGACTCGAGCAGGTTCACGTCGACCACCTGACCCACTCCCGACCACAACGCCGTCATGGTGGCGAAGGCGGCGGCCAGCGCGGTGATCTCGTCAGTGAGCGCGATGGGCGGCAGGAGCGGCCCACCGTCGGGCTCGCCGTTGATCGACGCGAACCCCGACATGGCCTCGGCGATCGACGCGAACCCCGGCCGTCCGGCGTAGGGCCCGTCCTGTCCGAAGCCCGTCACGCGCGTGATGACCAGCCCGGGGTTTACCCCGAGCAGCACGTCGGGCCCGATGCCGAGCCGCTCAAGCGTGCCCGGCCGGAAGTTCTCGATGACCACGTGGGCGTCGCGTGCCAGGCGCAGCACCGTGTCCCGCCCCTCGTCGGACTTCAGGTCGATCGTGGCGCAGCGCTTGTTGCGCGAGATCAGCTTCCAGTAGAGCGACGTGCCGTCGTCGGGGTCGGGCATGCCCATGCCGCGGGTGCTGTCCCCGGACCCGGGCCGCTCGATCTTCAGCACGTCGGCGCCGTAGTCGGCCATGTAGCGAGCGGCGCCGGGCCCGGCGATCACCGTCGCCAGGTCGAGCACCCGGATGCCGGCTAGCGGTCCGGTGCGAGCCGGGTCGGTCATCGGGCGCCAGGCATGGCGAAGCAGCGCTCGTCGAGCGCTCCGAGCGCATACGCGGCATAGGTGCCGGCGTACATGTTGCGCGTCTGCTCGGTCCAGGCCAGCGCCTCCGGCGTGGAGATGCGCCGATGGACCTGGAGCACGCCGCCCTCGAAGACGCGGTACTCGGCCCAGGTGCCCGGGTAGTCCTTCACGCAGGCAACCTCCACCCATGGCCGATCGCCGGTGGCGGAGAAGCGCCGCACCCGGTTCCGGTGTGTGTGGCCGGCGAAGTACCCGAGGATCCCGGGGTGCCGGGCCACCACCTCGACGAGGCGCTCGGAGTCGTCGGGCAGGATCCCGAAGTAGTTGGTGGGTCGCTCCCGGGAGTCGGGGCTCCACGGGTGGTGGTGCCCGAACAGCAGGATCGGACGGTCAGCCGACGCGGCGACGTCGTCGAGCCACTCGAGCTGGTCGGCGGTCACGCGGCCGGGGGTGTGCCCGGGGTGCGTCGTGTCGAGGACGGCCAGCGTGATGCCCGGCAGGTCCACCCGTTGCGTGGGTCGGGCGGCGTAGGTGCCGCCGTGGTAGCCGTCGTGGTTCCCACGCACGTGCACGAGGCGGTCCTCGAAGGTGTTCACGTAGGCGGTCCGGAACAGGTCGTACTCCTCCACGGTGCCGTTGCAGGTGAGGTCGCCCTTCACCACCACCACGTCAGGGTCGACGGCGGACATCTCGGCGATGGCACCCCGGTTCATCACCTCGGGATAGGGGTCGTCACCAGGCGCGGACGCGAACACCGGTCCGATGTCGAGCCCGCCGACCACCCCGCACTCCGTCTCGCCGAAGTGGACGTCGTTGACCGTGGTGACGGTGGCCAGCCGCTCGCCGAACCGCGGCAAGGTGCGGAACGTGAACCCGTCGATCTCGTGGTCGGTGTCCGGGGCGAGGCCCTCGTAGCGGCGAACGCTCGTGCCGTCGTGGACCACCGCCTCGTCGTCGGCGACCGTGGTGAGCTCAGCCACCGCGAGCCGTCAGGCCTTCACGACGACGGAGCTGACCACCTTGTCATGCCACGTCTGCTTGCGGCCGTCCCACAGTGCCCAGAGGTAGCCGAGCAGGCACACGTTCGACGAGATGAAGCTGGCGAACAGCTGGCGGCCCAAGGCACGACCGGCCCCGATGGGCTGGCCGGTCGTGGCGTCGATCACGCGGATCCCGGTGGCCTTGTTGCCCAGGGTCTGGCCCGTGCCGCCGATCAGGAGCGCGTAGTAGAGGATGGCCCCGATCAGCCCCAGGAGCCCCAGGAGGGCGGCCGCCGCGATGGTCGCCCCCGTCGGCACCTCGCAGATGCTGTTGATCTGCTCGCCGATGGTGATGTTGCCGGCGCTGTCCACTGAGCACGTGGTGATCCGCTTCGGTCCCGCGATGAGCGCGATGGCCGCGGGAGCGAAGAGCAGCGAGGTGATGATGCCGTCGATGAACAAGGCGCCGAAGCGCGCCCCTGCGCCTGCGTAGAGCATCGCGGGGGCCGTCGGGGCGCCGTAGGTGCTGGCATAGCCAGGAGGCGGAGCTGCGCCGAAGCCGCCGGGGGGCGGGGGTGGGGTGCCAAACGCGCCCGGCGGCGGCGGAGGCGGCTGGTAGCCCGGCGGTGGCGGGGGCTCGTAGCCGGGCGGGGGCGGGAAGTCGGACATGGCCGGAGGCTACGCAACCAGGCGGGGCCCGGTGGCGACAGCCGCTACCGGGGCCGGTCGCGACGGACGGGGATGGGCTTGCTCCACCAGCGGCCCGCAAATCGCCAGCGCGGTGGCTCCGCAGCGGCGCCGGCGACGACGGCGCGCGGCCACGCCACCTCGACGGCCGCCGCGATGGCCACCGCCTCCTCGTCGGTCGGTGCCGGTGAGATGTCCATCAGAGCGGAACGTTGCCGTGCTTGCGCTTGGGCAGCTCTTCGCGCTTGGAGCGCAGGAGCTCGAGGCCGGCGATCAGCTTGATGCGGGTCTCGGCCGGGTCGATGACGTCGTCGACGAAGCCGCGCTCGGCGGCGACGTACGGGTTGCAGAACTTCTCGGTGTACTCGTCGACGAGCTCGGCCCGCTTGGCGATCGGGTCGTCGGCGCTGTTGAGCTCCTTGCGGTAGACGATCTCGACCGCGCCCTGCGGTCCCATCACGGCCAGCTCGGCGGACGGCCAGGCGAAGGCCAGGTCGGCACCGATCGACTTGGAGTTCATCACCACGTAGGCGCCGCCGTAGGCCTTGCGAGTGATCACCTGGATGCGGGGCACGGTGGCCTCGCAGTAGGCGTAGAGCAGCTTGGCGCCGTGGCGGATGATCCCGCCGTGCTCCTGGTCGACGCCGGGAAGGAAGCCGGGCACGTCCACGAAGGTGACGAGCGGGATGTTGAAGGCGTCGCACGTGCGCACGAAGCGAGCGGCCTTCTCGGCGCTGTTCACGTCGAGCACGCCTGCCAGCATCAGCGGCTGGTTGCCGACGATGCCGACGGGATGGCCGTCGAGCCGGGCGAAGCCACATGTGATCGAGCCGGCCCAGTGCGGGAAGTACTCGACGTAGTCGCCGTCGTCCACCACCGTGGTGATGACGGTCTTCATGTCGTAGGGGATGTTCGGGCTGGCCGGCATGAGGTCGCGCAGCTGGGGGCACTCGCGCATCGGGTCGTCGTCGGTGGCGACGTGGGGGGGCTCTTCGAGGTTGTTGGCCGGGAGGAAGCTGAGCAGGTAGCGCACCTCTTCGAGCACGCTCTGCTCGTCGTCGCCCACGAAGGTGGCCACGCCGGACTTGGTGGCGTGCGCCATGGCGCCGCCGAGCTCCTCGAGGGTGACCTCTTCACCGGTGACCGTCTTCACGACGTCGGGGCCGGTGATGAACATGTGGGAGTGCTCCTTCACCATGAAGATGAAGTCGGTCATGGCGGGGGAGTACACCGCTCCACCGGCACATGGTCCGAGGATGACGCTGATCTGCGGGATGACGCCTGACGCCAGCACGTTGCGGTGGAAGATGCCGCCGTAGCTGGCCAGGCTGACCGGGCCTTCTTGGAGGCGGGCGCCGGCGCCGTCGTTGAGGCCGACGAGCGGGGCGCCGACCTTGATGGCGAGGTCCATCACCTTGTGGATCTTCTCGGCGAACACCTCGCCGAGGGCCCCGCCGAACACGGTGAAGTCCTGGCTGAAGATGAAGACCTTGCGGCTGTTGACCGTGCCCCAGCCGGTGACGACGCCGTCGGTGTACGGACGTTCGAGCAGGCCGCTGTCGTGGGCTCGGTGGCGAGCGAGCATGTCGAGCTCGTGGAAGGAGCCCGGGTCGAGGAAGTACTCGATGCGCTCGCGGGCCAGCATCTTGCCCTTGGCGTGCTGCCGCTCGACGGAGCGCTCCGATCCTGCGTGGAGGGCTTGTTCCTTGCGCTTGGCCAGCTCGGACAGCCGCTCGCTCATGGGGTGATCGGTCACGCCGTCAAGGTAGTGGCGGGCGCTTCGCGGTGAAAACTAGACCGCTCGGTCAAGACCGCGGCAGGATCTGTGCACAGCCACGTCCGCCATGCGGTGGTGCGTGTGCACAGATGATGTGATCGGTCGAGGGGGACAGCCAGATGCATGAGCTCGTGATCCGTGGTGGGACCGTGGTGGACGGCACGGGGGCCCCGGCCCTCACCGCCGACGTCGCCGTGAACGGCGGTCAGATCACCGAGGTGGGCCGGATCGACAGCCGCGCCGAGCGCGAGATCGACGCCGACGGCCTCGTGGTCGCCCCCGGGTGGGTCGACATCCACACCCACTACGACGGCCAGGTCACCTGGGACCCTGAGCTCACGCCGTCGAGCTGGCACGGCGTCACCACCGTCGTCATGGGCAACTGCGGCGTCGGCTTCGCCCCCGTGCGGCCCGGCGCCGAGGGCTTCCTGATCGAGCTCATGGAGGGTGTGGAGGACATCCCCGGCACCGCCCTGCACGAGGGCATCGACTGGGCCTGGGAGAGCTTCCCCGAGTACCTGGACGCCCTCGACGCCACCCCGCGGGCCATCGAGGTGGCCGCCCAGGTGCCCCACGCCGCGCTGCGGGCCTACGTGATGGGCGAGCGGGCCCACGATCGAGAGGCCACCGCCGACGAGGTGGCGGAGATGTCGCGCCTGGCCGAGGAGGGCCTGCGCGCCGGTGCCTGCGGCATCAGCACCAGCCGCACCATCCTCCACAGCTCCAAGCACGGCCTCGTGCCGGGCACCGATGCACCACCCGACGAGCTGCTGGCCCTCGGCGACGCCATCGGCCGGGCCGGCCACGGCGTGTTCCAGCTGGTGTCCGACCAGCAGGGCGGCATCGGCGACCGGGCGTGGCTCGTCGAGCTCGTCGAGCGCACGGGGGCCACCGCCACCTACGCGCTGGCCCAGACCGGTCACGCCCCCGAGGCCTTCCGCGAGGCACTGGCCGCGGCAGTGGAGGACCAGGCCGCGGGGCGGCGCATCATCCCGCAGGTGGCCTCACGCCCCACCGGGATGCTGTTCGGCCTGCAGTCGTCGCTGCACCCGTTCTTCACGCACCCCACCTACCGCACCCTGGCCGACCTGCCGCTGCCCGAGCGGGTGGCCCGGCTGCGCCAGCCCGAGGTGCGGGCCGCGCTCCTTGCCGAGGAGACCTCCACCAAGAACCCCATCGCTCGCGGCCTCATGCAGCGATGGAGCCAGATCTTCCCCCTGGGCGATCCTCCCGACTACGAGCCGCCGTCGTCGGCCAGCATCGAGAGCGTGGCCGCCCGCGAGGGACGCAGCCCGCAGGAAGTGGCCCTCGACTGGCTCCTCGAGCAGGACGGCAAGGCCTTCCTGTTCGCCCCGCTGGCCAGCTACGCCGACCACGACCACGAGGCCATCCGCGAGATGATCACCCACCCGGCCACCACCCTGGGGCTCTCCGACGGTGGGGCGCACTGCGGGCTGATCTGCGACGTCAGCATGCCGAGCTACCTCCTCACCCACTGGGTGAACGGCCGGTCGCGCGGCGAGCGCATCGGCCTGGAGCACGCCATCAGCTTGCAGACCTCGCGCACGGCGGCCGCGTACGGCTTCACCGACCGCGGCGTGATCGCCCCCGGCAAGCGGGCCGACCTCAACCTCATCGACCTCGACGGCATGGCACTCCACGCCCCGGAGATGGTGTTCGACCTGCCGGCCGGCGGCCGTCGCCTCATCCAGAAGGCGACGGGCTACGTCGCCACCCTCGTGGCCGGCGAGGTCACCTTCGAACGAGGTGAGGCGACCGGCCAACGGCCCGGGCGACTGGTGCGCTTCTAGCCGCGGCGGGCTGGTTACCCGGCGAGCTCGCGACGAGCTGGCCACAGTCGCGTGGCCCGTTCGTCGCGAGTTCGGCGCCAGCTCGACTCCAGTCGGGGCTAGGCCTTGGGGAGGTCCTTCCAGGGCTGACCCTTGAGCGGGTCGGGCTCGCGGGGCAACCCCAGGACGCGCTCGCCGATGATGTTGCGCTGGATGTTCTCGGTGCCGCCGCCGATGCGGCTCGACCACTGGAACAAGAACACGTCCTGCCAGAACCCGCCGTCGGCGGCGTCGTCATGCCACAGGGTGCCGTGAGCACCGAGGATCGACATGAGCAGCGCGCCGACATGCTCCACCTGGTGGCTGTTCACGAGCTTGAGGATCGTCGCCTCGGGACCCGGCGGCACCCCGCGAGCCGCGGCCGTGCGCACCCGGTACACGAGCCAGCGCTGGATCATCTCGCGGGTGTGCACCCGCGCCAGCTCCTGGCGGATCTCGGCGTCGCCCGAGCGGCCGAACCGAGCCGCCACCTCCACGATGTCGCGCCAGCCGGTCTGGCCGCCCTCGCCGATCGAGGTGCGCTCAGCGGTGAGCGTGGTCATGGCTACCCGCCAGCCGCCGTCCACGGCCCCGACCACGTGCTCGTGGGGCACGCGCACCTCGTCGAGGAACACCTCGTTGAAGTGGATGGCGCCGTCGATCTGGCGCAGGCCACGCACCTCTACCCCGGGTGCGCGCATGTCGACGAGGAAGTACGTGATGCCGGTGTGCTTGGGGGCATCGGGGTCTGTGCGGGCCAGGCAGATGGCCCAATCGGAGGTGTGGGCCGACGACGTCCACACCTTCTGACCCGAGAGCACCCACTCGTCGCCGTCGCGCACGGCGCGGGTGGACAGCGAGGCCAGATCGGACCCGGCACCCGGCTCGCTGAAGAGCTGGCACCACACCTCGTCGCCCCGCAGCATGGGCTCGAGGAAGCGCGTCTGCTGAGTGGCGGTGCCGTGCGCCATCAGGGTGGGGCCGGCCATGTCGATTCCGACGACGAAGAAGCGCGCCGACACGTCGAAGCGGCTCTCCTCCTCGGCGAAGACCCCCGCCTCGATGCCGGTCTGGCCCCGCCCGCCATGCTCGACGGGCCAGTGGATGGCGGCCCAACCGGCCTCGAACTTGGTGCGCTGCCAGGCCTTGGCCATCGCGAGCTGGGCCGCGTCCTGCACGTCGGTCTTGGCCCGGAACGAGCGCCAGTCGCCCTCGCCCTCGCCCCGGAGCTTGGCGACTGACGCCAGCCAGGCGCGCGCGTCGCGCCGGACGGCGGCTTCATCTGGGGTGTCGTCTACGTCCATCTCACGCTCCGGGAAGTAGAACACGTTCTAGTTGCTGGCGCGGGCGTAGCGTCGAACCCGTGGACCTCCCCGTGATGCCTCCCGTGAAGCCGATGTTGGCCAAGGCCGTGCACGCCGTCCCACGCGACCCTGGGCTGCGCTTCGAACCCAAGTGGGACGGCTTTCGCTGCATCGCGTTCCGTGACGGCGACGAGCTCGAGCTCGGCTCTCGCAACGATCGCCCCCTGACGCGCTACTTCCCTGAGCTGGTGGCGGTGCTGCGGGACGCGCTGCCACCTCGCTGCGTCGTCGACGGTGAGATCGTGGTCGTCACGGCCGGGGGCCTCGACTTCGACGCCCTGCAGCAGCGTCTGCACCCGGCCGACTCGCGGGTGCGGCGGTTGGCGGCCGAGACTCCGGCCAGCTTCGTGGCCTTCGATCTGCTCGCCCTCGGTGACGACGACCTCACCCCGCGACCCTTCGACGAGCGACGGCGGCTCCTCGAGGGCATCCTCGACGGCGCGTTGTCCCAGGTGCACCTGACGCCGACGACCGACGACCCCGATGTGGCCGAGGACTGGTTCACGCGGTTCGAAGGCGCCGGCTTCGACGGTGTGATGGCGAAGCCGGCCGATCAGCCCTACCTGCAGGACAAGCGGGCGATGTGGAAGGTGAAGCACGAACGCACTGCCGACTGCGTGGTGGCCGGCTTTCGATGGCACAAGGACGGTGCGGGCGTGGGGTCGCTCCTGCTCGGGCTCTTCGACGACGACGCCACGCTGCACCACGTCGGCGTGGCCAGCAGCTTCACGGCAGCACGTCGGCGGGAGCTGGTGGAGGAGCTGGCCCCCTGGCGGGACCGAGCGCTCGACGGGCATCCGTGGCGGGAGTGGGCCGAGCATCAGAGCGCAGCCCACGACGCCGGTCGCATGCCGGGGGGCGTGAGCCGCTGGAACGCCCAGAAGGACCTCTCCTGGGAGCCGCTGCGCCCTGAGCTGGTGGTGGAGGTCCGCTACGAGCACGTGCTCGGCGGACGGTTCCGCCACGGCGGCCGGCTCGTGCGCTTCCGACCCGATCGCAGCCCGTCGTCGTGCACCTACGCCCAGCTGGATGCCGTTGCCCCGGCCGAGCTGGCCGCGATCTTCGGTTCGTGAGCCCGTCGGTTGACGGCCATCTCCTGCTGGAGACGGGTCGTCGCGTCGCCGGCGGCCTCCGGATGGGCGATGAAGAAGCCCTGGGCCAGGTCGCAGCCGAGATCGCGCAGGGTCGTGAGCTGGTCGGCCCTCTCGACGCCCTCGGCGACGACCGTCAGACCGATGGCGTGGGCGAGGTCGATGACCGAGCCGATGATGGCCGTGGAGGACCGCTCCACGGGGACGCGCGACACGAACGACCGATCGATCTTCAGCTCGTCGATGGGCAGCTGCTGCAGGTAGCTGAGCGACGAGTATCCCGTGCCGAAGTCATCGATGGAGATCCGCACCCCGGCGTCGCGCAACCGACCCAGTCGCTTCGACACGCCTTCGAGGTCCATGAGCACGGCTGACTCGGTGAGCTCCACCACGAGATCGCCAGGGCGAGCCCCGTTCGTCTCGAGGATCCCCGCGATCAGGTCAGGCAACGCCGGATCGGCGAGCTGGCGGGCGGAGAGGTTGACGGCGACGGGTACGGCCACGCCGTCGTTCAGGGTCCGCCAGGCGGCGGCCTGGCGACACGCGTCGGCGAGTGCCCATGCGCCGATCTGAGTGATGAGGCCGCTGTCCTCGGCGATCGGGATGAACTCGACTGGTGACACGAGGCCTCGGGTCGGGTGGGTCCACCGGGCCAGCGCCTCGAACCCGGCCGGCCCGCCACGCGACAGGTCCAGCTTGGGCTGGTAGCTGAGCCACAGCTGGCCACTGGCCAGCGCCGTGTGGAGGTCGCGCTCGACGCTGGCGCGATGCAGGACCTGATCCCGCATGGGCTGGTCGAACACGGCATACCCGGCTGACCCGCGCTCCTTGGAGCGGTACATCGCGGTGTCGGCGTTGCGCAGGAGGTCGTCGGGGCTGTCTCCCGGCACGGCGACGGCGATCCCGACGCTGGCGGTGAGGTGCAGGGCCGCCCCGTCCACCTCGACGGGGCGCTGCACGACGGCTGCCACCTCGCGTGCCCGGGTGTGGGCAGCGGCCGCCTCGAGGGGTCCGGCGAACACGAGCACGTACTCGTCCCCTCCGAAGCGCGACAGGAAGCCACCGACCCCGCTGTGGCGCAAACGGGCGCCGAGCTCGATCAGCACGCGGTCGCCGATGGCGTGGCCATAGGCGTCGTTCACGTGCTTGAACCGGTCGAGGTCCAAGAACAGCACCACCACCTGCACCCGGGCATCGGCCTCGGCGAACCGCAGGGCGCTGGCCAGGTGCTCGCCCAGGGCGGTGCGGTTGGGGAGCCCCGTCAGGGCATCTTGGCGAGCGCGATGCCACAGGTCGGCTTCGCGTGTGTGGCGCTCGACGATGAGATCGTTGAAGGCCGAGGCAACCTCGGCCAGCTCGGTGGGGCCGCCCAAGGGCGCTCGTGCGTCGGGGTCGCCTTCCAACGAGGCCGTGATGGCGCGTCCTACCCGTCGAATGGGGCGGGCCAGCCGGTGGTGGAGCTGCCACGCCAAGAGGAGCACGATGCCCAACGTGGCCGCCCCCCAGAGCATGTTGCGCCGCAGCTCAGCCCGGGCTGGTCCGAGCACGACATCCGCGTCGAGGCCCGCCATGACGTGCCATCCGGTCTCCGGGAGCGTCACGTCGGCGTAGATGCGGCGCACGCCGTCAGCGTCCACGACGGTGTCGCCTGAGCGCATCGACCGGCCCACGGCGGTGTCGCCGACGTGGTCGCCCACGGCCACCGGAGCACCTGGTGAGGCCGACAGCACGAGGTCGTGGTCTTGGTCCACGACGAACAGGATCGTGTCCGACGGCGCGTCCGGCGGAAGGGGCGAGATCCACTCGCTCGTGCCGAGCACGGCAGCGATGACGCCGATGCGATCGCCGTCGGCGGACAGGAGCGGTGCCGCCAGCAGCACGAAGGGCCGCCCGGAGGTGGGCTCGATGGCCGGTTCGAGGACGACGGCCTCGCCGTCACGCATCGCCCGGTCGACCCATGGTCCAGCCACGAACGGCGTCGGTGTCAGTGCTCGACCCCAAGCGGCGCACACCTCGCTGCCGTCGGGGCGCAGGACGTGCACATGCTCCTCGCCCAGGGCTCGCTCCACGCTCTCGAACACCTCACGGCACTGCACGGGGTCGAGGGCGAGGACGCGCGGGTCGCTGCCGATGCTGTCGCGCAGGTCCAGGATCTCCTCGGTCAGGTCGCTGTTGAGGTACTGCGTCTCGCGTGTCGTGGCCGCCAGGTCACGCTCGGCGAAGGCGCGCTCACGCGCGAAGCTCTGGCGCGACCCTTCGAGCACCACCGCCGAGAGGAACAGCGTGCAGATGCCGAAGCCGGCAAGGAGGTAGGTGGTCACGGAGTGGAGCGGGCGGGGCCGCCGTCGACGATCGGGCATCGGGGACATCCTCTGCCCATCCCGGCTGATCCGGTACATGCGATCAGCCCCATCTCGGTGGTCCCGATGCACTGCGGGGAGGGCGCGCAGCGCCGCGATCGGACTAGTCCCGAACGGGCTAGATCGAGCTGTTGGGGCGGAAGAGCCCTTCACGGGTGGCGACGGCCACCGCCTCCAGCTTCGAGTGGACGTGCAGGCGCGTGAGGATCCCCTGGATGTGGTTGCGCACCGTGTGGACGCTCAAGAAGAGCTCCGCCGCGATCGCCGCGCTGCTCATGCCTCGGCACAGGCGCTCCAGCACCTCCCGCTCGCGGGTCGACAGATCGTGGCCCAGTCGCTCGTCGCGTCGACCGACGTGGGGGATCAGCGCACCCAGCAGCGACGCGGGGACATAGGCCTGTCCGGCGTGCACCTGCCGCACGGCGATGACCAGCTCGCCGACCGCCTTGTCCTTGGTGACGAACCCGATGCACCCTGCGTCGAAGGCCGCGATCAGGCTGCGCTCGTCGCCCGAGCCGCTCAAGATCATCACCCGTGTCGACGGGCATGCCTCCAGGAGTCGGGGGGCCACCTCGGTGGGGATGCCATCGGGCAGGTGGTAGTCGAGCACGACCACGTCGGGCTGCGTCTCGGTCACCAGCCGAACCGCCTCCGCGGCGCTGGCGCCCGCTCCGACCACCTCGATCGACGACTCGAGGCGGAGCACCTCGGTGAGCGTCTCGAGGAGCATCTGGTGATCATCGACGAGCACGACCCGAATGAGGCCGCGTGGTTCGTTCAGCACAGACCCCTTTTCAGTCGGGAAACGTCCCCTCAGCGAGATCTGCACCGATCGCGCAGCTCTGCACCGATCGTACCCTTCGGTTCGATCGAGGGGACAGGATCCCTACCGGGTAGGGGTGAGCGCCCCATCGGTGTAGCGCACGTTCGGGTTCCACAGGAGGAACCCGGTGATGCCGAGGGACGCGGCGGCGTCGATCTGAGCCCGCACCTCAGCAGGGCCGTAGGGAACCCCGTAGAGGGTGAAGTCCTGGATCCAGGGCAGCAGCCGCACGCCGGTGCCGGCCGTGACGCGTTGGAAGTCCGCCAAGGACCGCTTGGTGATCTCGAAGGGCTCGCCGATCGGGTTGTCGACCCGGTACTGGCCCTTGCCCCAGTGCGATGGGTAGATCATCGGCGCGAGGTAGTCGACCACGGTGGCCATCTTCGGCACGTCTTGGGCGATGCTGTCGCCCGAGGCGGCGGCGATGCCGAACACCGAGGCACCCTGGTAGACGCCGCGGGTGCGCAGCGCCTCGTGGGTGTCGGCCAGGAAGCTGACGACAGCCTCAGAGCTCGGCCCCGCGAGACCCGGCACCACCATCGTGCCGGGCGCTCCCTCCGGGCGCCGGATGTAGTCCCACAGGATGTCGTGGATGCCGAGCTCCACCGCCTCGAGGGCGATGTCGAGGTTGTAGGCGCGCACCGCCGGATGGACGTAGCTGGTGTAGCCGCCGTAGGCGGCGAACATCTCGCCACTCGGATCTTGGAGCACCTCGTCCTTGCGTCCCGCCTCCCACGCCGCCGTCGCGTAGACCGGGTCGCGGAACGCCACGAGGCGGCCGATCACGCGGACCCTGCGGGCGGTGAGCGTGGCCACTGCTTCCGTCAGGTCGTACTCGGGTCGGACGGCGCCGATGCGTCGGGCCTCCGGCACCTGGGAGTCGTAGCTGATCACTCCCCGCTCGTCCTTGAGGTCGAGCTCGACGGTGTCGATGAGGCCACGGTCGATCAGCGACAGCACCCCGGCTCGGAGCTCGTCGTTGCCCCAGCCCGCGCCCGAGACGTGCACGGCGTGGGACGACTCGGGATACTCCACCGGCACGACGGCGGTGGCTGTCGAGCGGTTGCCGGCGCCGTCGATGGCCTCGAAGCGGAGCGCGCCGGTGGGCGGGTGGTCGAACGGCACCGCGAACGCACCGTCATCGGTATCGACCGGCTCGCCGTCGAGTCGTAGCCGGGCGCCGGCCTCCACGGTGCCCCGCACGACGACGGGCTCGTCGATGGGCACCGGAGCGAGCGACGAGGGCACGTCGAGCGCGGGGGCCACGCTGTCCACCACGTAGGTCCAGTGGAAGACCGCGTCGGAGATGAACAGCCGCCCGACAGACAACGTGAGGCGGTGCACGCCCTCGTCGAGGGCGCCCGCGACCAGCTCCGATTCGACGAGCTTGGCGGGCACCACGGTGAGCGAGTGGCCGACGAACTCGATGTCGTCGAGGAGAGCGACGCCGTCGAGCGACAGCGCGGCTCGGAACCGATCGTCGGACTTCGGCAGGGCGAGCGTGATCGAGAGGTCGGCGGCATGGGTGGGGGTGAGGGGTGCGCCGTCGTCGAGCCCGGCCAAGTCGACCTGGACGCGCGTGGCCCTCCAGAACGACGTGCCGAGCCACAGCACCACGCCGAGGGCGGCGAGCCCGATCAGGATCACACCGAGATCGAGCTGGCGACGGGGCCGGAAGCGGTGCCCACGACCGCGGTCGAGACGGAGCGCGCGCGGGGTGAGGTCGAGGTTCGAGGAGCGCGGCGGGGCCCACAGCTCCCGGTCGCGCTGCCTGCTGAAGCGCTTGCGGGGAGCGTTGCTCCCTGGGATGTCACGGAGTGATCGGGCCATGGCGGGGGTGTGGCCGGGAGGCCGGGGACAAGTCTGCCCTCGAACGCGCTGATGTGAGCCGGATGCGCACGCCTCGGCCGGGCAGACTGGCGACGATGACGGACTCGCTCATCCTCGACGTGGACGGCATCGAGGTCACGATCTCGCACCCCGACAAGGTCTTCTTCCCCGCCCGCGGCGAGACCAAGGGCGATCTGGTCCGCTACTACCAAGCGGTGGCCGGGCCGCTCCTGGCCACCGTCCAGGGCCGACCCGTGCTGCTCCAGCGGTTCCCCGACGGCGCCAGCGGCAAGTCCTTCTTCCAGAAGCGAGTGCCCGCCTCTGCCCCGGGGTGGCTCACCACGGCTGTGGTCTCGACCCCCAACGGCACCACCAGCGATGCGCTCGTGATCATGGGTCTGGCCGACGTGCTGTGGGCCGTGAACCAGGGGTGCCTCGGGTTCCACGTGTGGCCCAACCGGCCGTCCGACCTGGAGATCGCCGACGAGCTGCGCATCGACCTCGATCCGTCGCCGGGCATCGGGTACCCCGAGCTGCGGGAGGCCGCGCTGCTCACCCGCCAGCTCCTCGACGAGCTCGGGATCGAGGTGTGGATCAAGACGTCGGGATCTCGTGGGCTGCACCTCTATGTCGAGCTGGAGCGCAGCTGGACCAGCTACGAGGTGCGAGCCGCTGCGGTGGCGCTGGCTCGCGAGCTGGAGCGACGCCACCCCGATCGCATCACGGCCCAGTGGTGGAAGGAGGAGCGCGGCGCCCGCGTCTTCGTCGACTTCAACCAGAACGCACCCCACAAGACGGTGTTCGGCGCATGGTGCGTGCGTCCCCGCGTCGGTGGGCAGGTGTCCACGCCCATCGCCTGGGACGAGCTCGCGTCGATCGTGCCCGACGAGCTCACGCTGGCTACCGTGCCGGCCCGCGTGGCCGTCCAAGGCGATCCGTGGGCGGACAAGCCGTCGCGGCCGCAGTCGTTGGTGCCGCTGCTCGATCAGTCGCGCCGGGACATGGCCAGCGGGCTCATGGACGCCCCGTGGCCGCCCGTCTACCCGAAGCAGCCGAACGAGCCGCCCCGCGTGGCGCCAAGCCGCGCCCGCACGACTTGACCGACGGGTCAAGATTCGCGTGAACTAGGCGGAGTCCGCCGGCCACGACGGCCGAATCCCAGGGGGAGCGATGACCGACACCGCAGAGCGCACGAACCAGTCCATCGATGCAGTCGGCGAGGTCAACGCCTGGCTCGAGGAGAACTGGGATCCGGACCTCACCGTTGCCGAGTGGTGGGAGCGCCTCGG
>JBKJIL010000076.1:0-3969 GCA_046598435.1 Acidimicrobiales bacterium
CGGCCGAGTTGCTGTTGCTGGGCGAACGATTCAGCGCCGATCAGGCGAAAGCGATCGGGCTCGTCAACGCCGTGCTGCCCGATGCCGAATTGTTTCCCTACGCCGAAAGCAGGGTCGCGCAACTCGCGGCGCTGGTGTTCGAGGAGCAGTTCGAGCCGGGCGCCACCCTGGAGCTGATCGAGCGCGTGCGGGTGACGCAGGTGCTGGGCTGGCCCCACATGGCCAAGGCCCTGGTCGACCACCCCACCTTCGGGGCCCGCGACCTCTCGTCGGTGCGAGGCAGCTCGTACTCGGCGCTGCTCCCCCAGGACCAGCAGACGGCGGCCGAGGTGCCCAAGGCCAACTCCCTCGGCATGACCGAGACGCTCGGCCCCCACACCTTCGACAGCAAGGAGCACGCGCTGCCGGCCGACAAGGAGGGGTCGTTCGGGCTCTCCGTGCCGGGCGTGGAGCACAAGATCGTCGACCCCGTCACCCTCGAAGACCTGCCGCTCGGCGAGACGGGCGAGCTCTGGCTGCGCGGCTACTCGCTGATGCTCGGCCTCCACAAGCGGGAGCGGGCCGACACGTTCACCCCCGACGGCTGGTACCGCACCGGCGACGGCGGCCACTTCGATGCCGACGGCCACTTCTACTTCACCGGCCGGATGGGCGATCTCATCAAGTCCTCCGGCATGAACATCACCCCGCGCGACGTCGAGGTGGTCCTCGAAGCCATGCCCGAGGTGGTGATGGCCTTCGTCACCGGCGTGCCGCATGCCGATCGCGGCCAGGACGTGGTGGCCGCCATCGCCCTGCGCCCCGGCGAGACGCTCGATGAAGACGAGGCGCGCAAGCGGGTGAAGGAGGAGATCGCCAGCTACAAGGTGCCCCGACACATCGCCGTCTTCGCCAGCCAGACCGACCTGCCGTGGCTCGACTCCGGCAAGGTCGACCGGCGCACGCTCACCGCCCTGCTCGAGGAACGCTTCGGCGAAGCCTGATGGAGTTCGATCCGCTCAGCGAGGAGTTCTTCGAGCGCCCCTTCGAGGTGTACCGGTGGCTGCGCGACGAGGCCCCGGCCTACCACAACGAGCGCATCGGCTTCTGGGCGGTGTCGCGCTACGACGACTGCATGGAGGTGCACCGCGACGTCGCGACCTACACCTCGACGCGCGGCCTCACGCTGGCCCAGCTCACCAGCGCCGAGTTCGGCCAGGTCGCCGACCAGGTCGGGTCGATGATCATGATGGACCCACCGATGCACGACCGGATGCGCAAGCTCGTGAACCGGGCCTTCACGCCCCGGCGCATCGCCGAGTGGGAGCCGGTGGTGCAGCAGGTGATCGGCGGCCTGCTCGACGGGCTCACCGGCGCCGCTGCCTTCGACGCCGTCGTCGACTTCGCCGGCCCGTTCCCCGTCGAGGTGATCTGCACGATCGTGGGGGTGCCCGAGGGCGACCGTCAGCAGATCCGTCACTGGACCGACTCGATGCTCGAGCTCGAGGTGGGCAACCCCTTCCCCACCGCGGCCGGGATCGACGCGGCCCTCGCCCTGCACGGCTACATGACGGACCTCGTGGCCGACAAGCGCCGCCACCCCAGCGACGACATGATCGGGCACCTGATCGAGGCCGAGGTGGAGCGGGAGGACGGCACCGTCGAGTGCCTCGATGACGGCGAGGTGGCTCGCTTCATCGCCCTGCTGGCGGCGGCCGGCGCCGAGACCGTCACCAAGCTGGTGGGCAACGGTGTGATGACCTTCGCCGAGCACCCCGACCAGCTGGCCCGTCTCCAGGCCGAGCCCACCCTCGCCGGCTCAGCGGTGGAGGAGGTGCTGCGCTGGAAGGCGCCCTCGCAGTACCAGGGTCGCTACGCCCTGCGCGACCGCGAGTGGCACGGCGTCACCATCCCGGCCGGCAGCCCCGTGCTCATCGTCACGGGCGCCGCCAACCGCGACCCGCGCGTCTACGACGAGCCCGATCGCTTCGACATCAGCCGCGACGCACCGCTCGGCATCAGCTTCGGCCACGGGATCCACTACTGCATCGGTGCCCACCTCGCTCGCCTCGAGGGCAAGGTGGCCTTCACCGAGCTCTACCGTCGCTGGCCCGGCCTGCAGGCCGACCTCGATGCGGTGCAGTGGGTCCACATGTCCAACGTGGCCGGCCCCTCGTCCGTGCCCGTCACCACCTAGTCACATCACCACCTAGTCACATCACCACCTCAGGAGATCCTTCGATGCAGCTTCGCCCCGGCCTTCGGCTCGAGAGCACCACCTGCGACACCCAGGTCGTCGTCGTCAAGGCCCCCAAGGACGTGGCCGAGGTCGACGTGCGCTGCGGCGGCCAGCCGATGTGCGAGATCGGCACCGGAGGCGACCGGATGGCCACGAGCGGCGCGGCGGCCGGCGACGGCGAGCCGACGCTGCTCGGCAAGCGCTACGCCGACGACGAGCTCGGCCTCGAGCTCCTCTGCACCCAGGGCGGTGCCGGCGCCCTCTCCGTCGGCGACACCCCGCTGCTCGTCAAGGGCGCCAAGCCCCTCCCGTCGAGCGACTGAGCCACGAGCAGGATCGTTCTCGGGCGATCCTGTGGGCGTCTGGACCACAAAGCCGCCCGAGAACGCTGGTGGGCGGGCCGCCGCCCACCTGCACCGCGTACGGTGCTCGATCGGAGGCGTAGTCATCATGAGCGCGATGTTCGAGGAGCTGGACCGGCGGCCGACGCCGATGGGCGAGATCAGCCTGCGGCGACGCTTCGAGCCGGCGCTGCGCGTCGACATCTACGAGGCCATGCTCGGTGAGGAGCACCTCATGTCGAGCCTCTTCACCGTGGCCGAGATCGCCCTGGCCACGCTCGGCCTGGCCCAGGTGGGCGGCGACGAGCTCGACGTGGTGGTGGGTGGGCTGGGCCTCGGGTACACCGCACAGGCGGTGCTCTCCGATCCACGGGTGCGCTCGCTGCAGGTCGTCGAGGCGCTGCCCGAGGTGATCGAGTGGCACGAGCGGGGCCTGCTGCCGCTGTCAGCGGGCCTCACCGGGGATCAGCGCTGCCACCTGGTCCAGGGCGACTTCTTCGCGCTGGTCGCGAGCAGAGCCGGCTTTGGCACGGAGGCACCGGAGCGATGCCACGCCGTGCTCGTCGACATCGACCACACGCCGCGCCATCTCCTGCACCCGAGCCACGCCCCGTTCTACGAGGTGGCCGGGCTGCGCCGCCTCACCGAGCGCCTGCACCCCGGCGGCGTGTTCGCGCTCTGGTCGGACGACCCACCGGATGCCGACTTCGTCGCGGTCGTCGACGAAGCCATCGGCCCGTGCGCGGCGCACGTGGTGCCCTTCCCCAACCCCCACACCGGCGGCCAGGCCACCAACACCGTCTACGTCGCCAAGCTCAGCGCTCGGTAGACCCCAAGCGGTTCAGGCCGGCTGCTCAGTGAGGGGGAACACGCAGAACTCGTTGCCTTCAGGGTCGGCCAGCACGGTCCACCGCTCTTGTCGGTCGACGACGGTCGCACCCCGGGCGAGCAGCTCGTCGACGTCACCGAACACGTCGATGTGGACCCGGTTCTTGACGGTCTTCGACTCGGGGACACGAAGGAACCAGAACGTCGGGCCCGGCTCGTCGATCGGATCGACGGCGACGTTGGGGTCGTCCTCCGGCCGCTCGATGCCCTCGGCCCGCAGCTGGTCCAGGTCGTCGTCCGCGTAGGGCCGCACGCGGTAGCCCAGGACCGGCGCCCACCACTGGGCGAGGCTCCACGCATCACGGCAGTCGAAGCAGATGTCCTTCAGTCGTCCCATGCGCGCGATCGTACGAACTGCCTGTCACCTGCCGCTCGACGGCCCCACGATCGTGAAGGCGAGCTGGCAGGCGGCAGCCAGGTCGCCGTCGCGCCCGTCGTAGATCTCGACCCTGGTCACCACCGACCGGCGACCGCGCCGCAGGACGTGTCCCACCGCATGGGCGCAACCATGGGTGATGCCGG
>JBKJIL010000106.1:0-4338 GCA_046598435.1 Acidimicrobiales bacterium
GGCGCCCGCCGCGGGCGTCGACCACACCAACGGCGCAGTCGTCATCACCGTGCAGCGCGGCCTCGACGAGCTGGCCCTCGGGGCTGCGGGTCGGCGTCACGCGCGCCCACATCGAGGAGGACACCGGCAAGCTCACCCACGTCGGCGGAGGCGGCCGCGTCCACGACGCTCAGCACAGCCTGGTCGACTACAACCGCTCCGGCGTGCCGCTGGTGGAGATCGTGTCCGAGGCCGACATGCGCAGCAGCGACCAGGCCCGGGAGTACGTCGCCGAGCTGCGATCCATCCTCCTGGCCACCGAGGTGAGCGACGCCAAGATGGAAGAGGGGTCGATGCGGGTCGACGCCAACGTGTCCGTCCATCGTCTCGGCGAGCCGTGGGGCACCCGCTGCGAGATCAAGAACCTCAACTCGCTGCGCTCCCTCGGCCGGGCCATCGACCACGAGGCCCTGCGCCAGATCGACCTCATCGAGGCGGGCGAGACCGTGCGCCAGGAGACCCGCCACTGGGACGAGTCGACCGGTCGCACCGGCACGCTGCGCGTCAAGGAGGACGCCGACGACTACCGATACTTCCCTGAGCCCGATCTCGTGCCGCTCGAGCCGTCGGCCGAGGACATCGCCCGGATCGATGCGGCCCTCCCTGCCCTGCCCGCCGCCCGTCGCACCGCGCTGGCGGCCGCCGCGGGCGTCGACCACACCAACGGCGCAGTCGTCATCACCGTGCAGCGCGGCCTCGACGAGCTGGCCCTCGGGGCCATCGCCCTCGGCGCCGAGGCGGCCCGCGTGCTGACCCACATCGAGCACAACCTGGCCGTCGACGGCGCCGAGTCGCTGGTGGCCGGCCACCTCGCCGCCCTCGTCACCATGGAGACGGCTGGCGAGCTCACCGCCACGCAGGCCAAGACCGTGCTGGCCGAGATGGTGACCTCCGGGCAGGACCCGGCGACGATCGCCCAGGCGAAGGGCTTCGAGGCCCTCGGCACCGGTGCCCTCGAGGCCATCGTGGACGGCGTCATCGCCGCCCACCCGGCCGAGTGGGATCAGTTCCAGACCGGCGACGACAAGTCCATCGGCAAGCTGACCGGCTTCTTCATGGGCAAGGTGATGCAGGCCTCGAAGGGCCAGGCCGACGGCAAGGTGGCCACCGCCCTCTTGCGGGCGAGGGCCGGACGCTGATCCGACGTTCCCTGGCGCTCGGCGTGATCGGTGTGGCCGTCGCCCTGCTGGCCGCCTGCTCGAGCGACGGATCGGACGCCGCCGATCCGGCGTCTTCCTCCACACCGTCCTCCACCGCGGCGCCGGGAAGCACGACCACCGAGCCGCTCGTCTTCACGGGGGACGAGGGCTCGCCGTTCTGCGAGCAGCTCCGTAGCGTCGACCCGTCTTCGCTGGTGCCGGGCGACCCCACCGACCCCACGGCCCTCGAAGCCGGCTTTCGGCGCCTGGTGGGCATCCTGCGCGACATCCAGGCGCTGGCGCCCCCGGAGATCGAAGCGGACGCCCAGGTCGTGGCCGAGGGCATCGCCGGCCTCGACGCCGCCCTGGACGCGGTCGGCTACGACTTCGACGCCCTGGCGGCCTCGTCGGCAGCGGCCGAGGTGACGGCCGCCGTGAACGACCCGATCTTCACGACCGCCGGCGCACGGCTGAGCGCCTACCGCCACCAGGTCTGCCGCCTCTGACGGGCGCTCGCTCGTGTGGGTCGATGGTACTAACCTTGGTTGTATGTACCACACGGCCGCCCCCGACGACCTCGGCCCCCACTCGCTCCTGTGGCGCTGCGCGGGCGACACCCGCATCGCCTTCATGGGCGGCACCATCGGGCTCCTCCAGCTCATGCACCCCGCCATCGGTGCCGGCGTCATGGAGCACTCCGACTTCTTCGGCGACCCCTTCGACCGCGTCTTCCGCTCCCTGCCGGCCATCTTGGGTGCCGTCTACGACGGGCCCGAGGCGGCGGCCACGGGCCGGTGGGTGCGCGACCAGCACACGGCCATCAAGGGGGTGGACGCCGACGGCCGCCGCTACCACGCCCTCGACCCGTCCACGTACTGGTGGGCCCACGCCACGTTCCAGTTCATGGCCGAGCAGGTCGTCGACCGCTTCGACGACCGTCGGCTGACGCCCGCCGAACGGGAGCAGCTCTACCAAGAGGGGATCACCTGGTACCGCCGCTACGGCGTCAGCGACCGCGTGGTCCCGCCAGACCGTTCCGCCTGGCAGGTCGAGTGGGATCGGGTGTGCGCCGAGGACCTCGAGATGAACGACGCCGTGCGGTTCGTGCTGCGGATGCTGGATCGACCGCTGCGCCTCGAGCTGCCTCGGCCGCTCGGCGCGCTGAACCCGGTCCTGCGCCGGGGACCCGTCGCGCGCCTGATCGCGGTGCCGGCGCGCATCAGCGCCATCGGCGGGCTGCCGGCCAGCGTCCGAGCGCGCTTCGACATCCCCTGGACGCGTGCGGACCAGGCCCAGCTCGATGCCCTCGAGCTGGCCGTGCGCAAGGCGTGGCGGTTCGTGCCGTTCTCGCTGCGGTGGCAGCCCCGGGCCCAGCTCGGTTGGCAGCGGGTCCGGGCGGAGCGGGAGGGTCGGGCATGGCCCGCCGCAAGCTGACCCTCGCCCTGGAGCCGATCGTGGCGAGCGTCGGACGGGTCGTGCGCGACGACCAAGCGGTCGCCGTCCTCGACGTGGCCGCCGACCACCTCAGCCGGTTCGGGTTGGGTCGGTGGAGCATCGACGACGTCGCCGATGCCGCCGGCGTCGGCCGCACGAGCGTGTACCGCTGGTTCGGGTCGCGCGAGGAGCTCGTCCACGCCGTGCTGGCCCGTGAGCTCCGGACCACGCTGGCGTCGGGGGCGCGGGCCACGCAGGCCGTCCCGCGGTTCGAGGACAAGGCTGTGGAGGCGGCCCTCGTCTGCTTCGCCGCGCTCGAGGGGTCGGTGGTCGAGCACCTCCTGCGCAACGACCCCGCCGCCGTGCTGCCCCTCCTCACCACCGGAGCCGCACCGCTGGTCGCCCTGGCGCGGATGGCGATGGCCCCCCACCTGCTGGCCGCCGGGGTGGCCGCCGACGCCACTCAGGCGGGGATCCTGGGCGAGGCGCTGGCCCGGCTCGGTCTGTCGTTCGTGCTCACCCGGGCCACGATCGTGCCCGTGGACGACCGGGACGCTCTGCGCGAGGCGGTGCGGTCGCTGCTCCACCCCATCCTGCGCCCCACGGCCTGAGCCCGACCACCGAACCGCCGAACCGCCGGGTGGGCTTGGGGTGCATCTCGTGCCCGCCGGTAGCCTGCCGGACATGACGAGCGAGCAGGGCGAGACCCCCGTCGACATCAAGCCGCGGAGCCGGGACGTCACCGACGGCCCCAGTCGGGCCCCGGCCCGGGCCATGCTGCGGGCCATCGGCATGACCGACGACGACTGGGGCAAGCCGCAGGTGGCGGTGGCGTCGTCATGGAACGAGGTCACACCCTGCAACCTCCCGCTCGACCGCCTGGCCAAGCGGTCAAAGGTCGGGGTGCGCGACGCAGGCGGCTTCCCGATCGAGTTCACCACCATCGCGGTGTCCGACGGCATCTCGATGGGCCACGAGGGCATGCGCGCCTCGCTGGTCAGCCGGGAGGTGATCGCCGACTCGGTGGAGACGGTGATGCACGCCGAGCGGTTCGACGCCCTCCTCACCCTCGCCGGCTGCGACAAGAGCCTGCCGGGCATGCTCATGGCCGCCGCCCGGCTCAACCTGCCGTCGGTGTTCCTCTACGGCGGCTCGATCCTGCCCGGCTCCCACAAGGGCCAGGCCACCGACATCGTGTCGGTGTTCGAGGCGGTCGGCGCCCATGCCGCCGGCACCATCGACGACGCCGAGCTCGACGCCATCGAGCGCGGCGCCTGCCCGAGCGAGGGCAGCTGCGCCGGCATGTTCACGGCCAACACCATGGCGTCGGTGGCCGAGGCCATCGGCATGTCGCTGCCCGGCTCGTCCACGCCGCCCGCCCCTGACAGCCGGCGTGACGACTTCGCCTACGCCTCGGGGCAGGCCGTCGTGCGCCTGCTCGAGCAGGGCATCCGTCCGCGCCAGATCATGACGAAGGACGCCTTCGAGAACGCCATCGCCATCGTCATGGCCCTCGGTGGTTCGACGAACGCCGTGCTCCACCTGCTGGCCATCGCCAACGAGGCCCAGGTCGACCTCGAGCTCGAAGACTTCAACCGGGTCGCGGCCAAGGTGCCGCACATCGCCGACACCAAGCCCCACGGCAAGTACCACATGAGCGACCTCGACCGCATCGGCGGCGTGCCCGTCGTCATGAAAGAACTGCTCGACGCCGGCCTGCTCCACG
>JBKJIL010000115.1:0-17157 GCA_046598435.1 Acidimicrobiales bacterium
TCGGCCGTCGCAGGTCATCTGGTACACCGCCGGGAAGATCTTCTTCCTGGCCAGGTCGCCGGTGGCGCCGAAGAGCACCAGCGCGTCCGACGGCGGCCCGTTGCCGTTCCCGTTCACGTGGGCATCCCGTCGGCGCGCGACACCGGCGGCTCGCCGTCGCCGGGCGCCGTCTCGGGCAGCACGGCGTGCCCCCCGAACTGCTCTCGCAGCGCGGCGATGGCCTTCATCGCGATGCTGTCGTCGTCTTGGCTGGTGAAGCGGGCGAAGAGGGCGGCGCTGATCACCGGCACCGGAACGCCGCGCTCCACCGCCTCCTGCACCGTCCAACGGCCCTCACCGGAGTCCTTGGCCACGGGCGCCAGGCCGTCGAGGTCGGGACGCTGCTCGAGGGCGCGCACGAAGAGGTCGAGCAGCCACGACCGCACCACGCTCCCGTGCCGCCACGCCGCCAGTGCGCCGGTGACGTCGATGTCGAGGCCCGAGCGGGCGAGCAGCTCGTAGCCCTCGGCGTAGGCCTGCATCAGGCCGTACTCGATGCCGTTGTGGACCATCTTGGTGAAGTGGCCGGTGCCCACCGCACCGGTGTGCACGAACCCGCCCTCGGGCGCCAGGGCGTCGAACACCGGCTGCGCGACGGCGACGTCGGCCTCAGATCCACCGACCATGAGGCAGTAGCCCTCGGTCCGTCCCCAGACGCCGCCGCTGGTGCCGGCGTCGATGAACCCGATGCCCGCCGTGGCGAGGCCCTCGGCCCGGCGCACGCTGTCGCGCCAGTTGGCGTTGCCTCCCTCGATGACGATGTCGCCTCGTTGGAGCAGCAGCCCGAGGGCCACGACGGTGTCCTCCGTGGGGGCGCCGGCCGGCACCATCACCCACACCACCCGAGGCGGCGGGAGCGCGGCGACGAGCGCGTCGAGCGAGGCGACGTCGGTGGCGTCGCTGAAGGCGTCGTAGCCGACGACCTCGTGGCCGTGAGCGCGCAGGCGCTCGGCCATGTTGCCGCCCATCTTCCCGAGACCGACGATGCCGACGCTCATGAGCCAGCCCCGAGGAGCTCGTGCAACGGCACCCGAGCGGCCCGGATGCCCCGGGCCTGGAGGGTGCGCAGATCGCCCGTGGCCTGGGCCTGCTTGAGGTGGCCGAAGCCGAAGGGCTGGCCGGGGATGGCGATCTCGTCAGGGTCGTCCCCCACCACCTGCACGCACACGATGCCCGGGGGCCCACCCTTGTGGAGCTGGCCGGTGGAGTGCAGGAACCGAGGGCCGTAGCCGAGGCTGACGGCCACCCGATGCCGATCGCGCAGCGCGATCCGGGCGGCCTCCAGGAGCTGGGCGTCGTGACCGCCGGGATCGACGAATGCCTGCAGGGCCAGGTGGTCGCCCGGCTGGAGCAGGGCGAGCAGGTCGGCCAGCGGCTGCTCCTCGACCGGCTCGCCGCCCTCGGCGAGCACCGCGTTGGTGGCCGCCTTGGCGGCCGCCACGGCGGGCTGGTCGAAGGGCTGCACGCCGAGGGCGGCACCCGCGAGGGCCGTGGCCAGCTCCATGGTCACCACGAGGTGCCCGATCGACTGGGGATCGGCCGCTGCCTCGATCGGGTGGACCGGGTGCCCGGCCGCCTCGAGGGCAGGCCGCGCCACGGTGCTGAGGAAGAGGCGATCGGCGCCGTAGACCTTCGGGTCGCCGATCGGTTCGTGCACGATCGGCACGGCGCCGGTGCCGCCCTTGCCGAGCGACTCGGCGATGAGCTGCTCGAGCCACAGGCCGAGCGACGCCACCGGCTCGGGCAGGTCGATCGTGACCTTGTCCCGGCCGGCGCGCACGCCGGCCGCGATGGCGACGGCGAGGCGCAGCGCGACGTTGTGGTCGGCGTCGACGGTGACCCCGCTGTCGGCGAGGGCGCGGGTGCCGCCGGCCAGGAGGCGGTCGACGTCGACGCCCATCAGCAGGGCCGGGACCACCCCGAAGAGCGAGAGGGCGGAGTAGCGACCACCGATGTCGGCCCGGTTCTCGAACACCTCGTCGAAGCCGCGCTCACGGGCCAGGCGACCGAGCTCGGAGCCGGGATCCGTCACGACCGCGAACCGCCCCTCGCCCTGCGCCCGCGCCCAGGCCCACTCGAGGTGGCTGCGCGTCTCGATGGTGGACCCGGACTTCGACGACGCGAGGTGCAGGGTGCGGGCGGGGGCGCAGGTGTCGGCCAGCCGGCCGATGGCCGCCGGGTCGGTGGTGTCGAGCACGTGCAGCCGCGGTCGGCCGTCGTGAGGCTCGAAGGTGCGGGCCAGGACCTCGGGGAAGAGGCTCGAGCCGCCCATCCCCATCACCAGCACGTCGTCGATCCCCTCGACCAGGGCGTCGCAGCGAGCGGCCAGCGCGGGGAGGTCGGCCTGCATCTCGGCCACCACCGGGATCCACCCGAGGCGGTCAGCCACCTCCGTGGGGTCGTCCTGCCAGAGGGTGTGGTCGGCGCTGAGGAGGCGGCGAACGGCGTCGAGGGCGACGAGCTCCGACCGCACATCCTCCTGGGCTGCGGTGTAGTCGGTCATGCGGCCAGCGCTCCGGCGGCGTCGGCCGCCGCGGCACCGATCTCGTCGATGACGGCGTCGGTATGGGTCAGGCCCGGGAACATGACTTCGTAGGCTCCCGGCGCCAGGGCCACGCCGCGGTCGAGCAGGCCGTGGAAGAAGGCGGCGTAGCGCGCCGTGTCCGTCCGCTGTGCGCTGGGGTAGTCGGTGGGAGGCTCGGCGCCGAGGTGGAGGCCCACCAGCGCTGCTTCCTGGGGCACGACCGCGGGCACCCCCGCGGCCGCGAAGGCGGTGCGCAGGTGGGCCGCCAGACGGGCTGCGGTGGCCGTCAGCTGTGCGTAGGCGGCGCGGTCGAGCAACGACAGCGCGGCCAGGCCGGCCGCGGTGGCCAGCGGGTTCCCCGAGAGCGTCCCCGCTTGGTAGACGGGGCCGAGGGGGGCGACCTGTTGCATGACGTCGCGCCGACCGCCGTAGGCCCCGATGTTGAGCCCACCCCCGATGACCTTGCCGAACGTCGTGAGATCCGGACGGATGCCGTTGCCCTCTTGCGCCCCGCCGTAGGCGACGCGGAAGCCGGTGATCACCTCGTCGAAGATCAAGAGGGCCCCCACCCGATCGCACTCGGCGCGCAGCCCGTCGAGGAACCCCGGGCCGGGGGCTACCAGGCCCATGTTGGCGGCGATGGGCTCGACGATCACGCAGGCGATCGTGTCGTCGAGCGCGGGCACCATGTTGTAGGGCAGCACCACGGTGTCGGCCACGGCCGAGCTCGGCACGCCGGCGGAGCCGGGCAGGCCGAGGGCCGCAAGACCGCTCCCGGCCTCGGCCAGCAGCAGGTCCCCGTGGCCGTGGTAGTTGCCCGCGAACTTCACGACCCGATCCCGGCCGGTGTGCCCACGGGCCACGCGCACTGCGGACATGGTGGCCTCGGTGCCCGACGACACCAGTCGCACCATCTCCACCGAGGGAACGCGCTCGCAGATGGCCTCCGCCAGGAGCACCTCCCGCTCGGTCGGGGCGCCGTACGACGTGCCGTCGACCGCGGCGCGCTGGATGGCCTCCACGATCGTCGGATGGGCGTGGCCGGCGATGATGGCGCCGTAGGACTGCACCAGGTCGATCAACCGGCGACCGTCCGCATCCCACACGTGGGGGCCGACGGCCCTGACCACGAAGTACGGGGTGCCACCAACGCTTCCGAAGGCCCGCACCGGGCTGTTCACACCGCCTGGGATCACCCGTCGGGCTCGTTCGAAGAGGACGTCGTTGGTGGTCATCGACCGATCACGAGGGCGAGCTCCTTGGCGAGGTAGGTGAGGATGACGTCGGCGCCGGCCCGCTTGATGGCCGTCACGTGCTCGAGGGCGACGGCCTCGCCGTCGATCCAGCCCCGTTCGGCAGCTGCCTTGATCATCGAGTACTCGCCCGACACGTGGTAGGCGGCGACGGGCACGTCGACCTCGGCGCGGGCGGCGGCGATGATGTCGAGGTAGGCGAGGGCCGGCTTGACCATGATGAGGTCGGCGCCTTCGGCCACGTCGGCGCGGATCTCCTCGAGGGCTTCGCGGCGGTTGGCGGGGTCCTGCTGGTAGCCCTTGCGGTCGCCACCGTCGGCGATGGCGACGTCCACCGCCTCCCGGAACGGCCCGTAGAGGGCGGAGGCGTACTTGGCGGCGTAGGCGAGGATGCCCACGTCGGTGTGACCGGCACCGTCGAGCGCCGTGCGGATGGCACCCACCTGGCCGTCCATCATCCCGCTCGGTGCGGTGAGGTCGGCCCCCGCGTCAGCCTGGGCGAGAGCGGCCCGCTGGTAGAGGCGCAGCGTGGCGTCGTTGTCGACCTGCCCTCCTGCGGTGAGCACGCCGCAGTGACCGTGATCCGTGTACTCGTCCACGCACAGATCTGCGATGAGCACGAGGGCGTCGCCCACCTCCGATCGCAGGTCCGTCAGCGCCGTCTGCACGATGCCCTCCGGGTCCCACGCTCCCGAGCCCTCGGCGTCCTTGCGACTGGGCACGCCGAACAAGATCACCGCCGGGATGCCGAGGCCGGCCAGCTCGGCGGCCTCCTTGCGCAGCGAGTCACGGGTGTGCTGTACCACCCCCGGGAGGCTGGCGATCGGCTGCGGGTCGGTGATCCCCTCCCGCACGAACAGCGGGGCGACGAGGTCGTCGACCGTGAGGTGGGTCTCCGCGACCATGCGGCGCAGGGCAGGGGTGCGGCGCAGGCGGCGCAAGCGGCGTTGGGGGAAGGCCATCGACGCCGAGGCTACCGGCGGAGCGGGCCGCCGCGAGGTGGGTCAGGGGCGACCGGCGACCAGGCCGCGCAGCCGGGCGAGGTCGAGATCGACGAGGCTGTCGACGACGAGATCGGCGTGGCCGAAGTCGTTGTACCTGGTGATGCGGCTGGGGACGGCCACCACCGTCATGCCGGCTGCCTTGGCGGCGGTGGCACCATGGGCCGAGTCCTCCAGGGCAACGCTGCGGGCTGGGTCGGCCCCGAGATCGGCGCAGGCCCGCAGGTACACGTCGGGGGCCGGCTTGCCCACCCCGCCCACGACATCGGCGCCCACCAGCGTGGCGAAGTGCTCGGCCAGCCCGAGGCGGCTCAGGTGCCGGTCGAGCCAGGCCCGGCTCGATGACGACGCCACGCCGAGGGCCACGCCGGCCCCCTCGAGGTCCCCGATCAGCGCCACGACCCCGGGCAGCGGGGGGAGCGAGTCGCGACTCGAGCGGTCCTGCGCCTCGTAGGCCGTCTCGAAGTGCGCCTGCTCGAACCCTGTCACGCCGGCGGCCGCACACACCGTGTCCCACCACTCGCCGTCGTCGTCACCGTTGGTGCCGATGATCGTCGACCATGCCTCCACGCTGAGCGTGTGGCCGTGCAGCTCGAAGGCCACACGAGCCGACTCGAAGATCGCCCACTCGGTGTCGAGGATGAGGCCGTCGAAGTCGAACACCACCGCGGCGAGGGTCATCGATCGCGAGGGGTGGTGGTGCGCCAGGCGACGAGGGCCGCGACCAGGCCGTCGATCGTGTGCTCGGAGGCTTCGACGTCGACGGTGAGACCGTGCTGCCGGGCCGTCGCGGCCGTGATGGGGCCGATGCAGGCGACGAACGGGGGCACCAGAGCCGGCCCGAAGGCGGCGAGGAAGCGCTCCACGGTGGATGACGACGTGAAGGTGATGACGTCGGCGTCGGCCACCTGAGCTCGCTGCCCATCGGTGATGGAGGCGGCGACCGTGCGGTAGGCGTCGACGACGTCCACGTGCCAGCCGCGGGCCCGCAAGCCGTCGGGCAGCACATCCCGGGCCACCTCGGCCCGCGCCAGCAGCAGCCGCGCCTGACCGTCGGCGGGAGCCCCCAGCGCCTCCAGCAGCGCCTCGGCCACGAAGGGCTCGGGGATGAGGTCGGCCCGGATGCCCCCGGCGGCCAGCGCGGCCGCCGTGCCCGGGCCGATGGCGGCCACCTGGGCCGAGCCGAACGCCCGCCCGTCGCCGCCGGCATCGTGCACGGCGGCAAGGAGGCGCCGGGCACCGTTGGGTGAGGTGAGCACCACCCAGTCGTAGGTGGCCAGGGCGGCGGCCGCGGCCCGCAGGGCGACACCACCATCGGCGGGCTCGGCGACGTCGATCACGGGCACCTCGATGGCCTCGGCCCCCGCCTCTCCCAGCGCGGTCGACAGCTGCGACGCCTGCTGACGGGTGCGGGTGACCACGACCTTGGTGCCGAACAGCGGGCGGCGCTCGAACCAGGCGAGGTCGACGGCGGCCACCTCGCCCACCACGATGACCGATGGCGATTCGAGCGGCTGGTCGGCCAACGTGGCGAGCGTGGCCCGGATGGTGTGCTGCTCGGGCCGCGTGCCCCAGCGCACCGCGGCGGCCGGTGTCTCCGGTGGCAGGCCCCCGGCCACGAGCGCGGCGGCGATCGACCGGAGGCGCGCCACCCCCATGAGGATCACGATGGTGCCGCCCACCTGCGCGACGGCGCCCCAGTCCACCGTGCCGATGTCGCCGACCGATGGGTCTTCGTGTCCGGTGACGACCGTGAACGACGTGGAGCTGTGCCGCAAGGTGACGGGGATGCCGGCGTAGGCGGGGGCGGCGATGGCCGAGCTGATGCCCGGCACCACCTCGAAGGGCACCCCGGCCTCGGCCAGCGCTGCCGCCTCCTCACCGCCCCGGGCGAACACGAAGGGATCGCCACCCTTCAGCCGCACCACCGTCTGGCCGGTGCGGCCGCGCTCGACGAGCAGGGCGCTGATCCCCTCCTGCGGGAGCGTGACCTTCCCGGGTGCCTTGCCCACGCTGATCCGCTCGGCGCCCGGAGGCGCGAGCTCGAGGAGCGCCTCCACGGACAGGCGGTCGTAGACGACGACGTCGGCGCGGCCGAGCACCTCCGCCCCGCGCACGGTGAGCAACCCCGGATCGCCGGGCCCCGCGCCGACGAGGTACACGGTCATGGCTGGGCCCTCATCGATCGAAGCGTAGAGCCGCTCGCCCGACGCCCCTCGAACCGACCCTCGACGCGACGCTCAGCGCGGCCGGCGCGGCGCGGCGCGGACAGCTCCGGAGCAGGTGCGGCGCGGCGATGTTTACGGACACCCACTCGTTCGAGCGGGCCAGACAGGCCGCCACAACCTCTCCGGTTCGCGCAACGTACCCCCGACCAGATCTGCTACCCGCAGTACATGTTTGGCTGACCCCGTCCGCACAGGTCTCCGCCCCGGTGACGGCGAACTTCGCATGATGCGTCGAACCCCGCTCGCTCGTGTCGTGGCCCTGCTCTCGGTGGTGGTGACGGCAGCCGTGGTGCCCTTGGCCCACGCCGATGACTACGCCGACCCCGCTTACCTCCAGCACGACGTCGACAACGTCAGCCGGTCCACGGCGTCCGGCCGACAGCTGGCCTACCTCACCGACCCGGCCTACGGGCCGGCCTTCGCGCCTGCGGCGGCGGAGTCCTTCCTCACCAACCTCGGTCGACAGGTGGCCGACGCACCGCAGGGACGCGCCTACCTGACCCTCGGGCAGCTCCTGCCTGGTGGGTCGGTCGGCGATCCCCGCGCCTACCACGAGCTCACGCCGACCACCGTGGGCTTCCTCTCACGCACGGGCGCCAAGCTCGTCGGACGACTGTGGAGCGACGGGCAGGGCGGCGCCAAGCCTGCCGTCGTGATCACGCCCGGCTCGATCCAGGGCACCCAGCACATGTACTGGTGGGCCGCTCGCTCGCTGGCTGAGGCGGGCTACCTGGTGCTGACCTTCGATGCCCAGGGACAGGGTGAGAGCGAGACCTTCGGTCATGCTGCCGGCGACGTGGCCCCGAGCGACGACGGCGTGCCCTTCCAGCAGGAGGCCAACTTCGTGGACGGCACCGTCGACGCGCTGCGCTTCCTGTACTCGCGTCCCGGCGCCGGCTACGTGCCCGGCGGGTGGACCGCCACCCAGGTGGCAGCGGCCAAGGCACGCGGTGATGCCAGCCTGTCCTGGACCAACCCGCTCGCGGGCTCCCTCGATCGCACCCGGCTGGCGCTGGCCGGCCACTCGCTCGGCGCTCGGGCCATCTCGGTGGTGCAGCAGTGCAGCGACCGGGCCGGGCTCTGGCGGACCCTGCCCGTCTGCCTGGGCCGCTCGTACCCGATCAAGGCCATCGTGGCCTGGGACCGGCTCTCGGCCGATGGCGTGACCCCGGTCGTGCCGGCCATGGACCAGCAGGCCGACGGCTACTTCCTCCAGCCCCAGCCCAGCACCGAGGCCCCCGATCCCTCCAGCCACCTCACGGCCTTCCGGGCCTGGCGGGCGGCGCAGGTCGACTCCTACACGCTCACCGTCCGGGGCGGCACCCACATCGAGTGGGTGGACGTGCCCTACATCCTCCCGTCCACGACCTACGGCGTGCGCCTGGCCGAGCTGTACACCCGAGCGTGGATCGACCGGTATCTCTCGGCGGCGCCGGCCACCCGGCGCAGCGGCGCCGACACGCTGCTGGCCGCGCCCCGCGTCGAGGTGGGTCGGGCCGATCAGCTCCCATGGCGGGCCAGCTTCTTCAGCGCCCGCTACCGCGGGGCCTTCGCCTTCCACGACGCCGCCGGGGCACCGCGCGCCACGAGCGATCTCCGGGCCTACGGCGGGGCCAGCCGCGTCGGCGACTGGACCGGCGCCAACGCCGACCAACCCGCGGTGCGGGCCACCTGACCGCCGGGCGCCGGACGCCGGGCGGCGGGCGGCGACGAGCGGCGTCAGGGCAGGAGCGCGTCGGCGGCCAGCTCCGCGTGGCCGAGGTGCTGGAAGAGCTCCTCGATCACGTGGACGACGAGCGCGGCATCGGACTCGTCGCCGTCCAGCAGGAACTGCCGCCCCGTGGCGAAGGCTGAGGTCGCACCTCGGTCGATCGCGTCGAGGTCGGCCTCCACCTGACGCATCGTGACCTCCACCGCGACGCGCAGCTCGTCGAGGGTGGCGGTGCGGGTGAACTCGCCGTCGCGGTCACGCTGGCTGGCGCGGCCGAGGCCGACGTGGCCCAGCCAGAACTCCGCGACACCGCAGGAGTGAAGGATCAGGGCCGCCACGGAGTTCGTCTCCGGGCCCAGTGGTCGTTGGTTGACCTTGGGCTCACCCACGCGCTCGGCCACCGCCAGCATCTGCGCCAGGGCGTGCCGGGCGTAGCGAGCGAACGTGGCCGGAGTGATCTCCATCGGCGGGACCGTAGACCCACCTCAGCGGTCGAGGAGCTCCCGACCCCCGTCGTCGAGCAGGTGGCGGGCCACCGCGGCGCCGTCGGTCCCTACCTGGCGGAGCACCGTGGTCCCGTCGACGGCCGCCAGGCGCCCTTCGATCGACAGCCGACCGTCGGTGAGGGTGGCGTAGGCCGCTGCCGGCAGCGAGCAGTCGCCCCCGAGCTCGGCGAGGAACGCCCGCTCGGCGTCGACGCAGCGACGGGACGCCGCGTGCTCGATCGAGGTGAGCAGCATCCGGAGGTCGGCGTCGTCGGATCGGCACTCGACGATCAGCGCCGCCTGGGCGACCTGTGGCAGCACGAGCTGGGTGGAGAGCCGCTCGGTGATCCGGTCCGCCAGCCCGAGGCGGTCGAGCGCCGTGGCCGCCACGACGATGGCGTCGTGGTCGGCGGCCTTGGCCAGGCGGGTGGCCATGTTCCCGCGCAGGCCCACGAAGCGCAGGTCGGGTCGGGCCGCCGCGAGCTGGGCTTGGCGGCGCAGCGAGCCGGTGGCGACCTCGGCGCCGACTCGTAGGTCGGCCAAGGTCGAGCCCACCAAGGCGTCGCGCGGGTCGCCCCGCTCGGGGACCGCCGCGATCACGAGACCGGGGACGGACACCGAGGGCAGGTCCTTGCCCGAGTGCACGGCGAGGTCCGCCCGGCCGTCGAGCACGGCGGCCTGGACCTCCTTGGCGAAGACGCCCTTGCCGCCCAGCTCCCAGATGGGCACGTCGAGGCGTCGGTCGCCCTGGGTGTCGACGAGCACGAGCTCGACGGTGACCGTGCGGTCGGCGGCTTGGAGCAGGCCCGCGATGTGCTCGGCCTGCCACACGGCCAGGGCGCTGCTCCGCGTCGCGGCCCGAACCGTGGTCATGTGGTCACGCCGGGGGCCGGGCCGGCCGACGTCACTCCTCGACGGGAGCGGCGGCGCGGGGAGCGGGCTGGGCGCCGTCGAGAGCGAACAGCTCGCGCAGCGTGGCCACGAGACGATCGCCGCGGGGGGAGCCGGCCGCATCCTTGAGGGCCACAGACGGTTCGTGCAGGAGCTTGCTGATGATGCCCCGGGTGAGTCCCTCGATGGCATCGAGCTGCACCTCGTCGAGGCCCTCCAGCCGGCCTCGGAACCGATCGAGCTCGGCCCGGCGCAGCTCCTCAGCCCGCTCGCGCAGGGCTACGATCATCGGCGCCACCTCGCGGGCCGAGGTGGCCACCAGGTAGCGCTCGAGCTCGTCGTCGAGGATCGTCTGCACGGCGGAGACCTCGCGCTTGCGAGCATCGGTGCCCGCATCGGCGAAGGCCCGAAGGTCGTCCATGTCGAGCAGGGTGACGCCCTCGAGGGCCCCGACAGCGGGGTCGATGTCGCGGGGCACGGCGATGTCCACGATGAGCAGCGGTCGACCGACGCGCTCGGCGATGATCTCGCGCACGTCGTCGACCTCGAAGATGGGCGACGCGGCGCCCGTGGAGGACAGGAGCACATCGACGTCGGCGATGGCCGCGGGCACGTCGGCCAGGCGGACCGCCCGACCGCCGGTGCGGTCGGCCAGCTGCACGGCGCGATCCCAGGTGCGGTTGGCGACCGCGATGTCGGCGACACCGGCCTTGGCCAGACCGAGCGCCATGGCCTCCCCCATGTCGCCCGCGCCGAGCACCATCACACGGCGTCCACCGAGACCGCCCAGCCGGGCGCCGGCCAGCGCCACGGCGGCTTGGGACACCGACGTGATGTTCCGCGCGATGCCGGTCTGCGTGCGAGCTCGCTTGCCGGCCTCCAGGGCGTGGCGGAACAGCAGGTTCAAGCCCGGCCCGGCGGCGCCTTCGTCGCGGGCGCGATCCCACGACACCTTGACCTGACCGAGGATCTCGCTCTCACCGAGCACCGCGGAGTCGAGGCCGGAGGCCACCGCGAACAGGTGGGCCACCGCCGGCGCGTCGTAGTGCGTGTAGAGGTGGTCGCTGAAGTCCTCGGGGGCCAGGAAGGCCAGCTCGGCGAGGAAGTCGCGGATGTCCTGGTAGGCACCGTGGAAGCGCTCCGCGATGGCATAGACCTCGGTGCGGTTGCACGTGGAGAGCACGACGGCCTCGGAGACGTCACCGCGGGACACGAGGTCGTGTAGGGCCTTCGGCAGCGCGCCATCGCTGATGCTCATCCGCTCGAGCAGGTCGAGAGGCGTGCTCCGATGGTTCAGTCCGATGACGATGACCGACACGCTGGCGGGCTCCTTAGCGGCTCTCCGTCGGAGGCACGTCACCAAGGCCCAGGACACCGCGAAGCAGCTCCCTGGCCTCGGCGGCTCGCCCGCTCCGGATGAGTTCCAGCATCCCCGAATCGAGGGCCGTTCGCCAATCGGCCACGGGCCGGAGGACCCCGGCCGCGGCCATCTCCCTGCGGGTCTCGCCGAGGAGCTCGAGGAGGCGCTCGTGGGACGGCCCCACCACCTCGGCCAGCTGGTCGCGCAACCAGCCCGCCAGTGCCGGGCTCTCGCCGGAGGTGGACACGGTGACGAGCAGTCGTCCCCGCTCGAGTCGGGCCGGGAGCGTGTACGAACAGCGCTCGGGATCGTCGGCCGCGTTCACCCAGATGCCCCGGGCCTCACCGTCGTCGAACACCGCCTGGTTCACGGCAGGATCGTCGGTGCAGGCGACGACGAGCCGGTAGCCGGCCACCTCACCGCGCTCGTAGGCCCGCTCCTCCCAGGTGACGGCCTGGGCCCGCACACCGGCACCGACCTCCAGGCTCACCACGTGGACAACCGCGCCGGCCGCCAGGAGGCCTGCCACCTTGGCTGCGGCCACCGTGCCCCCGCCCACGACGAGGACCCGACGCCCGGCCAGCAGCAGGTTGACCGGGTAGGCGGGTGCGTTGACCGGCACCGGGGCCCTAGTCCGCGGTGGCGCGGGCGACGTCGGCCAGGGCCGGACCCGGGCCGCCGGCCCGACGCTGCTGGTAGAAGCTCAGGATCTGGAGCTCGACGGCGAGGTCGACCTTGCGCAGCGACACCTCGTCGGGCACGGCGATGACCGTCGGCGCGAAGTTGAGGATGGACGACACTCCGGCCGCCACGAGCACGTCGGCCACGTCCTGGGCGGCGCCCGCCGGTGTGGCGATGATGCCGATGGCGATGCCGTGCTCCGCGGCGAGCGCGGGCAGGTCATCGATGTGGCGCACGACGATGCCGTGCACGGTGCTGCCGACGACGCGGTCGTCGGCGTCGCAGAGGGCCACGATCGGGAAGCCCCGATCACCGAAGCCGACGTAGTTGGCGAGGGCCTGGCCGAGGTTGCCGAGGCCCACGATGGCCACTGGCCAGTCCTGGGTGAGGCCCAGCTCGCGGCTCATCTGGAACAGGAGGTACTCGACGTCGTAGCCGACGCCACGGGTGCCGTAGGAGCCGAGGTAGGAGAGGTCCTTGCGGACCTTGGCGGCGTTCACGCCCGCCAGCTCGGCCAACCGCTCGGAGGAGATCGTCGTGAGGCCGGAGTGCTGGCCCTCGAGGAGGCTGCGCAGGTACAGCGGGAGCCGCGCCACGGTTGCGTCGGGGATCTTCCGACGGGAGCGGGCCGGCGGAGAGGGTGGCTGCGCGGGCGGCAAGGGCATGCCCGCCCAGTCTACCGCCGCTTGTTCACGTGTTCACGAACCCGAAACCGGGCTCAGCGCAGGGCCGCTCGCCGCACCTTGCCCGTGGCGGTCTGTGGCAGGGCGTCGACGAACATGACCTTTTGGGGGCACTTGTACCGCGCCAGCTGGCCTTCGCAGTGGGCGATGATGTCGTCTTCCTCGACCGAGATGCCCTCTTGGGTGACGACGTAGGCCTTCACGGCCTCGCCGGAGTGCGGGTGGGGCACACCGATCACGGCCACCTCCGCGACGCCGGGATGGCGAGCGATCACCTCTTCCACCTCGGCCGGGTACACGTTGAACCCGGAGACGATGATGAGGTCCTTGACCCTGTCCACGAGGAACAGGAAGCCGTCGTCGTCCACCACGGCAACGTCGCCGGTGTGCAGCCATCCCTCGGCGTCCACGGCTTGGCGGGTGGCCTGCGGGTCGTTCCAGTAGCCGGCGAACACGTTGGGGCCCGACACCCACAGCTCGCCGGGATCACCGACCAGCGCATCGTCGCCGGCGGCGTCGACGAGGCGCACGCCCACCCCCGGCAGCGGCACCCCGATGCTCCCCTCGGGCGCGGCCAGTCCGGTGCCCGAGGTCACCACCGGCGAGGCCTCGGTGAGGCCGTAGCCCTCCATCACCCGCACGCCGAAGCGGTCGGCGATGGCTCGCGCCACCTGGGGTTCGAGCTTGGCCGCCCCAGAGGTGGCCAGGCGGACCGTGGCCAGGGCGGTCGGGCGAGTGCCCGGGAGGGCCGCCCACGCCGCCCACATGGTGGGCGCCCCGCTGATGATCGTGACGCCGTGGTTGGCCACGGCCTCCAGGGCCGACTGCGGATCGAACCGCTCGATCAGCAGCACGGTGGCCCCGGCGCTGAGCGACAGGCCGAGCACGACGTTGAGCCCGAAGATGTGGAAGAGCGGCAGCACACCGAACACGACGTCATCGGGGCCCTGGGCGCGACCCGGATGGGCCTGGCACTGCTCGACGTTGGCGAGGAGGCTGCCGTGGGTGAGCATGGCCGCCTTGGGCGAGCCGGCCGTGCCGCTCGTGAAGATGAGCACGGCGAGCTCGTCGGCCTGACGGTCCACCACCGGCACGGGTGCGCTGGCCAGCAGGTCGTCCAGCAGCACCGCGTCGGCGATGTCGCCCCCGACGCTGGCCACCACGTGCTCCAGCACCGGCAGCGCGGCTCGGTCGAGGGCGCCCACCGTGCCCTTGGCGGAGGGACCGGCGATGACCATGCGGGCGCCGATGGCCGCCAGCTGGTGCTGCACCTCGGGGATCGGGCTGGTCGGGTTGATGGGCACGGCGACGCAGCCCGCACCCAGCACGGCGAGGTACGACGCCACGAAGTACCAGTTGTTGGCGGCCACGATGGCCACCCGATCGCCCGGCTCGAGCCCGAGCCCGACCAGGCCCCCGCGCAGCCCCGCCACCTGGTCGCGGAGCTCACCATAGGTCGTGGTCTTGCCACGTGAGATGAGGGCAACGGCGTCGGCGGGGTGCGGGGCGAGGATCTCGGCCAGGTTCATCGGGAGACAGTCCAGCACAGCCTGACGGCAGTCACCCCACCAGGGGTGCAGACTCAAGCCGCGTGCCGAACGTCCCGATGCTCAGGGTGATGCCCTCCCTCGCCCAAGGCCCGCGCCCGACCCGCCGCTGGTGCGCCGCGGTCACCGCCGCAGCCCTGGCCGCTGCCGTCGGCCTCGGGCCGGCATCGCTCGCCCAACGCACCGCCCCGGCCGCCCCGGCCGCCACGGCCCGCCCGATCAGCTCCAGCAGCCCGTCCCCGGACATCGAGTCCCAGTTCGTGAGCCGCATCAACAGCCTTCGCTCCTCCAAGGGGCTCGGGACGCTGCGCGTCGACGGCGAGCTCCTCGGCGTGGCCCGCCGGTGGACGGAGCGGATGGTGGAGGCCGGCCAGATCTCGCACAACCCGAGCCTCAGCTCCCAGGTGAGCGGCAACTGGACGAAGCTCGGGGAGAACGTCGGCGTGGGACCTGACGTCGACAGCCTCATGCAGGCCTTCATCGACAGCCCCGCCCACTACCGCAACCTGGTCGATCCCGACTGGAACTACGTGGCGGTGGGCGTGACGCTGGCCGCCGACGGCCAGATCTACACCACCCACAACTTCATGGCCCGAGCCGACTCAGCCCCTCCCGCCAGCCCACCACCCAGCCCGCCACCTGCCGCCCCGCGCCCGCCGGGGACGCCACAGACCACGACCACCGCCGCGCCCACCACCACGGCCCCTCCTGCCCCGCCGGCGCCCCACCCGACCTCGGAACGGGTCACGGCCGTGCTCGACCCCCTGCGGGCCCTCGAGCACGGGTGACGACGCCGCACCACCCGGCGTCAGCGAGACTGCGCCGGTGACCGCCGCCATCGAGACCTGGGACCTGACGCGGTCGTTCCCCAGCGGGATGGCGCTCGACGGCCTCACGCTGTCGGTCGACCAGGGCGAGGTGCTGGCCCTGCTGGGCCCGAACGGCGCCGGGAAGACGACGACCGTCCGCCTCCTCAACGGGATCCTCAAGGCCGATCGAGGCCGCGCCTCGGTGCTGGGCCTCGACCCGGCCGTCGACGGCGACGCCGTGCGGCGACGCACCGGCGTGCTCACCGAGCACGCCGGGCTCGACGAGCGCCTCACCGCTCGGGAGAACCTCGAGCTCACGGCCCGAATGCGGGGGCTCGACCGGGCGTGGGCGGCCCGACGCACGATGGATCTGCTCGAGCGCTTCGGCATGGCCGACCGAGCGGACATCCCCGTGCAGGGGACCTCCACCGGCCAGCGCAAGCGGTTGGCCCTGGCCCGTGCGCTCTTGCACGACCCCGACGTGCTCTTCCTCGACGAACCCACCTCCGGGCTCGACCCGGCCGCCACCCGCGACGTCATCGACCTCATCGGGGCACTGGCCACCGAGCACGGCCGCACGGTGGTGCTGTGCACCCACTTCCTCGGCGAGGCCGGGCGCCTGGCCGATCGCATGGCCGTGCTGCACCGTGGCGTGGTCCACGCCTTCGGACGGCCCGACGAGATCGCCGCCGATCTCTGGCACGGCCTCGATGCCACCGTCGAGCTCGGACAGCCGATCGACGAGCCCACCAGCGCGCTCGTGCGGTCGTTGCCCGGGGTGCTGGCGGTCGCGGCCGACCCGCTGGGAGCGACCGTGCGCCTCGCCAGGCGCGACGACCTCCCCGCCGTGGTGAAGGCGCTCGTCGAGCGAGGTCTGCCCGTCTATGGCGCCGTCGCCCGCCCGCCGTCGCTCGAGGACATCTACTTCGCGGTGGAGGCCCGCATCGCCGAGGCGGAGGGCCGCACGGACGGACCCTCGGCCCGCGACCTGCTGAGCGGCGCGGTGGGGGTGCGGACATGAGAGGCCGACAGGCCCGACAGGCCCGACCGAGCTGGCCGGTGATCTGGGCCATCGTCACCAAGGACCTCATCGCGGTGCGGCGCTCCAAGGCCGTGGTCATCCCGATGCTGGCCGTGCCCGCCCTCTTGATGATCGTGCTGCCCTTCGCCGTCGGGCTGGCAGCCCGGGCACCGACGAACCCCGACGTCGGCCGCATCCTGAACTCGATGCCGGGCGGGCTGGCCGATCCGATCCTCGCCCTGCCCGCACGTGAGCAGCTGATCGTCCTCGTGAACGGCTACCTGCTGGCGCCGCTGTTCCTCATCGTCCCGCTGATGGTCTCGGCGGTGCTGGCGGCCGACGCCTTTGCCGGTGAGAAGGAGCGCAAGACGCTCGAGTCGCTCCTGCACCTGCCCATCGCCGAGCGCGACCTCTTCCTCGCCAAGCTCCTCACCGCCTTCATCCCCGCCATCGCCGTGTCGTGGATCGGGTTCCTGTGCTTCTGCCTCGTGGCCAACGGGATCGCCTGGCCGGTCCTGCATCGGATCTTCGTCCCCACCCAGCTCTGGATGGTGATGATCCTGTGGGTCGGCCCTGCCGTGGCCACCCTCGGCCTGGCCGTGATGGTCCGCGTCTCGGCCCGGGCACGCACCAGCCAGGAGGCCAACCAGCTCGGTGGCGCCGTGATCCTGCCGCTCATCTTCCTGTCCGTGGGACAGTCCAGCGGCTTGCTCCTCGCCCCCGCCCCGGTGGCCATCGCCATCGGCGCCGTCATCTGGATCGTCGCCATCTGGCTGGTACGAGGCGGCGCCCGCCGCTTCACGCGCGACCAGCTGGCCGCCCGGGTGTGAGCGCGGTCTAGTGCCGTGTCAGGCAACGTTTGCGATGTCCGACGCCGGCCAGGAACACCGCTGACGGCGTCCTCGGCCTCGCATTCGCTGGTGG